>NZ_JBSQBM010000008.1:0-239349 GCF_059417685.1 Paenibacillus sp. LT-B23 | reverse complement strand
GGGTGCCTCTGCATGGAATTGACGCTTCAGCAGATTTTCTGCTGGATGAGCGGGCTGCCCAGTGGCCTTTCGTTTCTTCATCCTCACGCGGCATTGTAGCCCCTCACGCTGCATAATCCGCTGAACTCGTTTGTGATTCATTCTTTGCTCTGCCCGAAGGAGTGCGGTGATTTTCCGGTAACCATACCGAAATTTATGACGGATGCAAAGCTCCCGGATTCTCTCCACCGCTTTGTCTGCATACTCTGTCCCCACAGCTGCTTTCCAACGGTAGTAGGTCGCTCTTGCGATTCCGAGCCATGTACAAGCCTTAGACACCGTCACTTCGTCTCGAATGGATTCGATCCAGGCAACGGCGACCTCTGGTTCCACCTCCTTTCCAGTTCCTTGTACTTTTTTAGCAGGTCCAATTGCTGCTTCAGGAACCGGTTCTCCGCTTTTACTTTTTCGAGCTCCGAAGAGTGTTCCGGACCTTTTCCGTAGCTGTATTGTTTACCCACAGGCTGCTTCAGACGATGCACTTCACCTTTTCGATACCACCTCATCCATGTTTTTAGCTGTGTTTTATTCCGTATTCCCAACTGCTCCATAACCTCTCTTACCGGGACTCTTGCCAATCTCATTTCAATAGCTTTCATCTTTATTTCTAAGGGGTAACTCACTCTCGTTGCCAACGTAAAAACACCTCCAAGGTTATCTCCATATCTTACGACATGGTTCGATTCTCTTGAAGGTGTTTTGATTTGTCTCCCGTTATGGGGTCAGTCCCTTGGTCGGCAGAGTTTTTTTATTTTTGACCGGAGTGTGTGGCGCATAAACCAAAAAAAGACCTCTAAATAAATGATATATGTGGTGTAATATGGATTATGAAACAAAATAAGAAGGTTGCAGCGGAGCCGTAACGGGGTAATTCAGCCTTAATTCAAAAATGACTTTCACTTTGTCTTGCTTTGTGATTTTTCCTTGCTTTGAACTAAGGCATTCAACTTTTTTAAGTAGGCATTCTCCATGCGCAAACGTTCTATTTCCGCTTGTAACGCCTCGATAAAGCCTTCAACTGGAGTAGGTTTCTTTCTTGGATTCTTCTTTCATGGATGGACGTCCCTTTTTCTTTGATTTGAGGGCATCTACAACTTTTGTCTCTAGTTGATTCTTCCAACGTAGTACCAGAGAATATGTTGGTATATTGAAGATCGCAACTGCTTCGCGGATAGATGTCCCATGTTCGTTTATATAATGAAGCACCCTTAGTTTATCTTCCACGGAATAAGTTGTATAGCCATTTTCAAAACCCTGTTCTCCATGATGTTCGTACTGTCGAATCCATGTTAGGAGTATACTATGCGATACTCCTATACTCCTATACTCCTATACTCCTATACTCCTATACTCCTCGCTATGCTTTTCTGTCCTTCCTTCCCTTCAAGATACCTTTTTATCGCTTGTATTTTTTTTCTTGTGTGGTCACTTTAGCCATTACAAAAACTGCACCTCCAATGTTAGATGGTGTCTAACAATTGGGGTGCAGTTCAAAGAAGGTAGTCTTTTTTATGTTATTGAAATTTGCTTATCAGGATTTTTTTGATGACAGACGGTTCAAAAATACAACGCAGAAGAACATTGGAACTATCAAACCATGTTTGGTGAGTTTGTGGAGTTTATTTTTGATTGGTGGGCATTTTGCGATGGAAATTAAAGGATTGGTAAAGGTCATGATCTCTCGCCCTCATGCATTGACTAAATGACAAGCAATATGTATGATGAGTTAGGCAACATAAAAGCAACTAAAACAACAAGAAGACTATAGTTAAACAAACAGAACGAAGTGAAAAACATGCGAGGTATCGTACAATTTGAATGTGAATGAGGGATATGCTTGGGAGAGGGTACGATCGGAAAGTCTGGGTTTACTCGGGAGATGAAGGGATTAGTTATTCCTTCTGTGCTACAAATGCTTGTTGCTAATTCATTTTCGCTAGTGAATATGCTAATGGTGACCAGCTTGGGAGATGGGGCAGTTGCTGTCACCGCTGCAGTAGGCAGAATCAGCTTCATTTTATCGATGATCCTTACTGCAGTCTATGGGATGACTGCTTATATGACCCAGTACCACGGAAAACAGCAGCATACGCTTATGCGAGCAACATTCGGTTTTATGTTGTTGACGGGAATCTGCATCAGTCTTCTGGCGTTTGTTGTTGTGTGGATCTGGAAGGAGCCGATTCTTTCTCTATTTATTAAGGACATTGAAATACTGCAGCTTGGTATTCAATACCTCACGATTATGGTTTTTGTTTTTCTGATCAGTGCGATTAGAGATGCTTATGCTCAGGCGCTGGGATCCATAGGGAAGGTTAAGATAACTTTATATGTCGGTCTATGTGCGATGGCGATTAATATTACACTCGACTATGGGCTGATTTACGGGAAGTTGGGTTTACCCAACCTGGGTGTGGCAGGAGCGGCATGGGGAACGTTGATAGCTTCAGGTACGAGTCTTCTGTTTTTGTTTGTTTTCATCTATAGCAAATCGTATTATTTAAATATTCGATTCCAAGAGCTGTTCAGTTTACCTCTGATACTGCGCAAGCAGGTGGTGAAAACGATAACCCCACTAGTGTTTCACGAAGGCATGTGGTCGATCGGAAATATGCTGTATGCCGTAGCTTTTGGATCATTAAGCATCGCGGCATTGACTACATTCCAGCTTGCGAATACGCTACAAGGATATTTTATGATGGGGATTCACGGATTTGCCTATGCGGCAAAAGTGATGATCGGACAAAAGCTGGGACAGGACAAGCAGGAGCAGGCGCTGGATTATGCTCGCAGATTTACTCGGATTTCGGTCATTACGGGTATAATCGTTAGTGTTGTCATGATGATGGTTTCGCCGTTTGTGTCCTTTATTTTTCCTTACTTAAGTGGGGAGGTTCACGCTTCTTTAGGAAATATCCTTCTGCTGCAGGCTGTGGCAATGACCGCATTTTTCTTGAATAATGTATGGATTGTCGGTATGTTTAGAGCAGGTGGAGATAATTTGTTTACGATGGGCATGATTTTAATTACAACATGGGCCATTGCATTACCAGCAGTATTTGTTGGGGCATATGTGCTCCGTCTGCCGCCGGAGTGGGTGTATGCATTATTTTTGTGTGAAGAGATGAGCAAGGCCTTCATAGGGTATAAACGTTATCGCTCCCAGAAATGGATGCGGAATTTGATTAAGAATGTCCCAGAGACGCCTTCTTCGGCGTTATCTTTATAATGTCCAAGTGAGTGTCTAAATACGTGGGAATAGTAGCGAGGAAGAATAGGAGGATTTGCAATGTCTCTTGCGGGTGAAGAAAGAAAGCTAAGTATTATGAACTTGCTGAACGAGCATGGGAAGGTCATTGCGGGCGACCTGGCACGCATGTTTGAGGTTACAACAGAAACGATTCGTAGAGATTTGGATGAGCTGGAGAAGGAGAATAAGCTCAAGAAGGTGTATGGCGGTGCGATCAAGCTGAAGGTAGAGGTAGAGCCAGCATTGTTTGAAAGAGCCTGTATTAACCAAGAGGCGAAGGAGAAAATTGGATATCTTGCTTTTACACTAATTGATGATCATGACGTTATCTTTATAGATGAAGGCACGACACCGCTTCAGATTATCCCGTATCTATCTCAAAAGCAGCAGGTTACCGTTCTAACGAGCTCGATCTCTGCCATGATGTCCTTGATCGAGCTCAAGAAACGAGAGCAATTCGATGGCCGAATTATTATGCTTGGCGGTGAAGTGAGCGTGAAGCATCTCCGTGTATCAGGTGCTATTGCAGAAGCAAATATGTCGGATTTTTTTGTGAATAAGGCATTTGTAACTGTAGATGCCTTATCGATGGAGCATGGATTTACAAGCTATGACTATGAAAAAGCAACGTTAACTCGCAAATGGATTCAGCAGTCGGAAACGTCCATTGTTCTGGCGGATTCATCAAAATGGAACAAACGATCGATGGTTAAGATATGCGACTTCGAGAATGTCGATGTGGTTATTTCGGAACTGGAGCCTCCATCAGAATGGAAGGCGCAGTTGGAAGACTCCAATACAAAATGGATGATGCCGAGTGAATCATATACGTGAGGCTTGATTCAGGCGTAAAGCTAGTAGAGAAGAAATTCCTTCTCTACTAGCTTTTTTTGTGTTGTTTGTTGTTGTGTTAAATTTGTAATCTCTATGTTAAATATTTGGGATCGCATTGTATTGATTGTTTTTTAGCAGTAGAATGATAAAAACAACATAAATAAAAATAAAAGCAATTAAAAGCATTTTTTTATTTGTGTTCATAATTTTGCGCTTCAGCAGGTTCCTAGTCAATCTGATAATGATAAAAACAGGAGTGGTGACGATGAAAGACGCAGTGTATTTAGACAAAAGCAAACGAAAGTACAAAGGGAATTTGCACTTACACACAACATGGTCAGATGGATCTCAAGATGCATCGGGTGTTGTCGCTGCTTTTAAGGATAAGGGCTACGACTTCATCAGTATAACGGATCATGATGTATTTGTTCGTACAACGGAATATGATACTGATTCTTTCATCGTGCTGCCAGGCATGGAAAGAGGAGGATTGAACCATATACCAGATACAGATCCTGGATACCACTTTGGTGTACTTGGCGATCCGACAATCGATTCGGAGAAGGAACAGTTCCATCATTTGCAATCATTTGAGATCCCTATTCCTTGGGAAGGGTCACAATCTCCACAGAAGCTCATTGATGAAATGAGGGCGCATGGCAATCTCGTCATTTTCAATCACCCGGAATGGCATTTGACACGGTTCGAGGATATGGTTCAGTATGATGGTTTTTTTGCAATCGAAATCTATAATCACGCAACGGAGTGGACACCAAGTTCTTCTTATGGAGCGGCTTATTGGGATCATGCACTTCAAAATGGCAAGCGTGTGTTTGGGATCGCTGCGGACGACTCGCACAATCATGACCCTAACAGCAAAATCGCCGAATATGGGGGCGGCTGGGTTTCTGTTGAGGCGGAGGAGCTTTCACAGCAAGGAATTATCACGGCATTAAAGAAGGGGCAATTTTATTCCAGTTCAGGACCTGTAATTTTGGATTATCGTGTGGAGGATGGGTTTGTCAACGTGGAGTGCTCGCCTTGCCAATATATTATGTTTAAAGCATTTCCACAACGCGGACCGTTTCTT
Source organism: Paenibacillus sp. LT-B23 (assembly GCF_059417685.1). Lineage (NCBI taxonomy): Bacteria > Bacillati > Bacillota > Bacilli > Caryophanales > Paenibacillaceae > Paenibacillus > Paenibacillus sp. LT-B23. The sequence goes on along the minus strand of NZ_JBSQBM010000008.1, from coordinate 234,136 downwards.
GGGAAATACGAGACAGGTGAGCTGATGACCTCTGGAAGCATGATGATTCAGAAGGACATGCAATATATTCGGGTCGAATGTGTGGACGAGAAGGGCAGAGTAGCTTGGTCTAATCCGATCTTTGTGGGAGACTTGGCGGAGGAGGAATAACAATGAGAGATGCTGTTCTTTTGCACACTGGGCGTCAAAAGTATAAAGGCAACATTCATGCACATTCTGTTCGTAGTGATGGGGAGTATACGGTAGAACAAATGATCGAGGCCTACCGCTCGAAGGGCTATGACTTTATGTGCTTGAGCGACCATGAAATCTATTTTCATAGCGACATGTATGACACGGAGACGTTTATTATGCTGGACGGCTATGAAATGGCTTGTGAGATGGAACGGGATACAACGGGTCAGCAGTATCATCTGCATGGACTTTTGGATCGCTCATTGTTGGCAGAGAAGCCTTTTCAGCATGATGAGGAACATGCAAAGCCGGATTATGAGAGCTTGGATACCATTCAGCAATTGATCGATGAGATGAGAAGCAAAGGCAACCTGGTCATTATGAATCATCCGGAATGGTCGAAGAATCGAGAAGAGGATTTACTTCAACTTGAGGGCTATGCAGCGATTGAAATTTATAATCACCAATCCGACATTCAGGAGGCGGTAGGTTACGGTGTATCCTACTGGGACTACGTCCTGAAGCGAGGCAAGCAGGTGAACGCCATTGCGGCAGACGATGCTCACGGCGGTCCAACGGATATGGCAGTGTCCGAATTTTATGGTGGCTGGATTGTTGTTGAGGCCGATCAGTTAGAGCAACAGGCAATTATTGAAGCTATAAAAGCAGGTCAGTATTATAGCTCCAACGGTCCGATGATTCATGATCTTCGTATCGAGAACGACAGGCTCAAGGTCGACTGTTCTCCTGTGCGAAGTATTCGTTTTATTACTTTTCCTGACAATGGCTTGGCTGAAATGGATCCAACTGGAGAGAACATTACCGAAGCTGAATATCTCATTCAAAATAATGAGCAATATGTGCGCGTGGAATGTGTCGATGCATCGGGCAAAGTAGCGTGGAGCAATCCAATCTACCCGAAATCTGAGTGGCAGTTATTGGAGGAGCTATGAGCAATCCGTATTTATTATTAACACCGGGTCCCTTATCCACAACCTCAACGGTCAAAGAGGCGATGCTAAAGGATTGGTGCACCTGGGATCATGAGTATAAGACCATTGTTCAGCAGATTCGCCTACAACTATTAGAGGTTGGCTGTGCATCGAAGGAGCACTATACAGCTCTGTTCATGCAAGGCAGTGGTACCTTCGGGATTGAAGCGACAATTGGATCGGTCATTCCGAGTAACGGGAAGCTGTTAATTTTGCAAAATGGTGCATATGGGAAGCGCATCGAGGAAATCGCAAAGGTACTTCAAATTTCTTATGTATCCCTTATCTTTGAAGCGAATACGCAGGTAGATTCACAAGCAGTGGAGAGGACACTGGTTGAAGATACATCGATTACGCATGTCGCTATGGTTCATTGTGAGACGACCACAGGCATTCTGAATCCGCTTGAAGCGGTGATGGATGTGATTAAGCGGAATAATCGAATAGCAATAATTGATGCCATGAGTAGCTTCGGAGGCATTCCGATTGAAGTAGAACAGCTGCAAATCGACTTTATCATCAGCAGCGCGAATAAATGCATTCAGGGTGTCCCAGGCTTCAGCTTTATTCTCTGCAAAAGGGATGAGCTTATGAAATGCAAAGGAAGAGCACGTTCGTTATCGCTTGATTTGTATGACCAATGGGAAATGATGGAGAAGGATGAGGGCAAATGGCGCTTTACTTCGCCAACGCATGTAGTTTACGCATTTGCCCAAGCACTAAAGGAACTAGCGGAAGAGGGCGGGGTGGAAGCCCGTCATGCGAGGTATTGTAGGAATCAGCAGATGGTTGTGGAAGGGTTAGCTCAAGCTGGCTTTACGGCCTACTTGCCTAGGGAGCTACATTCCCCGATTATTACAACCTTCTTGTACCCGGCGCATATTCCCTTTTCATTTGAACATTTTTATCACGATTTGAAATCGGCTGGTTTTGTCATTTACCCTGGTAAATTAACAGATGCGAATGTATTTCGAATCGGAAATATAGGTGACGTGCATGCCGAGGATATGAAGAAGTTAAGTGAACAAATATTACGTTATGTTGGAGAGATGAAATATGAGAATTGAAGGCATTATTTTAGATTGGGCGGGAACCACAGTTGATTATGGTTGCTTTGCACCGGTGCAGGTGTTTTTGGATATTTTTGAGGAAATAGATATTCCGTTAACGATGGAAGAGGTTCGGGTTCCAATGGGGCAACTGAAGTGGGATCACATTCAAACGTTGTTGCAAATGCCAAGAATAGAAGCCGCTTTTCATGAGAAATTTGACCGTAGTTATACGGAGGCAGACATTGATGAGCTGCATGATCGATTCGAATCTAAACTACTGGCTATTCTCCCGCAATACGGAAAGCCCAATCCATATGTTGTAGAGACCATACAGCAGCTGAAGCAGCAAGGCTTAAAAATTGGAACAACTACAGGCTATACTTCCACCATGCTTTCCATTGTGGAAAAGGCTGCCAAGGAATATGGCTACGAACCTGATCATTGGGTAACTCCTGACCTGGTTATGGATAAAGGCAGACCTTATCCGTATATGATCTATGAAAATATGAAGCAGCTTGGTCTGGGTCATCATGCACAAGTGGTTAAGGTCGGAGATACGATATCTGATATTCAAGAGGCAAATAGTGCAGGCGTGTGGGCGATTGGTATCGTGAAAGGCAGCTCTATGCTTGGTCTTACGGAAGCTGAGGTAGAGCATTTGTCTCCAGAGGAAGAACGTCAGATTATTGCTGGTGTGCGTAAGAACTATATGGAAGCAGGAGCGCATGGCGTTATTGAGGACATATCCCAGTTGCCTCGAATGATTGAGCAAATCAATGAACGATTGATGAATAAGGAGCTGCCTTATGCCAATCCACATCAATAGTCGTATAGAAGGAGATATCAATGGAACGGATGAACGTCAAGCTTGGCAAGATGAGCATCTAAGTGAAGAGACGCTTGCTGTCTTGGACCAGGATAGCAAGCTCTTTCTTCATCAGTCGATGTCCACGCCATGTTTAAATGCCATTGTAAGTGCAGAGGGAATATACATTGAGGATGTGGATGGACGCAGAGTAATGGACTTTCATGGAAATAGCGTTCATCAGGTGGGTTACAAAAATGAGCATGTAATGAATGCCATCATTAAACAGATGCAGCAGCTGCCATTTCTGCCCCGCCGATATACGAGCCAGGTTGCGATTGATCTGGCACAGAAGCTGACCGAGCTTGCACCGGGAGATTTGAACAAGGTGCTCTTTGCACCCGGAGGTACAAGTGCTATTGGAATAGCACTAAAGCTTGCACGCAGAGCAACCGGTAAGCACAAAACCATTTCGACGTGGGATTCCTTTCATGGCGCAAGCCTGGATGCAATATCGGTTGGTGGCGAAGCTGTATTCAGGAGTGGGATTGGACCGTTGATGACTGGAACAGAGCATATGATGCCTTATAACAGCTATCGTTCAATCTTTGGTGAAGGAGAAACGGCTGCTGCCAAAAATCTGGACTACCTATCCTATATGTTGGAACGAGAAGTTGATGTGTGCGCTGTCATTCTCGAGCCTATTCGAAGCACGGATGTACAGATTCCTAGCGTTGCCTATATGCAACGGCTTCGTCAAATCTGCGACGATTATGGCGTGTTGCTCATATTGGATGAAATACCGACGGCATTAGGTCGTACAGGCAAAATGTTCGTTCACGAGCATTATGATATTGTTCCAGATATCGTCGTCATTGGTAAAGGTTTTGGAGGCGGGATTTTTCCGATGGCAGGCATCGTTGCGAGAGAGTATTTGGATATTGCGGGCGACATTTCACTCGGACATTATACCCATGAGAAAAGCGCTGTAGGCTGTGCGGCAGCTTTGGCTACCATTGAATACATCGAAAAGGAAAACCTGCTTGACCATGCGCAAAGTATGGAGAAATGGCTGCTTTTTCATCTTGGGGAGTTGCAGAAGAAGTATGCCGTAATAGGTGATGTTCGGGTTAAAGGCATGCTTGCGGCAATAGAACTCGTATCTGATCGCGAGACAAAAGAGAAGGAAGTGACAGGCGCTGAGAAAGTTCTCTATGAATGCTTGTCCCGAGGACTAAGTTTCAAGGTATCCAGCGGAAATGTCATTACGCTTGTCCCCCCACTAATTACCAGTATTACACAAATGGAGGAAGCTATTTTGATTTTGGATCAATCGCTGGAGCAAGTGTTCACAAAATGAAAACAGATTAATAACTCGTGAAAACAACATGAATACAATTAAAAATAAAATAAAACAAATAATTGATGTGTAATTGACACTGTTTTTACAATTCTCCGTTATAGTTTAGTTATGCCAGTGATAGCTGGAAAACGAGGAGGGTTTAGAAGCATGAAGAGGCTTGCACTTGGATTAGTTAGTATAATTACAAGTATTACATTGTTAGCGGGATGTAGTACAGGCTCAAATTCTGGTTCGGTTACAGAGTCTTCTAGCAATGATGGGAATATGAAAGAGGTCGTGATTTCCGTTCGTGAGAACACATGGGGAGCGCGTAAGGACAATTTTATAGAAGCAGAAAAGCGTTTGAACGAAGAATTGAAGTCGGAAAATGTGCAGATCAAAATAGACTGGTGGCCTGGCGTTGGCGATGATGAGCTGATTTTGCAAGCGCAAGCTAAAAAAGTAGCAGATGTGTTTATTAACTCCAGCGTAGATATTGGGTGGCAGTTGAACGCCGGTCTAATCCGCGATGTGGATTGGGTTGGGACATCAGATGTGTTCAAAAACATGCCAAAATCCTACGATAACATTATGAAGTACCAAAACCACTACTATGGCGTTATTCAGGATATGGACGCTTCTCCCGTATTCATTAGCCGAAAGGCACTGGAAGGCTTGGGCTGGACAGCCGCGCAAATCGATGAGCTGAAGGCTCGCGTTGATGCCGGCAGTTTTACATTCGGCGAGCTTGTTGATCTTGCAGATGCGGCTGTTAAGCAAAAGCTGGTTAAGGTAGGCTTTGGAGTTGAGGATACCCGATTTGAGGGCTGGAATTATACATTCGGCAACTTCAATTATAATGCGGAACAGAACAAGATGGTGCTGTCGCCAAATACGCAGAAGGTCTATGAGTTTTGGTATGACGCGCTGCAGCGCGGCGTAGTCACGGAGGGGATTGCTGATATTGATACGGACAAGGCTGCGGAGCTGTTCATTAAAGGCCAGTTATTCGCTGAATTTGCCCGTACTGAATTTTATCAAGTCATGCGTAAGCAACTTGGCATGGATGATGACTTGGCTGGCTATGAAAAATGGTTTAAGGAAAATGCCATCTGGATTCCGGTTCCGTCAGTTCAGCAGGGAGGAAAGCCTGTATCCTACAGCAATCCTGCGATGATCTATGTAGGAGCTAATGTGGATGATGAAAAGATGCCTTATGTTCAAAGGCTGATTGAGCATGTGCTGGATGCAGATCTGCAGATTAATCATACGCTTAAAAGCGGCAAGCTGCCTGTAACGGCGGCAGCACAGGAGGATCCGCGCTTCCAAAAAATGAGCTTCTACAAAGATCATGCTTATTTAATCGATTTTACGAAAACTCGCCCGGCTCAAATGGATTATGCGGTCTATATGAAATCTTTTACGCTTGGAATTGATGCTATTCTGACAAAAGGTCGAACAGCATCTCAAGCCTATGAGCTATTCAAAAAGGATGTACAACAAAATGTACCAGCGGACAGTCTCATTGTAGAATAACGATGATACAGAAAAGGTGCTCTGCTTGCATGAGCACCTTTTCTGTATATTTTCTTTATAGGAAGCAGGTGCAGATCTCATTATGGAGATCCCAGTGGCTTTGGCCAAGACGGCTTACAAGAAGCCTTTTACCAAGAAAGTGTACCCATATTTATTCATTATGCCCTTTGCTCTTCTGGTGCTAGTCTTTTTTATTCTTCCGGCTATTGCGACCATTATCATGTCCTTCACGGATTTGAATGCATCAATGAAAATCAACTTTGTTGGTTTGGATAATTTCAAGCGAATATTTTCCGATTACAGCATGCCTCAAATTTTATGGAACACCTTCATATTTGCAGTTATTACGCTCATGTTCTCTTTGTTCTTTGGTTTATTTATATCGATTGCGACCCAGTACTTCTTGAAGGGTAAATTTACGGCAGTCATTTATCGTGTCCTATGGTTAATTCCGAGCATCATTCCTGCTGTTGTATATGTTACGTTCTGGAAATATTTATTTGATCCTACGGATGAGGGGTTTATCAATAAGGTTCTGCTCTTATTCCAGCCAGATGGCGATCCCATTTCGTGGTTTACGAAAATCGCTATGGCTGTCGTGATCATTGCTACCATTGTATCTACAACTTCAGGCGGCATGATTCTGTTATCGGCTGCAATTAGCTCCATACCTGAAGATTTGTATAAGGCTGCCAAAGTAGATGGAGCAAGTGAAAAATCGGTCATCACTAAAATTATCCTTCCTTCATTAAAATGGCCGTTAATGTATATTACGATATCCGACCTTATCGGTTTTGTGTCCTCCTATTTCTTCATCTTGCTACTGACCAATGGCGGGCCTATGCGAGACACGACAACGTTATCTTTATATGCGTATCAGCAGGCCTTTAATTTAAAATATTATGGCTACGGTGCCGCTCTTTCTCTTGTGGTAGTTCTGATCTCGCTTATTTTGACATTATGGCTGCTGAGGCTGTTTGATTTCGATGAAATGATCAAGCCATCACGCATTGAAGATTAGGAGGGCCAAGATGTCGACAACTACTGTAAAAAAGCTGCTCGTGCACACATATCTGCTGTTATTCACCATGCCTATCGTTGGAATGATTATATGGTATTTTCTCTCGGCAACCTTTAATAGCACGACGGGCCAATTCTCACTGGAGAACTTCAATTTTGTCAAAGAACCTGTCGAGTATGCGGGGGTAAATCTACCGGCGATTTGGCCTATTGTTCTAAATACATTAGTCTATTCGTTTCTTATTGTGGTGATTGAAATTTTTATTGCCGTACCTGCCGCATATGCATTCTCCAGGCTCGATTTCAAAGGAAAGCTGGGCGCAATGAAGTTCCTGTTCCTGATGCGCTCATTTCCAGGCATTACGCTCATTATCGCTACCTTTTTCATCCTTGTTCAAATGAATATGGTGAACACGTACTTAGGCGTTATTCTTGTTGCGATATCAGGATCATTGCCAGGCAGAGTGTATATTATGAAAGGTTTCTTCGACGAGGTACCGTGGGATTTGGAATGGGCGGCTATGGTCGATGGATGTACGAGATTTAGAGCCCTCATGAAGGTGCTCGTTCCGTATGTATTGCCAGGCATCGGGGCGATTGCAGTGTTCGCCTTCTTAGGCGCCTACGGCGAATGGTTTCTATTCAAGCTTTTCATATTTGATGACAATATGCTGACGCTGGCTGGCTATCTGTCTCGTCTGGTAACGAAGGAAAATGTCATTATGAACTATGGATTGATCACGGCAATTGGTTTGTTTTACACGATTCCGCTAGTTGTGTTCTATATCTTTACTCAAAAAGTATTCCTGAAGGTCAATTTGGGAGGAGCAAAGCAGGTATGATTTCTCTTGTAAATATCGTAAAAAACTATGATGGTAAGCAAAACGAAAGCCGTGCAGTTGACGGGTTGAATCTTGAAATTGCAAAAGGTGAATTTGTTGCGCTGCTAGGTCCTTCAGGCTGCGGGAAAACGACTACACTTATGATGCTGGCTGGGTTACTGAAGCCAACTTCCGGGGAAATTTATTTTAAGGATAAGCTTGTCAATCATGTGGAGCCGAAGGATCGAAATATTGGTATGGTGTTCCAGTCCTATGCGCTTTATCCTCATTTGACGGTTCGTGACAACATCGCGTTTCCGCTTCGCGAGCGGAAAATGTCTAAGAAGGATGCGTACGAGCGTGCTCTGCAAACGAGTAAAATTTTGCAAATCGATCATCTGCTCGATCGCAAGCCTTCGCAGCTATCAGGCGGCCAGCAGCAGCGTGTCGCCATGGCGCGAGCATTGTCCAAGGACCCGGAAATTTTACTACTGGATGAGCCGATGTCCAATTTGGATGCGCGATTAAAATTGGATGTACGAGATGAAATTCGGAAAATCCAACGCAAATTAGGAGTAACGACGATTATTGTCACGCATGACCAAGAGGAAGCTTTAGCCATCTCTGATCGGGTAGCTATTCTGAACGGTGGAAAAATTCAGCAATACGCACCCCCGAATGAACTATTCCATCATCCGTCTAACCTGTTCGTCGCAAGCTTTCTAGGCAATCCGCCTATGAATTTGATTGACGGAACAGTGGAGCTGAGAGAGAACCGGCAGTGGGTGAAGACGAAACTGTTCGAATTGGAGATCCCTCCGGCGCGCAGGGTTGAGGAGCAGCACATAGGGAAAGCGGTTAAGCTGGGCGTACGTCCTCATGATTTGTTCTTTCCGGAGCAGCCCCATGAAGCATCTATTATGCTAGAAATTGATCTTATTGAGCATTTAGGTAATGGGCAATTGGTTAAAATGACGGATCCAGCTGGACAGTCTGATATTATGATTCGTTTACTGACCGATAACGAGAAACTGCTAAAGGAGCGCGAGACGGTCTCGATCGGCATTAGGCCAAATAAATTCCATCTGTTCGATATGACAGACGAAGGGCGCAATCTTTTGCAGTTTCAATAGAAATAGAAGGAGTAAAGGATGACAATACCCAATCTCTTAATCGATCAGCATGTGCATTCCTCCTATTCGCCTGACTCCAACTCAACGCTGGAGGAGCTGGTGCGATATGCGCTCGCACTGGGGAAGCCTGCTATCGTTACGACAGACCATTTAGAGTATGATTGCAAATATTTCAAGCAGGATGTTCATATTGACTGGAAGAGCTACCATAGAGAAGTGGAAGAGCTATTACTGCGTTATCCTATGGAGATTCGCAAAGGCATCGAGGTTGGCTTTCGAAGCGACTATAAAGACGTCATAAACGAATATTTGGCTCAGCGCGAGTTTGACGTCATTTTGCTTTCTGCGCATAATGATGGTTACCTTGATTTTTCCGAAAAGGCTTATCATGATCTGCCCATCCAGCAAAGGCTTAAACACTATTTTATGCAGGTAAGAGAGGCTGTCGACCAGATGGATAATTATGATATCGTTGCCCATTTGGATTATGTTACGAGATATACGACTTATCCAGTTGATGAAGAAGATATTGTGGCTTGCAAACCTGTTTTGTATGATATTTTGAAGCTAATCATCGAGAAGGGAAAGGTGCTTGAGCTGAATACGACAGGACTATATCGACAAGGCTGGATTCACCCTCATCCGTATATTCTCGACATGTATGTGAATTTAGGCGGCAGAGCGGTATCCATTGGTTCGGATGCACATCAAGTAGGGGATGTTGAGCAAGGCTTTGCGGAAGCGATAGAGCTGCTGCATGGCCTAGGCATTCAAGAGGTTGTGCAATTTAAGAGAAGAGCGCCGTATTTGGTGTCCATATAGTAATGACAACCACTGTCAATGTTAATGGCAGTGGTTGTTGTTAAGATGGCAGGAGAACTCTGGCAATTAGCAGCAGCGTTTTTTATGTGTTCGATACAGAACGTATGTTTATATATAATAAGAGCGAATGTTCTATTTTGAGGTGGTTTGAATGCAGTGGTATATCGGTGGACTTAAACCACTAAAAATAAAAAAATGAAAGCGTTGACATGGATTTCAACCCACTATATACTTAGCTTAATTTAATGATAACATTAGGATTGTTACTGTTATGCAGGCAAAACCTAAGGAACAAAATGTTAAGATCCAAGGATCTTATGTATTTTGTTATACTTAGGTTTTTTTGTTTATAGAGAGAGGAAGGTTAATTACAAGTGGTTTCGGCACTCTGCTGGAGCCATTTTCTTCTATTTATTAGTTCACATCTGAGAGGAGCGACAAACTTGGAATACAAATATGAACTAGTCCAGGCAGATAATCATTTTCCGTTAAAAATTATAGTTCATTCCTCAAATGAACCAGCATACATACCTAGGCATTGGCACGACAGCATAGAAATATCCTATGTGCTTTCAGGAAGAATCGACAATATCTATATTGATGGCGTGAATTATTGCTCCAATGAAGGAGATATTGTGCTCATCAATTTGAATGCTATTCATTCCTTTTCTGTGGCTAAGGGAGAAGGAAGAGAGGCTATAACCGTTCTGATTCCTAGTGGATTTGTTGAAGAAAATGTTAACGGCAGTAATCCCATTTCATTTGATTGTATATCCATTTTCGAAACCAACGAGCAGAGATTGCAGCAATTTGCGGAGCTGCGCGATCTGTTAAACACATTATTTGAGGCTTACCTCAACCAGCATAATGACCCTTTAGCAAATATCCATTTAACGTCCTTATCTTATAAACTGGTGTATCTTTTGTTAAAGCATTTTAAAACCGACAACGAATCTATCCGTGGCTTTAACTCCAATAAATATTTGGAACGGCTGACGTTGATAACCGATTATATCAAAGAGAATTACGATCAAAGCTTATCGCTGGATTCCATAGCCCAGGTTTTTGGGTTATCTCCTGAGTATTTGTCCCGCTTTTTTGTCAAGCATGTAGGCATGACCTTATTTCAATATATCAATGCCATCCGCCTGGAGGGATCTTTTCGTGTTCTTATGAATACGGACCATTCCATCATACAAATTGCGCTGGAGCACGGATTTCCGAACGAGAAATCTTTTACCAGGGTATTTAAAAAGGTTTATCAGGCGACACCGCATCAATACCGGAAAGGGAACAAGGGGTGTTCTGGCGCTGGGAGTCAGTAATTGACCCTAATTAGGCTAATAAAAGACAGGATGCAAATAAATAAAATCATTAAAATAAATAATGTAAGCGCTTTATATACGGACCTGGGAGGTAGGACATCATGTTTAAACGGTTTAAAAAGGCTGCAAAAACAACTATGTTATTAACTCTGGCTGTCGGTACGACCCTGGCTTTCAGTTCTGGTGCATGGGCCAAGGATGCAAAGATACAGCCCACTTCATACCGGACGGTTGCGGAGGTTAAGGATTGGGGAGCAACCATTACGAAGATCATTGTTAACCTGGGTAAGCCGGTACCCAAAGATGCGATAACAAAGGATACATTTAAGGTGCATGTAGAAAGAAGCGATAGCAGGCTGGTAAATCCCTTTGTTGAAAAAGGCAACCGGAAGATCACCAAGGCCTATGTATCGGACAAAAGCGGCAACCCTGTAAAGAAAACCGGAAACTACGTTGTATTGGAAATGGAGATCGGCCCGGCCATAAAATTAGGCTCCGCTATTCATTATGATGCAGGTTCCGGGTTTAACGGATGGAATGAAAACAAATACACGATCACGCAGCAAAAAGCTATCAAAACCCAATCAGGAACGATTTCCGGCTTGAAGATTGATACTTCCACAGGTGAGATACGGAAGCTTGTTGATCAATTTACAACTGGCAAAGCTTCTTTTGACGGGGTTACTTTAACCTATGCGGACTATACGCCGGCAAAAGACAAAGTAAAAAACCCTCTAGTAATCTGGCTACACGGTATGGGGGAAGGAGGCACAGATCCAACGATTCCGATTTCCGGGAATAAAGCAGCGAATTTTGCTTCTAAGGATATTCAAGCCTATTTTAGCGGGGCCTATGTGTTGGCACCTCAGACTCCAACCTACTGGATGGATGGTTTTACAGGCTTCGGAGACGGCACATCCAAATATGAGAAAGCATTAATGTCCTTAATTAAGGATTATGTGGCCAAGAACAAAGACATTGATACAGATCGAATCTACATTGGCGGAGACTCCAACGGCGGATACATGACTATGCTGATGATCCGTGATTATAAAGACTATTTTGCAGCAGCTATGGTTGTGTGTGAAGCCTTGAAGGATAGCCTTATAACCGATGAACAAATTAACGAAATGAAGGATCTGCCGATCTGGTTTGTGGCTGCCAAAACTGACACCATAGTACCGCCCAACGATTATATGATTCCGACCTACAACCGTTTAGTGAATGCCGGAGCAAAGGATGTTCATATGTCGTTATTTGACAACGTAGTGGATACTTCTGGTTTGTACAAGAAGAGTGACAAAACACCGTATGAATACAATGGCCATTGGTCCTGGATTTACGTGTATAACAACGAAGTGTCGAAGGTGATTAACGGAAAGAAAACAACGATGATGGAATGGCTGGCCTCCAAGACATTGGACTGAAAGGTATAGCTATGTAAATAAAATGGTTATTTATCGTTAAACAGTAAAGCCCCTTCATCAGCTTGTTAGAGTGATGGGGGGCTAGTTACTTCATAAATATTTTTTAAACAGATAACTGTTTAAGAATTTTTTCTAGGATTTCAACGGATACGCCGGATTCCAAGAACAAGGAATAGCTTTTATTGTTTTGCGTCCATGTTGCCTGGTTTACTAAATTGTTGTTGCCCTTTATTGTGATGTCAATACCATGTATATCCTTTTTGAAGACTTGACTATAAATTTCATAATTTCCGCTAATCTCCTCGCTGCCTTCCGCTACTCTATAACGTATGGTATCTTTGCCATTGCTATAAAAAACTTCAACGATTGAATTGCTTATGACTTGAATCAAATCTTGCTTGTATTCATCAGTAAGGATTGAAGGTGCATAAGTTGCAAAGCCTACAGATTTTTCAGCAGCTTGTAATGTTTTAAATTACCAATATTTCGTTTAGATTGAGCATTTACACTACCTCTTTCATAGTATGTAGCAGTTGATGAAGAGAGGAGGTTGCTGATGGAAATACCAGTAACAGGTTTTGTTGTACATTCCGGTGATTCCGACTCTGACCATTCGCATAGGCTTTTTATTACTTCGTGGGACGGTAGACCAGTTAATAGGGTTCACGTGTATCCTTTTAAAGGGACTACATCATTTGATGTGGGACACTGCCACCATTACTGTGGAGAAACAAAGTCGGCTCCAAGTGGTGTTCCGCATGTTCATCATTATTGTGTGGAAACATCATGTAACGATCAACATAAGCATCTTATTAAAGGAACAACAGGACCAGCCATTCCCTTGCCAAGAGGTGGCCATTACCACCGTTTTGAAGGATGTACCACAGTAAACGGTAGAATTCCTCACGTTCACAAGTACGGTGGAAGTACTGGAGATGAGGAAGAATGTCGACCTCAATTGTTTTGAAAAGCCCATCCTCCAATATACCAATTGCAAAGCATGGACGGCATGATGTGAAAATGCCAAAACCCCTTGTTGTAGCAAGGGGTTAGGAGATGTTAACTCTGATCAGATTTTTTGAGGCTCTCATGAGTTCGTTGAACTTTTGAGTAGCCTTTTTTCTTTGGTTTGATTACATGCAAATAATACGGCGTAAAAATGATGCTCCAACCTTTCTCTGTCTTCTGAGGAAGCGCCCAAATACTTGAAGCAGCAAAGAATCCAGATGATGATTAGCTATCACTCATTTGAGTGGCTTTTTTTATCTTACATCTTTATGGTTATAATAATGTAGACATGATCAAAATGCTGTTGGACTGAAGGGATTGAAGATGAAATGACACTACCTATTTCTTTGCCAGATCTTTCACAAAGACCGCATAATCTAACAGTGGAGCAAAAAATGGAGGCGTCCCCTGTTGTCCTGTATCAAGCGTGGACCAAGCAGTTCGAGCAATGGTTTGCAGTCCCAGGGTCCGTAATCATGGACGCCCGAGTGAATACAGCCTTCTTTTTCGAAACGCATTTTGAGGGAAAGCGTCATCCGCATTACGGAAGATTTCTAAGACTTGAACTAGATCGCCTTATCGAATTGACTTGGGTTACCGGGGAAGGGGGCACAAAGGGGCATGAAACGGTGCTCACCGTTGAGCTTAAACTCAGCGGAAATGGCACACAGCTTCGCCTAACGCACGCAGGTTTCCCAGACGAGAATTCGAGAAACCAGCACGAACAGGCATGGCCGATTGTACTTGAGCAGCTCGACAAAAGAATGATGACCAATAGCTGATTAGAAATCTGAAAGCTAATAATATTATCAAATAGAAAAAGGCATCTCACGAGTTTAATAAACTTGTGGGATGCCCTCCCTACTCTTCAAAAACGCTCTTTAATCGTACCTTCAAATACAGAGCACACCAGAAGCAGTAATGGAGTACCTCTACAATCATATGAACCGTCTCCGGCCAGCCCAATGAGGATAACGCCTTGGAACACAGCGTAACTACGATAAGAATGGCTTCAAAAACGAGAATATCCACCAATAGCACAATGCCTGCGCGGGATTTGGCTCGTTGGAAGAGCTTTAGCGTTTTGAAATTCCAGCCTGTTGCGATCAGCTCCAGTGTTATGATTCCCAGGGACATGCCAGTATACCCGAACTCGGGAATGGCAACTATGGAGTAAAGAATAATGAAATTGGCAAGTACACCTGCGCAAAGGCCAATAAAGGGAGTTTTCTTTCGATTTTGTGCCCATAAGACGCTGGTTGTGATTTCCCGCAATCCGACGAGTAACGGTAACATGGCCAACGATTTAATGGGGATTTCGGCATTTTGTATACCAAAGACAAATAGTGAGATTTCTGAGGCATATTCAAAAATGAAAAAACCTGAGGCTAATCCCCAGACCCATGCTACCTGAATGGCAGTATGGCTTTTTTTGTAGAAAGCGTTATATTTCTTATTTTGCCAATCCGAAGTTATTTTCATAGTGAGCGTATGTGTTAATGCACCTGTAATCAAAGTAGGCATATAAGCAACGACAAGGGCGATGCCAGTGACAATACCGAACATCTCCGCTGCTTCTTTGGAAGAAACTCCGGCAACCTGTAATCGTTGGGGGATGATGATCGCATCCATAAAATCGGACGCAGGGATGAGCAAGCGTGTAAGCGCAATAGCAAAGGAAGCTTGTACCACTAAAGGTAAATCTGCTCGACTTGATGGGGGGGATAAAGCTATAGAGGGACGGCTATACATAAAAAAAGCAGTAAGCACAGCAAAAGATAACAATGCGCCTGTAAAGGTTCCCAGTACCGCTCCGCCTACAGCAAACTCGATGCCGGATTGAATAAATAGTGGCACCAGCAACATTAAAGTACCAATCCGGGCGGTTTGCTCTATGATTTCCGAAAGGGCAATCGCAGTGTACCTTTCAAGCCCTTGCAAATATCCGCGCAGCAGACTTAACAAGGGAACGGCTAGTATAGCTGGGGAGAGGCATCGAATCACAAAATCGAGCTGTGGATAGCCAAGCAAATTAGCAATCGGTGTTGAGAACCAAAAGGTTAGTACACTGCACACCAATCCCGTGAGGATCATGAACACTGAAAAAATTTTGAACAACTGCCAGCCTCTTGCCGTATGCTTGGCTGTAAACATACCCAATGCTGTCGGCAATCCTCCGGAAATAATCATCAATATTAAGCTATAGAAGGAGTAGGCTAGCTGGTAGAGGCCCATTCCTTCAGCTCCAACAAGCCGTGTCATAAATACTTTTCCGACCAAACCTATGGCTTTCACGACGATCATCGCATTAGCTCTTACCATGGTTTGTTTTAATATAAGAGGAAATTTCAAATTTTTTTCACCCCATTGGAAGCTGTCCACTTTATTCCTATGACAGCAACCTCCGGGATATGAACAAGTGTTACGGTTTCAAGATGCTTAATCTTGTATATGAATCAACAAATACTTGGTGCTTTTATCCCATCCCAAGTCAAAGGGCACCCTGAAACGGTCTGCCGTATGGGAGTTGACTAAAGGATAGCCAGCCTGATCAAATCCGACAACAACGGAGAAGTGGTCTACATCGCCTTTTAATACGTAAGCAATCAAATCACCTGGCAGCAACTGTGGTCTGTTAAGGTGCTGCTGCCGATCATTCACCGAGTGCACAATATCGGAGAAGCTTCCTTGTCCTATAATTCTTCCATAGCCGGAGCGTATCAGAAAATTTTTAAAAGCGTCCGTTTGAACCCAGGCTTGGCTTCCACCGTTGCCATACAAGTAATGCCACCCAGATTTCATAGGCAGTCCTCCGCCTTCCTCCTTGTCCCCGATAACTTGGGAGGAGAAGTTGGTACAGTCGCCCCCTTTGGAGTTATAATCCAGGTATTTTTGATTATATCGCTGACGATTTCCTGCTCCCCATGTTATTCCTGCATACTTGTTAGCATATTCAACGGCGCGGGCTCTATTGTACTTATGAGTAACTTTCTCTGATGGCACCGGATCTTTATGAGGAATAAAGCTTAAATCGGACTTTTCAATCTTTTTTGAATTTTCTTCCAGAGGGTCTGAATACCATTCACGTTCTACGTACCAACGGCTATCTTTTTTTCTCAGTGTAATGCCATGACGTGTTCCAATTCCAAAATCATGCTGACCGGGATAGCTGTCGATATATTCATAACTCAATTTCAAGGACTGAACAAGTGACACCTTTGCCGTATCGCCCAACACTTCGGCACGGGCTATCCGAATGGAGCTTTCTGCATTCACGAATTTCATTTTTCGATGCTTGGCCCATTCCTGAATATATTCCGCTCTGTTCATTTCATGAAGGTACGCGTAGTTGCTTCGTTTATCCTTTAATAAATAATGATCCTCGATATGTGTTTTATCCTGATCCATCAACAACCGGGTACGATCATCAAACAACTCTTGAAGAAATGGGATAACCTCATCTTGTTTAGCTGGCTCGGCTTCTGCACGAACTAAAGAGAAGCTGTAAGCGGGTATCAATATTAAGATTATGCACAGCAGTTGCAATTTTGCGATCCTAAGCACATTTATTCATTCTCCTTGAAAATGGTTAATTGGTTTTGGAATGCTCCTTGTCTTGAACGGTAAGTTTCTCACATGCTGAATTCATGTGTGCTAATTTGGTGTAAACTACCAGTCTTCCCTCATGTTCTTTCCTGCTTCGGCTATAACGCCCTGCACAGGTAATCAAGTTTAAACGATGTTCTTCCGTAGGGCCAAAAATCGTCTGTATCGGTGCTTCTGAGGTTAAGTAAAATTGGACAGACTCTACAACAAACTGAATCTTACAGCCGTTATCACCAGTCACATACACGAAATCCCCCTTTTTCAGTTTTTTAAGAGGATAAAAAACAGCCGGGCCCGTGTATGTATCAACATGGCCGTCCATAATTGCATTACCTGCCGCCCCTGGCAATATGCCGGTAGCTAAATAACCTACTCGATTCGTGTTACCTGGAACGCCCATTTGACCATTTTCTAAGTAGCTTACCGGTTCTATAATCGAATGAATACGAACCGCAGGAATATCGAGTATATGTGGAACGATCCCTTGAAAAGGTTTATTTTTAACCTGTAAAGGCTTCGTCGTTTTAATTTGTTGAATTTCAGGCTTGGCCGGAGCTTGGATGGAGTTACGATGATGTTCAGCAGAAGATGAACAGCTCGTACTGCCCAGCAAAATCAATAGCACCACTATACGAATGATCCATGTATTGTTCATATGAAGAAAGAGAGAGGGTTTACAAGCTAACCCTCTCTTTTTAACCTCCCTAATTCATTTGCTCGCTTGCGCCACCAAATCCAGTTTTCGGTAATTTAGTAGCCTTTGCTTTCAGGCTTTTCGCATGAATGCTTTTTCCTCCAATGATTTTGCCAGGAGCAGCTTCACGTGCATGTAACTTGTGAGTTTTCTCATGTTTGCTCTTGGCGTGGATTTTGTGCTCATGTTTGGCATGAGCCTTAACCTTATGTTGGTGAATTTTGTGCTCATGCTTTTCCGTTGCGGGTGCAGCCGCAGATACCATCGATCCTGCTGACAGAAATACAGCTAGGGACGCTACAGTCAATATTGCTTTTTTCATTGTATTGCCTCCTTAAGGTAGTTGGTAATTCACTAATATATTTTCCCTACGAAGAAGGTTTTATGTAGCCAATGATTTCAAAGGAAAGGATTGGCTTTAAATTTCTTGCCAGATCTTCACTTATTGACCTCAATCAGTCCTTCGGGTGTCTCGCGATTGGCAAGCAATTCAGATACAGTGACGAAGGTAAAGCCTCTTTTTTTCAGCTCAGGTAAAATGATTTTTAAGGCTTCAACGGTTTGTGTACTTTTATATACATAATCGTGCATGAGGACGATGTCGCCGTTGCGGGCATTGCGAAGCACCTTGTTAACGATCCGGTGTACACCGGGTTTTCGCCAATCCAGGGTGTCCTGATGCCAGGACCATAAAATCATTTTCTGTCCTTTTTCTTTGGATATCTTCACGAGTGTATCGGTGTATGAACCGCCGGGCGGACGAAAAAGATGGGTTCCCGAACCGGTAGCTTGAACGATGCTCGCCTGGCCTTGGTCTATCTCGGAAAGAGCTTTGTTACGGGAAATATGCTGAAAGGATGGATGATGGAAGGTATGGTTTCCAATCTCATGGCCTTCTCTTCGTTCCCGCTTCACAATGTCAGGGAGTTTTTCTACGCGGCTGCCAACGACAAAAAAAGTCGCCTTGGCGTCATATTGCTTGAGCAAATTCAGAATGGCGGGCGTTTTGCTTTCATCTGGTCCGTCGTCGAATGTAAGGGCAATCACCTTGCGTTGGGTAGGAACTTCCCATACAATGTCGCCCCGTTCTTCATAATAGGCTCTTCCCTTTGTAGGAGCAGGGGAGGCGTGCAATGCGGCTTGTGCAGTATTGGTATAGGGTGTGGGGCATAGGCTGACACAGAACAAGGAAACAGCGATACTTGCAGACAGTAATCGGTTATATTTCATCAGGCTTCTTCTCCGTTCTGACGTTTTCTCACATTAGCTTACCAAGAAGGAGCATATACCATTCCTCGTTCCCGAAAATTACCTCCTTCAAATTCACTCCTATTCCTGTCCAACACAGCTTCCAGCATAGCTCTGACACTGAAATGATGCTTCGAAAGAGTGGTAGCTTGCTTGTTGATTACTGCCCATAGCCATGTTAAATTGTACATATCCATCCTTGTTTCAATGAGCAGTTAAGGTAGGTCTTTATCTGATTTGTGAAAGTCTTAATCTGGCTGAAAATGAATGAGGTTGACGGGACAAGCCGCAGAAGCTTATCAGAGATCATCATAATAAGCGACTCGTTCCTCAGCTTCGAACAGGAGATGAGACGGGATGAAAACAAAGGAAGAAGAGCTGCGAGCCATTAGCGAAACCTTAGAGGTGGGCGAACACATCCGGTCATGCATTTGGTGTACGCACGATGTGCCACAAAGCCTACAGGACACGACATGTTGCGGAATATTGGCGGTGACATCCAAACGACTGATTTTTTATTCTTCCACTTTTGGAATTCCATGGCTTAAGTTCATCAACTATCACCATATTTCATCGACCAGGCTGGAAAAGAATGTGCTGGATCCGGGTTCCAGTGAACATATTATTTTGATGAACCGGAATGCACGTGAAGTATTTAAGTACCTGCCGGAAGTAGATGCGTTGGAGCATTTTATAGCTGCTCTGGGTCAAGAATCGGGTATAGATGTAAGTAATCATGCATTTCATATGTAATCATTCGTTTATAAAATGTAAAATAAATACGTAAAACCTCCACCTTCGTAATAAGCCGATAGTCGGCTATTCACGAAGGTGGAGGTTTTTTTGGTTTTGGGACGGAATGGATCGAACGTTAGCTCAGCAGTGTTACTACCAGCAGATTGTACAGCACCAGCGGCAGAACGACGTTTCTGTAGGCATAGGAACGATGCGGAGCGTGGGTACCATGGGTACCGTGGGTGCCTGGAGCAGGAGCGTGGTGCGGGTGAGGAACGCTCAAATACAAGTGATCCCGGTCGATGTGGACGATCCTTCCTTCATGTACATGATGATCCATCGTTTGAACGCGGACGGTGTGATTGACGTAAGGACCCAATTGGTGATGCAGATGATCGTGGGCCCTTTTGAGTTCTGTTTGTAATTCCGGTCTCGCCTGATATAAGGTTTGCGGGTTGACGGTGTTGTACGGCATTCGCCTCTGACCTCCATACTCATATAATGATGTATCGTATGCGAGAGTCTGTGCCATTGTGCAGGTACCCAGGTGGGACAGGTTTTACAAAGGTATGAAACATTAACATTTTGCTCCAGCCCGCTTGATGTTCTCTTTACATCGAAACGATACACTTACTGAGGTTGGTTTGAAAAGAAAGGGGCGCTCCGTTTTGGGTGAGCTTAACAAATCTTTGGGACTCGGGACGAGGAGCCAGCAACAGGCTTCGTCTAAAGCCCGCATACGCACGGGTTCGCTAAAAATTCAGAGACTGCGCGAAAACGCGCTGGCGTATACGTTTTTGGCTCCATCACTTATTTTGTTTGCTTTATTCATGTTTTACCCGATGATCAAGTCGGTTTATCTCAGCTTGCACTCTACAGATCCGGCAGGAAATGTTGCAGCTTATGTTGGGTTAGACAACTTTGCTACGCTTTTCAGCTCAGGTCAATTCCTGCAAGGAATCAAGGTTACTCTCCTGTTTGCACTGCTGACGGTGCCTCTAGGCATTCTACTGGCGCTGGTACTGGCTGCACTCACACATAGCAAGCTGCGAGGGATGCGCGTCTTCCAGTTCGCATTTTCGCTGCCGATGGTGTTGTCGGTCGGTTCATCTGCGGTCATTTGGAAATTTCTGTTTCATCCGACATTGGGGATGTTCAACTATGTGCTTTCCCTGTTACATATCAATCCGGTTCCGTGGCTGACCAGCCCGGATTGGGCGTTGTTCTCTGTAGCGATTATGACCATCTGGATGAATCTCGGCTTTAATTACATTATTTTATCAAGTGGACTTCAAGGGATTCCAGATGACATGTATGAGAGTGCCAAAATGGACGGGGCAGGCCCGCTGGTAACATTCTGGCGTATTTCCATGCCGCTGCTGTCGCCAACGATTTTCTTTGTAACTGTAGTATCCATCATTGGAGCTTTCCAGTCCTTTGCTCAAATTAACATTTTGACCAAGGGCGGTCCGGTGAACAGCACGAATGTGTTCGTGTATTCCATTTATCAGGAAGCCTTTGTTAATTTCCGATTCGGAACGGGCAGCGCACAGGCGATTGTACTGTTTGTCGTCATCCTGTTGCTTACGATGATCCAGTTCAAATGGGTGGAAAGAAAGGTGCATTACCAATGAAACGACATCTTAATTCAACGCTGCTGTATGTGCTGCTTACGATTGCGTCTGCTTTGATTTTATATCCGGTCATTTATACATTTTTTATGGCTGTTATGTCGCCAGAGGAAGCGAGTGCCTATCCACCAAGCTTTTTCCCGCATTCCTTTCATATGGCCAATTTTACCGAGGTGTTTGAAATCGTTCCGATTGCTGCATTCATCGGTAACACCTTTCTCATTTCGGGGCTGACGATGATCGGTCAGTTGATTACAGCCAGCTTGGCGGCATATGCCTTTGCCAAAATGGAATTCAAGGGGAAGAACTTCATATTCAGCATGTTTGTCGCTACCATGATGATCCCGTGGGAAGTGACCATTATTCCGAACTATCTGACCGTACGTAGTTGGAATTGGCTGGATACCTATCAAGGGCTGACGGTTCCGTTTCTGGCGACGGCATTTGGAACGTTCCTGCTGCGGCAATTTTTTCTCCAGCTTCCCAAGGAATTGTTCGAGGCGGCTCGTATGGACGGGTGCGGACATGTCCGTTACTTCCTGTTCCATGTGCTTCCGCTATCGCGCCCGGCGCTCGGAACATTGGCTGTGTATTCGTTCCTGAATATGTACAATTCGTACCTGTGGCCGTTGTTGATCACGAACAGCGAGAATATGCGTACGGTACAGATCGGAATTTCCATGCTCGAATTTCAGGAATCCACCTCATGGAATCTTGTGTTCGCGGGTACGGCCCTTGTCATTTTACCGTCTCTGCTTCTGCTGATCTTTGGTCTGAAGCAGTTGGTACGCGGGATGGCAGCGGGTGCGCTTAAAGGCTAAACAAGCCCACAAGTACAGTAACACCTGCGCAAGCAGCCTATATACAGAGCTTTATCACCAAAGAATATTGCAAGAAAATCTGTATGCGAGAATCATTTAATCAAAGGGAGAGAAGAGAGATTATGAGATTTTTTCGTCTGAAAAGTGCTTTGACCTTGCTTATCCTCACGGCAATCGTTGTTGCAGCAGGTTGTAGCAATAACACGGCGGCTGAGAAGCCGAGCAACGGTAATGATGCGGGAGCAGCAGCAGGTTCTCCGGTGAAGCTGACTTGGTGGCATTCCATGTCCGGTAACGGTGAGAAAGCAATCAAGCAAATCGCCGCAGACTTTAACGCCAGCCACAAGGACATTCAGGTAGAGCCGGTATACCAAGGCAAATATGATGACAGCTTGAACAAGCTAAAAGCGTCGCTGGGTTCCGATAGCGGCCCGGACATCATTCAGGTGTATGAAATCGGCAGTAAATTCATGATTGACTCCAAGATGATCACTCCTGTACAACAATTTATTGATGCAGACAAGTTCGATCTGTCGCAGCTTGAGCCGAATATTACACGGTATTACACCATTGACGGTAAGCTGAATGCAATGCCATTTAATACGTCGAATCCGATCTTGTACTATAACAAGGATGCTTTTAAGGCGGCGGGACTTGATCCGGCTAATCCTCCGAAAACCTATGATGAATTCGAGAAGGCTGCCAAAGCCTTGAACAAGGACGGAAAATCCGGTGCATCCATCGCCATCTATGGCTGGTTTATGGAGCAGTTGTTTGCTAATCAGAATGCGGATTATGTGAATAATGGCAACGGACGCAATCAGGCGGCAACAGAATCGCTGCTGAATTCGGATGCAGGCGTGAAAACCCTGACTTGGTGGAAGAAAATGATCGACGAAAAGGTTGTATCCAACCTGGGACGTAACTCCGATGATACTGCGAAAGCTTTTTCTGCAGGACAAATTGCTATGACACTGGATTCCACCGCTTCGCTGCGTAATATTGTGGAGCAGGTTGGCGATAAATTTGAGGTAGGCACTGGCTTTCTGCCAAGAGCGAACGAAGCAAAAGAAGGCGGCGTGGTTGTAGGTGGCGCGAGCTTGTACATCATGAACAACAAGCCTGAAGCCCAGCAAAAGGCAGCGTGGGAGTTCATTAAATTCGTTGCTTCCCCGGCTGTACAGGCACAATGGAGCGTGAACACGGGATACTTCCCGATCACCAAAGCGGCTTATAACGAGCAGGTACTCAAGGACAACATGGTGAAATACCCGCAATTCCAAACCGCTGTTGACCAATTGCATGCATCTGCGCAATCTACCGCTACACAAGGCGCAGTGATGGGCGTATTCCCGGAAGCGCGTCAAATCGTGGAGGGTGCAATTGAGGCCGTCCTGAGCGGACAGCAACAGCCAAAACAGGCATTGGATCAGGCAGCACAAGAGATTACAGGCAAAATTGCGCAATACAATCAAACGGTAAAAAAATAATCGGCCTTCCCTTAAAAGCGGCTGGTAAACTTAATACGCGACCCCTTTACCAGCCGATTTTATAAAATAACGGACCGAATAAGTGACCCCCTCACTTGTTCGGTCTGTTTTTTTGTATGTCTGAATTCTCCCGTTTTTAGAACGTCCGTTTAGACGAACTGTCTAAAATTGTTTATTTTGTACATTTCCTATTGCTGGATAACTAAAAATGGGCTTATAATGAATACATATTTTTGTACTGGACGGTCAGTTCAAAAAGGAGGAAGCATGAAAAACCAGACGAAGGAAATTATTTTTAACGGTGCGCTTAAGGCTTTTTCCGAACGTGGCTTCAATGAAACCAATATGGAGGAAATCGCCAAGGTATGCGGCATTGCTAAAGGGACCCTCTATTACAACTTCAAAAATAAACAAGATCTGTACATTTATATTTTGAAGATGGGGATGGAACGCTTTGTTCAGGATATCCGTGAAGCCATGTCTCAGGTTCCGAAGGATCAGGTAGAAACGAGGATTCACAAGCTGATTCAAGTACACGTTGAGTTTATTGGAAGAGAGCCGGATTTTTGTCGTTTGCTGGTTAGCAAGGGATGGGTTTCGCAGGAGCAGCATTTTAATATCAGGCAGGTATTGGCTGACTATTTTGATTTTATGGAAGCAGAGATCGACTCTGGTAAGTTTTACGGGAAAATTTCGAGTAAGCTGGATGCGAAAACGACGGCAAATTGCTTATTTGGTATTTACATTTTTGCACCAATGCGATCCATGGTTTGGGGCGAAACGATGAACTTGCAGGAAGTTCGGGAGAGTATTGAAATTTTTGTTTGTAATGCGCTGGGTATGCATCATAAATAGACAGATGGAGTGATGAGAACATGAAAGCTAAAAAATATACGATTTACGCCGTACTTATTGTTTTAATCGCTATAGGGATTTATGCTTTGACCGCTTTTCAAAAGGGTGGCAGTAGCTTGTCTGCGGATCAGTCCTCTTCTATTCCAACAGCTTATGTAGAATCGGATACGCTCAATGCCAGCTTTAAGATGGCGGGACGTATTGATCAGATGCTCGTGAGTGAGGGCGACAAGGTGAGAAAAGGGCAGGTGTTAGCCCATCTGGAAAGCCGTGAGCTGGAAGACAAGGTGAAACAGGCACAGGCGGCATTGCTGGCAGCCCAGAGTAATGTGTCCAAAGCGAAGGCTGGCGTATTGCAGGCTCAAGCGGGAGTGGGGCAGGCACAGGCTACCGTGAGTGCAGCCCAGGCCAAAAAGAGCCAGGGTACCACGGCAGTGGGCGTGACTGCACAGGCTTCCTCCAGCCAGATCGAACAGGCACAAGCGGCTGCGGCTGCGGCCAAAGCGAAGCTGGATGCCCTCAAGAGCGGCGCAAGACCGCAAGAGCTGGAGCAAGCACAAGTGAGTGTGAAGGCTGCCAAGGAAACGCTGGATTTGACCACTAAAAATCTGGAGCGCGCCAAAAAGCTTCAAGAAGCCGGGGCAGCAACCCAAGCCTCACTGGATCAAGCGACGCTGGACCATCAACAGGCGGAAGCCAAGTACAATTCAGCATCTCAGCAACTGAATATGGTACGCGAGGGAAGCCGCAAGGAAGAAATTACGGCAGCTGAAGCACAATACCGTCAGGCATTGGCTGCGGTGAAGGAAGCACAGGCAGGAGCAGGCAAGGTTACTTTGCAGCAGGAGGATGTCAAAGCCGCGCAGGCTTCGGTAGAACAGGCGCAATCCGCTGTGAAGGCGGCGCAATCCACGGTAGAGCAGGCACAGTCGGCGGTTGCAGGTGCCAACGCACAAGTAGCTCAGGCGGAAGCTGCCCTTCAGGAAGCCCAGACCTACTTGAGCTACACCACGCTACGCGCATCTGAGGACGGCATTGTAAAATCCAAATCGCTCAGCTTGGGCGAAATGGCCAGTGCAGGCTTCCCGGTCTATACGATTGAAACTTCGACGCAGCGTTGGGCTAAATTCTATGTGCCGGAAACGTCCTTGAATGGTCTCCAGGCAGGGGACACTGTGCAAGTTAAACTGCTGTCGGGCGGCAAGGAGCTGAAAGGTAAAGTTATTTTGCTGGAATCGGCTGCCGACTTTGCTATTCAAAAACCGAGTCAAAGCTCCGGTGATAAGGATGTACGTTCCTTTGGCGTTAAAGTAGCATTGCCCGATCTTGCGGCTTCGGTTCCGACAGGCTCCACGGTTCTGTTTACAGGCAAAGGGGCGCAGTAATATGCAGGATCAACAGGAAAGACTTCGTATCCGCGATGTGTTTCGTGAAGAATGGCTGAGCATTTTCCGGGATCGACGCTTTATGGCTATTCTGCTGATTACGCCGATTGTGTATACCATCTTGTTCGGCTTCCTGTATTCTCATCAGCGGATTACCGAGATGCCTGTCACGGTGTATGACGGAGACAATTCACAGCTCAGTCGCCAGATCATTCAGGCGTTCGATGCGACAGATTCGTTTGCCGTTACTCGGCAGGCCACCAATCAGGAGGATGTGGTTCGTCAGGTGGAAACTGGGGAAGCCAAGGTCGGCATCGTCATTCCCGACAATTTCACCACCCGGCTTAAGCATGGGGAGAACCCGCCCGTGCTGACCCTGATTGACGGAAGTAACATGATGTATTCCAACAGCGCCAGCCGAATTGCCAATCAGGTCATTAGTAGCGTGAGCGCCGGGGTATCGGTCAATTCCATGAAACAAAAGGGAATGAACGCCGATCAGGCCGCCTCGACGCTGAGTACCATTCCGTTCCGATCCAGAGTGCTGTTCAACCCGGTATATGATTACAAGCTGTTCATGCCGTTAGGGGTCATTTCTGCGGCTCTCCAGCAGTGCTTGCTGCTCGGTATTGCGTTGTCCTGTACACGGGATAAGGAATCAGGGACTTGGGGGAGATTCGCCGCATGGAAAAATACCCCTTGGCGTCTCGCGATTGCCAAGCTGACACCATATTATGTGGCGGGAGCCTTTAATGTGCTGACTGTATTCAGTATTAGCGCCTTATGCTTTGATATCCCGTTCAGGGGGCAGGTGCTGCCACTGATTCTGGTGTCGCTGGCCTTTAACTTTGCCTTGTGTGGTTTAGGGTTCCTGTTTAGTCTCTTTTCCAAGACCAGAGTGGATGCGACCCAAACCCTCATGTTGATTGCCGTTCCTTCCTTTATGCTGTCAGGCTATACGTGGCCGCTGGAAGCGATGCCCGGCTTCTTGCGGGGGCTTGCCGAAATATTGCCACTGACGTATTTTCTGGATGCTGTACGAAATATTACCCTTAAAGGGCTGGATATCACGTTCGTTATCAAGGATACGATTGCGCTGGGCGTTATTGGCTGTGTAAGTCTGCTGGTATCCTTTGCCATCTATCCGCTATTCTTTAGACAGCGTCAGACAGCAGACCAACATACTGATGTACCTGCTCAAGAGGGAGTTACGCTTAAAGGCTAAAAGTAACTAAATACGCATATCAAAAAAGGCAGATCAGGTTTTTACTCCTGATCTGCCTTTTAGTTTTAAGTGCTATATCGTACTGGTTAAATGAAATATTATTGCGTCTTTAAGTCTTCAATAGAATCAATGGGTACGTAGGATGGAACTACGAGTCCGGACATAACGCCGGTCATGCTGGTTCCAATGTCGTCCACCTTATCCTTGTATTTTGCCCAGTAATCAGCATGCGTCAGTGGAAGCCAGGCAGCAGCGGTAGCATCCACACTCCCGCCTGCAACGCCTGTCCACATGGGGCCGATTTCTACCTGAAGGGCAGTCACTTTGTAGCCCAATTTTTGCTCCAATACATACTTCAATACATTCGTACTGGCAATTTCAGAATCCCATGCAGCATAGCTAAGCTTCAAAGGATCGCCATTGACAGGCTGCAAGCCCTTTATCCATTGTTGCACCTTCTCAGGATGCTTGTCAGCCCAGCTCTTGGCAGCTTGTTGTGGATCAGTACCGTCTTGAATGGCGATCATCACTTCACCCATATCTTCGGCAGTCCACTTGAAGCGGCTTAGAAATTCATAAGCAACAGGAGCATCCTGTTTCAAGCCTTTGCGGGCAAGTGTATGGATTTCTTCCTTATCACCATAAGCCTTCTTAGGGTCCTTCAAGTATTTTAAATCATACTTATTGAACATCCAGTGAGGAGTCCAGCCTGTTACAACGATGGGCTGCTTGGCCTTGATCGCTTTATCCAGTGTAGCTGTCATAGCAGCCCCGGAGCTTTCAAGCAGCTTCCAGTCAGACAAGTCGTATTCCTTCATAGCTTTGGCAGTCAGCTTCATGAGACCGGCACCGGGGTCGGTACCGACAATACGGTATCCGACCTCCTTGCCAAAGTCTCCATTAGCGGCGGAAGCCGGAGCGGCTCCGTTGCCTTGCAGATCCGTAATGGATTTGACATTCATATAAGCTGGAACGACCAATCCCGTTTTGACACCCGTCATATTAGCTCCCAGATCATCAAGCTTATCCTTGTATTTAGCCCAGTAATCCGCATGTGTCAGTGGCAGCCATGCCGCCGGAGAAGCATCCACATCACCACTGGCGACACCCGTCCACATTGGACCTGCTTCAACTTGCAACGCGGTTACTTTGTAGCCCAATTTGTTTTCCAAAATATATTTCAGCAAATTCGTGCTGGCAATTTCAGAATCCCAAGCCACATAACTCAGCTTGAAGGTGTCACCATTGACAGGTTGCAGTCCTTGGGTCCATTCCTGCACCTTATCGGCATGCTTTTCAGCCCAATCCTTGGCAGCTTGCTCAGGGCTGGTTCTGCCTTGAATAGCAACCATCATTTCACCCATGTCTTCCGGTGTCCATTTGAACCGTTTTAGAAACTCGTAAGCAATAGGAGCATCCTGTTGCAGTCCTTTACGGGCAATCGTATGAATACCCTCGGCCTCACCATAAGATTTTTTAGGGTCTTCCAAATATTTGAGATCATACTTGTTGAACATCCAGTGCGGCGTCCAACCTGTAATAATGATCGGTTTTTTCGCTTTTATGGCTTTGTCCAGTGTTGCAGTCATCGCTGCACCGGAACCTTCTACCAGCTTCCAGTCGGACAAATTGTAGTCTTTTAACGCCTTGGCAGTTGATTTCATAATACCTGCCCCGGCATCAATTCCGATAATTTTGTAGCCGACTTCTTCGCCAACCGGGTTGGCAGCAGCGTTTCCTTTGCCAGATGCAGAATGATTCGATCCAACAAAATATTGCGATGCGCCAGCGATCAGAATGACAGCCGTAACCGCAGAGGTAATCCATACCTTTTGTTTGGTAGATACGCGGCTTTTGCCTCTTTTCGCTGGTTTGAACAGGTTCTGCGTGAAACGGTCAAGCACAATAGCCAGAACAACGACAGCCAATCCGGCCTCAAAACCTTTACCAATTTGGAGCTGTGTCACGGCACGGTATACAACGGCACCAATACCTTCCGCACCGATCATAGAAGCAATAACAACCATAGATAGTGACAACATAATCGTCTGGTTAATACCAGCCATCAAGGTTGGCATAGCCAGCGGCAGTTGTACTTTGAACAGCTTTTGCGCCGAGGTTGAACCGAATGCGTCGGAGGCTTCGACCAATTCACCCGACACTTGCATAATCCCCAAATTCGTCATGCGAATGGTTGGAGGGATCGCGAAGATAACAGATGCGATTACGCCCGGTACAACACCAAGGCTGAAAAAGGTAACCGCAGGCAGCAAGTACACGAACGCAGGCATCGTCTGCATGAAATCAAGCAAAGGCGTAATAATGCGTGACGCCGTTTTGCTATATGCACACCAGATCCCGATTGGAATCCCGATGACAATGGATACGAGTGCGGACGTGATGACCAGTCCGAGCGTATTCATCGTTTCGCTCCAATAGCCCAGGTTGTCAATCAGCAGGAAGCCGATGACGGTAAACAGCGTAAGCTGAACCCGACCGATCATAAATGCGATAATCCCGATGATCACGATGAACACCAGAGGGTGCGGAAGCATGAACAGGCCAGAGAAAAAGCCTACAACAGCTTCAATAACAGAAGAGATAACATTAAACAATCCAGCCAGATGAATACCCATCCAGTCTACAATGCTTTGAATCCACTCAGCGATTGGCAGTTTCGGAATCAAGGGCATTCACCTCCTTCGTGGTGGTTACATCTCCGCCAAGTGCGCCCAGCAAAGCTCCACGGACGATAACACCTAACAGCTTCTGTTTGTCATCGACCACAGCCAGAGGGACCTTGGACGAGCTTGTAATTTCGAACAAATCATTAATGACCGTTTCCGCAGCAACTTGCGGTCCGTCCGTCATGAGAATATCTTCAATCTTCAAATTATTGCGCAGTGCATGGACAGCATCTTCAGCATTGATAACGCCCAACAGCTTCTTGGTACGGTCAATGACGAACAGATTGGAAATCCCGCGTTCCCGCATCAATTCCAGAGCAACACGCGGACCGCGATCCATTGTGATCGTTTCTGGACGAAGCATGACATGAGCAGCCGTCAGTACCTTGGACAGATCCACGTCCTCGACGAAGCGGGCTACATAAGAGTTAGCCGGTTGGATCATAATTTCTTCCGGTGTACCGATCTGCACGACCGATCCGTCCCGCATCAATGCAATCCGGTCACCGATCCGCAGCGCTTCATCCAGGTCATGGGTAATAAACACAATCGTTTTCTTCATTTTATCTTGAAGCTCCAGCAGCTCATCCTGCATGTCACGGCGAATGAGGGGGTCCAGTGCGCTGAATGCTTCATCCATCAAAAGCACTTCAGGGTCATTAGCCAGCGCCCGTGCCAGACCGACCCGCTGCTGCATACCGCCACTCAGTTCATCGGGCATTTTATCGCCCCAGTTTTTAAGACCGACCAGTTCCAGCGCTTGCTGTGCCTTTTCCTGGCGCTTCGTTTTTTCTACCTTTTGAATTTCAAGGCCGTATTCTACATTTTCCAATACAGTTCGATGTGGGAACAGGGCGAATTTTTGAAAAACCATACTGATGGTTTTACGGCGAACTTCGCGGAGTTGTTCTTTGTTCATCTTGCGGAGATCCTTGCCGTGTACCAGAATTTCACCGGAGGTAGGTTCAATCAAGCGATTTAGCATTCGTACTAAAGTGGACTTGCCACTGCCCGAAAGGCCCATAATAACGAAAATTTCACCTTGCTTAATTTCCATGTTGGCCTTGTTGACACCAACGGTAATTTGTTTTTCTTTGGCCAGCCTTTCCTTGCCCCAGCCTTGCTCCAGGAGCGGAACACCTTGCTCTGCGTGAGGACCAAAGAGTTTGCTGACATTTTTGACTTCCAAAATCGTCATACATACACCTCTTCTTTCTATACTTTGCTTGGTATTAACCCCGTGTTACATTA
Organism: Paenibacillus sp. LT-B23; assembly: GCF_059417685.1. Taxonomy (NCBI): domain Bacteria; kingdom Bacillati; phylum Bacillota; class Bacilli; order Caryophanales; family Paenibacillaceae; genus Paenibacillus; species Paenibacillus sp. LT-B23. The sequence goes on along the minus strand of NZ_JBSQBM010000008.1, from coordinate 203,051 downwards.
AGGAATGAGTATAAAAATCAACATTTTGAACATCCTGAACGGTTAATGACAAAATTAATTGTAACAGAAGCATTGCTTACTTTTCAAATAAAAAACTGTTCGTAAAGTACGTACAGAAAAAACTGTACAAAGTTTCCTGCCATATGCTCCTTTGTTCTTTAGAATGCTCAAACATCCGGAACTTTACAACCGATAGCTCTTTTTTTAAAATAGACAATGAAATATAACCATAAGCAAAAGATTTATGTATATCCATAATTTTAAAAGTTTACTATCATTAGCAATTTTGCGAATTGTGATTTTGAACGACCCATGCTGTTGTAATATAGACAGAAGCTTTGTTTTTGAAACATTTCATTTTTAATTGAAAGATTTCATGTGTTGCGTCAAAGCCAATCGATTACGGGTAAAAGTCGTTCATACGATCTTAGGCAAAATGCTCTAAAATTAGGAGGTTGCAAGCATGAGCTTGTACCAGTTAGGTGATGAGCAGCAGGCTTCGCTGCAAAAAATTCGCAAACGTGTCATAGAAGCTATAGGTAAAAATATGGACTTGTATGGGATCACCCTGTCTGCGGGGCATTTGTACGGTTTGCTTTTTTTTGCGGATAAACCGATGACGCTGGACGAAATGGGCCGTGAAATGGAAATGAGCAAAACGAGCATGAGTACCGGTGTCCGAACACTGCTGGATTTGAAAATGGTCAACAAGGTGTGGAGCAAAGGCTCACGCAAGGATTTGTATGAAGTCGAATATGACTGGCATCAAACGTTCACAGACTTCTTTGCAATTAAATGGAGAAAAGCGGTTGAAACGAATTTGCTGGTGCTGCGCAAGGCCATTGAGGAGCTGGACAGATTGCTGGAGCGGGATGGGGAATATGAGGAATTTAAGGCTGTTCTCCAGCAGGATCGTTTGAAAATGAAGCAGGCTGTGGCCTATTACAAGTGGCTGGACCGACTAATTGATTCGATGGAAAGCGAAGAATTATACAAGCTGATCCCGAAGGAAGAGGTTCGTGATTAATCGCTTATCCTCTTTTGTTTCCATAAAAATGCCGGAGCGTAGAAAGCGTTCCCGGCATTTTTTTGTGTTTGGTTTTGTTAATTTTGGATTAGCTTTGTTCGATTTTTGGTTTGGGCCTGCGCAAAGGGTATAATAGAAATATGAAATGATTGATATAACGCTGTGTTGAATATTTAATACTGAACATACAGGTTAAAGGAGGCTTCATATATGGAAAGTATTACAGTACATACCCGCCTGGGTCAGCTTCGTGGGGAAACGGTGAATGGATATCATGTATGGAAAGGCATTCCATATGCACAGCCTCCTGTGGGGGAACTGCGTTTTCACGCGCCTCAGCCTTTGAAGCCTTGGGAAGAGGTACGAGATGCAACGCGCTTTGGGCCGATCTGTCCGCAGCCTATGCCATCTGCTGAGAGTATGACCGGGAATCTGGTGGAACCGCCTGAGCAGTCGGAGGATTGCTTGTACCTGAACGTCTGGACGCCTGCTTCGGAGGCACCTGCAAAGGGACGACCCGTGATGGTGTGGATTCACGGCGGAGCCTTTGTAACCGGGTCGGGAATTATTCCATTATATGATGGGGCACGGATGGCGGAAAATGGCGATGTTGTCGTCGTTACGCTCAATTATCGACTCGGGCCGTTGGGCTTTTTGCACCTGACTCCACGGGGAGACGGACTGACCTCTAATGCGGGGCTGCTGGATCAGATTGCTGCTTTGGAATGGGTCAGGGACCATATCGCCGCATTTGGCGGTAACCCGAACGAGGTGACGGTGTTCGGTGAATCAGCGGGAGCTATGAGCATTGCTGCGTTATTGGCTATGCCGGCCGCAGAGGGCCTGTTCCAGCGTGCTATTTTACAGAGCGGAGCATCGCAGGTGCTGCCGACTTCACAGGCGGAGCAAGTCACGGCTGCATATCTCCAGCAGTTGGGGGTGGACACCCTGCATCCGGAACGATTGTTTACACTGCCGACGGAGGCGCTCATGCTTGCCATGGCCAAGACGCATGAAATGATCGGCCCGGGACTGGCAATGCTCTATCAACCTGTTGTGGACGGGGTGACCTTGCCTGACGTACCTTTATCTGCGATTGCCAAAGGATCAGCTAAGCAGGTATCCGTTCTGATCGGAACGAATTTGCATGAGGGTGCTTACTTTATTCGCAAGGAATCCCATCTGATGAACAAGTCGACGGCGAGTCAGGCATTGGAAATGATGACGGGTATGTCAGATGTTGGCGAGTTGACGGAGCCTTTTCCTGTTACGATTGAGGGACAAGCGCAGATGCTGACCGATCTGTTTTTCTGGCGGCCTGCGCTTGCTCTAGCGGTTGCACAAGCGGTTCATGCCCCGGTGTGGATGTACCGTTTTGACTGGACGCTGCCGGGGCATCCTGTATTCGGACAAGCAGTTCACGGCGCGGAAATTGCGTTTATTTTTGATAATCTGGAGCTGCTAGGCAAGCTCGGATTGGACGTTCATCCCTCTATGCGGACACTGGCTCACGGTATGCAGCAGGCATGGGTTGCTTTTGCACGTGACGGAAAGCCTGTACTGCCAGAAAGGGAGTGGCCGGTATACGACAGGGAAACACGGGCCACGACCATTTTTCATCAGGATATCTCAGTTCAGCATGACCCGGAAGGGGAAAGACGCCGCCAGTTGACCGGACAGATGAGTATTTGATCCAAGTATTGAGATATCGTCTAATGCCCTAACATCACAAAAGCCTTTGCCCGTATTGTGTATACGGACGAAGGCTTTTTTAGATTGAACAGATGTAGATGTATCGCAGGAATTAAATCTTGAATCGCTTCACCAGCTCTTGCAAATCCTGCGCCATGTTGGACAGCTCCTGAGAGGAAGAAGCGATTTCTTCCATCGCCGCCATTTGCTCCTGAACGGCTGCGGAGGTCGTCTGTGAGCTATCCGCCGAATTGCGGGACAGGCTTGCCAGATGGGTAACAGTAGCCGAAACTTCCTCTGTGCTAGCCGAAATTTGTTCAGCGGCTGCGGATACGCTTTGAATCTGTTCCACAATATGAGATGTGGAGCGCTCAATATTTGTGAAGGCACCTTCTGCATCTTGGCTAATACGCAGTCCCTCGCCCACCTGGTTACGAACATTACCGTTCATCGTAGCCGTGGAACGCTGGATCAGATCCAGCATCTGTGTAATGATTTGGCTGATGGAATCCGCGCTTTCCTTGGATTGCTCCGATAGCTTGCGAACCTCGATGGCTACTACGGCGAATCCACGCCCGGCTTCGCCTGCTCTGGAGGCTTCGATTGACGCGTTCAGCGACAGCAGGTTGGTCTGCTTGGCAATGGCAGCAATTGCGCTATTCATCTGCTTCGCATCGTCAGAGAGCTGTGACAGCTCGTCCATCAGGCTGGCTGTTTGGGTCACAGCTTCCAGAATGCGGTCCATCTGTGTGCGAACGCTGCCGATCATTTGGCTGCCTTTGGCTACGTCTTGCTCAGTCTGTCCTGCTGAATCTACGATGGAGCTTGCCGATTCTGCAATGGTGCTGACACCCTTCGCCATTTCCTCGACGGCATTGGCTGTTTGTTCGGATGCCTCTGCACTGGTGGTCGCATTTTCTGCGGATTCCATAACCGTTTCCGCTACATGCTGTACGGATTCCGTCGTTTGCTCCGTGCTTTCCTTGATCATCAGGGAGGAGGACGCGAGTCGGGACGACGTTTGGTTGACCTCGGAAACCATCGTATGCAGTGCATGTGTCATCTGGTCAAAATTTTGCGCCAGCTCGCTGAATTCATCCTTGCCGGACAGATTGACCCGTGCGGTAAGGTTGCCGTCACGAACCTCGCGAGTTCCATTTTGCAGCTTGCCCAGTGGAATCAGGAACGAGCGAATCATCAGGATAATAACAACAGCAGCAGCCAGCACGGATATAGCGATAACGATCAGGCTTTGTTTCAAGATCGGTTGGGCTGCATCACTGTAATCCTCCAGATCGGACAGGGCAGTAATGTTCCATCCGGTGAGGGGATCTACGATTGAGAAAGCTTCCACGGTTCTATTCATAAACTGAATTTGTTTCATGGAAGGAGCTTCTTGAGATTGTCCTTGAGCTGTTTTTGGCAATTCAGGTAATCCGGTAATGGTGTCTGCCGGTTTCTTACCCGTGCTCTTGAACGCTGCTCCGGCCCCGGATACGAGCTTGTGCTCAGCATCCACAATAAACAGTCCACCACGCTGACCAATGCTGATGCCGTTCAAGCTCTCGCTCATCTTATCCAGACTCAAGTTTAGTGCTATGGCCCCCTGTCCCTCCGTCAGGGTTCTTGATATAGTGACTACCAAATTACCCGTGGAGGCACTCACCGCAGGAACTCCAACGATTACTTTACCGTCCTGTGCTGTAGCCAGCTTGTACCAAGTTTTTTGTCGGGGATCATAGTCTGTGGATTCTTTTTTCGGTGAACGGATGTATTCGCCCTTCGCATTACCCAGAATCACACCATCCAATTCAGGGTGAGCCTTGGTGATTAGATCCAGCCTGGCCTGAATAGTGTCAGCGTTTGTGATAAAAGAATCGGATTGAAATTCAGATGCAAATACATCCATATCCTTCATAATGGGGGATACATACTGATTAATATTGCCTTGGATCAAATTCAAGTTCGTATTGACCGAGCTGCCCATCTGTTGGCGAAGCTGGGTTTTGGCGCTTTGATACGAAAAGTACCCAATTAGAATACTTGGAATCAATAGAACTGCCAAAAAAGATACAATCAATTTTGTCCGCATTAAATAGAACTGTTTGAGAAACCTGCTCCACCATGGAACTGTTTGTTTTGCTTTAGTCATAGTTCTTGCTCCTCTGTGTCTTAATGATCACTACATTGTTTTATTCGACAAAAGCCAATGGATTTTATAGATGTAATCTTTGGGAAACGAGGAATAGTTGCTAGTTTTACACGCTTTTATTTAAAAATAGTTCTAAAGTAGCATATTAAATATTAATACTTATACATAAAAAGCCAAATCATGAGATGCAAAGCATCTTCTCGATTTGGCTTGGGGAAGTAAGTAACGGACATTGAACCTGTTAGTTTTTTTGCTGACGAGAAATCATAAAGAGCGTAATCCAGATGAGCATAAAGCCAGTCAATTGCGATACCGTAACGATCTGCTGGAATGCGATCCAGTTAATTACAACGCCGACCATCGGGAAGCTTAGTTCTGCCATTGTGGCATAAGACGCCTTGGTCGTACTGAGGCCCTTGTAATACAGTAACAGGCTGAGAAGACCGGGGAGCAGCGCCTGCAGCAACAGATTGATAATCACGGCTGCGCCCGCCCATGTGCCAGCAGGCATATTCCAGGGTGCATGCTCCACAGAGGTGAGAACGATCAGCAGAGGGAGAGCCACCATGAAGCGCAGGGAGGTCACCGTCTCATATTTCATCGAACGAAGCAAGTAGCTTCCCATCACTGTCGAACCGCCCCACAGGACCGCTGCTCCTAGTGCAAGCAGGCTGCCGACGTGGACGAAATCATTAACATGTCCAAAAGGGAGCGACCAGCCGAAGGTAAGAAGATACGTCCCGAACAGAGCCACGACAATTAATATTCCAAAATTACGCGGCAGCATTTCCTTCAATATAACGCGGGCCAGAATAATAGCGACCAACGGTTGAAGCTTTTGGAGCAGCAGCACAGCGTTAAGATCACCGTTGCTGAGTGCCATCGTGAAAATCACGCTAGCTAGAGCCGAGCCGCCCCACGAAACGAACAAAATAGCCAAAATCTGACGAAGCCGTACCGCTTTAAGCTCCTCGCGACGCTTCCACAGCACTGGTGCCAGGGCGATAAAGAGCAGCACATGCTCCATCAGCACAATTTGTGTAGAGGTAAATGATTTGAGCAAAATAATGCGAAACAGCGGGTCCGCGCCCCACAAGGCCGCTCCAATCGCGACTAGCCAAAAACCGCTTTTCATGTGGGAGCTACGATCAAAACCTTTGGATGTTAGTACAGTTGATGATTGACTCATACTCAATTAGCTCCTTGCGAATACAGGACCGGTGGCACAAAAACCCCCGTCCATGGCGATAAGCCATGCAAGACGGGGGTTGATCAAATAAACTTGCCGCTTTATGCAAGTTAAATGAAGCTGCTGCAAAACCAATAACACAGCATTCATCCACTTTGCGGCATGTTCATGCTTCGATCTTCTTCCATCCGGACTTTACCGTCGGCTTTGGCATCTCACCAAATCAGTCCGTATCCTGTTGCCAGATACAGAGTCGCGGGCTTAGCTCCATGAGCCATACCGCCGGTTGGGAATCACACCCTACCCCGAAGATCCTTATTCCGTTTTTTAATTTCTCCTATAGGATATACCTGTTTTAGAATGAAGTCCAGTGAAAAATATGTGTACATCGAACAAAGGTTTTCATTTATTTTTTGAAAGCGTTTTACAAAATTACATATTACGAGGTAATATCTTTGTACTCGATACGGCGGATGGCCGCATAAGCTACGAGCATTCCCAGCACGGCAAAGCCGATCTGTACAAGTGCAATGGAGCTAAGCGTAGCGCCGTTATTATTCGAGAAAAGCAGGGCTACGATCAGGATCGAGCTCACAATGGTGGTAGGTATCGAGTATTTTCGCATCCCCATGTATAGAGGAACCAGCCCCATAAAGCTTGCTGCAACCGCATTGATCAGTGTCCGCACTGATTGCTGTCCTAGTATAGTGAGGCTAAGCTTATCCGGTACAATAACGACGAGCTGATTTAATAGATGAAGGGCTGCCGTAATGATGATTTCCGATAAAATAATGGACAGGAACGTAAACAGCAATACGATCAAGAGTTTGGCGACCATCAGCTTTTTGCGGTCAATCGGGTACATAAACAAAATGTTAATCGACTTGGACTTAAATTCGCTCACAATAAAGCGGCACAGCAGGACGGAGGCAAAAATAATAAATGTGGCTCTGACCATATAGTCCAGGAGGTCCAAAAGCTCAGCGTACCGTGTAAATTCGGGCACTCCTTTACTTTGGCTGTCCAGCGCAATAATGATGAACAGGCCAAAAATACACGCGTTGGCGATCAACGCCGAACGGATATATCCCGCCAAATGAAACTTTTTCAGCTCCAATTGCATCAGTTTAAGCATGGAGTTCACCTCCATGTAACAGCCGCACGAAGTAGTCTTCCAGCGTACTGTTTTTTTGGTGGATGGAATCCACCTCTACATCATTTAAAATGAGCGTTTTTGTAATTTGTTTCTGTGGTACACTTGTATCGTAAATGCGTATATTCTGATCATTCAGCACCCGGATATTCGTCAGATTCAGGTGATGGGAGAGGACATAGGCCGCTTTTTTGCAGTCATTGGTCGTAAATTCGATGTATTCCGTATTGGTTTCCCGCACCTGTTCCATCGACACTTCCTCAATCAGTCGACCGTGATTAATCACACCCACCGTATCAGCAATTTGCTCAATTTCCACTAAAATGTGGCTGGACACAAGGATCGTCATGCCATATTCCTTGCACAGCATGTGGAATAATTGGCGGATTTCCTTGATCCCCACCGGGTCCAATCCATTAATGGGTTCGTCCAGAATCAGCAGCTCCGGCTTGGTCGCAATCGCCCGGGCGATCCCGAGACGCTGCTTCATCCCCAGAGAGAAATCCTTTACCGGCTTGTCATCTGCGTTTCGCAGGTTCACCAGCTCCAGTGCATCCCGAACAGCCTGTTTGTTATAATAGCCCATGTATTCACAATGAAGTTCGAGATTTTGTCGGGCGGTCAGCCTGTCATAAAAAATCGGATATTCAATAATCGAGCCCATCCGGCCGAGCAGGTGGTACGACTTTGGCGTTAATTTTTCACCGAACAATTCAATCTCACCCGAGGTCGGCTTGAGCAGGTTCGTAATCATTTTCATAATCGTCGTCTTCCCCGCCCCATTAGGACCGAGAAAGCCATAAGTTTCCCCCTGGCGCACATTCATGCTGACCCCTGTTACAATTTCGTTGTTCTTCAGGGCTTTGGTCAGTTGATGCGTCCGTAATATGTAAGTCATGGGTGTTCTCCCTTCGTATACTGTTGATAATTCAAGGATAAAGGGCGAAATGTTCATTTTTCTTTCCCGATTCTTACAAATTTATTAAGTTCGATTAATAGTTGATTTTTTTCAATGTAAAAGAGAAGACCGTCCGCTCATAAGGTATGCTGCTCAAATGAATCTCTCCGTTCATCGTCTCAACCAGACGTTTGGCAATCGTAAGACCCAGCCCGCTGCCCTGTATCGCCTTATTGCGGGAATCCTCAAGCGTGTACATACGTTCAAAAACCTTGTCCTGCTCAGGCTCCTGTATGCCTTGCCCCCGATCCCATACCTCTATACGCACCGTGTCCTGCTGTTCCGTTAGAGTCAGTCCCAGTGTCCGACCATCGGCACCGTAGCGAATCGCATTCGAAATCAGATTGTTCAGCACCCGCCCAATCGCTCCTTCGTTCCCCAAGGCATGAATGGGGTGCTCCGGGATATCAATATGCACAGCAAACCCCTGTGCTGTCAGCAGATCATAAAACTGCAAAATGCTGCGTCTGCACAGCTCCCCCACCTCCAGCCGGGTCAACGGAATGTCCGTATCATTAGCCTCCAGCTTCGCCAAGCTAAAAAAGCTTCCGATCAGCTCAATCGCTTCGCTTGTCTTCTGATGAATCCTGGATAGCAGCTTTGCACGTTCTTCCGGCAAAATATGCGGATCGGCATCCAGCATCTCGGCATACCCGAGCACCACCGTCAGCGGGGTCTTGAGGTCGTGGGAAATGTTTGAAATCATTTTGCGCATGGCGATTTGGCTTCGGTTGTAATCCACAGACACTCTCAAATTCAAGTCCAGCAGACGGTTAATTTCCGTCATGAGCCTTTGCAGCTCGGTATCACCTGTGACATATAGCAGCTTTTCCGCATGATTAACGGTTACAATCCGTTCCAGTGCGTTTCGGATATCCTTTATTTTGCGCTTTTGGGCCACACGCTCCCGCCAGAGCCATACAATAACGATGGACAGGATGAGGACGACGATCCATTCAGAAAAGCTCTCGATGTTCATATCACCCGTTCTCCCATTTATAGCCGATGCCCCATAACGTCTTGATATGAACGGGGTGGGAGGGGTTTTCCTCGATTTTCTCACGCAAGCGGCGAATATGGACGTTAATCACATTTTCGTCACCCATATAATCCTCTTTCCAGATAAACCCGTATAATTGCGCTTTGGTAAATACACGGTTCGGATGGGTGACAAATAGCTTGAGAATATCAGATTCCTTAGCTGTTAACTGAATTTGGATTCCGTTGCGGGTGACCATAAAATGATCAAAATCAATGCGCAGATTTCCGTAGGTCAGGACCTGTGCTTTCGGCTGTTCCTCCTGCTGTTGCTGCCGCGCATAGATAGTGGATCTGCGGATAGCGGACTGAATGCGTGCCGTCATTTCTACCATCGAAAAAGGCTTGGCGATATAATCGTCTGCCCCGAAGCCCAGTCCAAGCGCTTTATCCACGTCGCTGTCCTTGGCTGACATAATCAGAATCGGCACAGCGCTGTGGGTACGGATTCGACGGATGACCTCCATACCATCCACCTTCGGCATCATCAAATCAACCAATACCAGATCGTAGGTATGACGTTCAAAGGCAAGCAGCCCTTCTTCCCCGTCATAGGCGGTGGTTAATTTGTAGCCTTCCTTGGTGAGCGCTTTGTGCAGCATTTCGGCAATGGAAGTATCGTCTTCGATGAGAAGTATGTGAGGGTTCATAGGTGTGTGTAGCACCTCCTAATTTTGGGGATAAATTCACAATCTTAATTGTTACATGAACTGATTATATAGCGGTTTGGAGAGGATTTCCAGATATATTTTAGGACATTAAAATCAACAATGAAATACAAGGAATTTTAAAATCAATTTAAGAAAACATAACGAAATAATAATAGAATATCTGAAAGAATAATTAGTTTGATGTTCCGAAATGGAAATTAATAGATGATTTAGGAAGGTATTGGAAATACATCAAATGTTATGGTTTGAGTCGAAACTTTATTAGATTCAACAAAGAATTACAAATTTAAATACACCAAGTGTTAATGTAAATGTATTTGACTAGCAAATACATTTACATTATACCTTCAAGAAATCCATCACAATACAGACTAAAGGTCTATTTTTGAGGACGGATTCCAATATTAAAAATAAAAAAACGTAGTCTTTGAAGTTGCTTAAAATTTGAGAAGGGTTGGGGCCAGGGAAGAACTTTTTTCCCAACCTCTAAATGGCATGATACAGGGAATTACTTAGAGCCACAAGGGATACAGCCGTTTTTGTTTACATTTGGAAAGAAGCGACCTACGGTTGGGAAAAAATTGCGAAACCCTTGTGGCTGTAGTAAAATATGTACATTGTTAAAATGGAAAAGCTTGATTTTACTAGCCTTTAACCACAACATGAGATGTATTTAAATTACAAAGATACCGTTTTACCCGTCCAGCTACCGCCTCTTTAACCACAACATGAGATGTATTTAAATTTATTTTCGTCAGTAGTAATTTCTTTAATATTTTCCTTTAACCACAACATGAGATGTATTTAAATTTACATATTCGTTCGTCGTCAGCTCCTTAAACTTTCCTTTAACCACAACATGAGATGTATTTAAATGGGGCTTAGTTACTTCCAGATCGACATACTGGCCTACTTTAACCACAACATGAGATGTATTTAAATTTTGATGAAAGAATGCTTGTCGTTGTGCCGGTGAACTTTAACCACAACATGAGATGTATTTAAATAACCACAAGCCGAGATTAAACCGCAAGAAGAAATCAACTTTAACCACAACATGAGATGTATTTAAATTTGGAAGATTCCTTCAAAAGTGTTTCTCCATCTTCTTTAACCACAACATGAGATGTATTTAAATAGGGTTCGCTTCGCCGCTACGCGCCCTGGACGGCTGCCTTTAACCACAACATGAGATGTATTTAAATACAGGCTGGATTACATGATATAGCCCAGTACGCGCAGCTTTAACCACAACATGAGATGTATTTAAATAGCAGCTGAGGATGGTTTAGATGACGTCTGATTTGGCTTTAACCACAACATGAGATGTATTTAAATCTCTTTTTGTATACGGAAATGAACGGCCATTTTTTTACTTTAACCACAACATGAGATGTATTTAAATAAGAGAGGTATATGTACTTGATGCGGTATGACGTCTCTTTAACCACAACATGAGATGTATTTAAATTTGTTATCATCCTCTCTCCCGTGTACCTTACTTTACTTTAACCACAACATGAGATGTATTTAAATGCCAGAAGCATAATCCAGCACCATCAATATAAGCAGCTTTAACCACAACATGAGATGTATTTAAATCAGGCAAGGATACAGCCTTAATCGACACCGTATCACTTTAACCACAACATGAGATGTATTTAAATAAGGTAAACCACCGGATAAACAAATAGGAGCCTAACACTTTAACCACAACATGAGATGTATTTAAATGAACGAATGGATTGCTTAGCTTCCAGTAGGCAAATTCTTTAACCACAACATGAGATGTATTTAAATCCACGAATACCATTAAGCATACTTGGTAACTTTTCGCTTTAACCACAACATGAGATGTATTTAAATGACCGTCTAATGAACTATGCCTAATCAAGCGATTAGTCTTTAACCACAACATGAGATGTATTTAAATAAATGAAGTTCAAAGAAGGTGTTCCAGCATAATCTTCTTTAACCACAACATGAGATGTATTGAAATAAGGGAAGTTGCAGCCGAAAAACTGGTCGAACGGACCTTTAACCACAACATGAGATGTATTGAAATGTGGGTAGGTATGTGGTTGATTGGCATTTCTCATCCTTTAATCACAACATAAGATGTTGGGGTGTAGCCAATAAGTCTCGTACTTAATAAATGTTTTTCGGTTATACTAAAAAGATTATTGCTGACTTATTTAGGAGGAAAGAATATGCATACGAATAGGGAAGAACTTCAACGAATATTAAAACAAGCAAATGAATTTGCCCGTAAGCAAGCAAAGGAAGCAGGAGCTTCTATTTACTATATTAAAAATGGCAAGCGTGTACGTGAAGATGCTAATGGGCAGAAGTATGAAATCGTCTTCGATACTTTGGGAATTCGTAAAGAGTATGAATTCCATGAATAGTTCCACACCTGCAATGACAATTTTTGCTGGAACTAATGGTGCAGGAAAAAGTACAATCAGCTTACAAATGAAAGATTGGATCGGAACAATTATTGATCCTGATCAGATTGCCAAACAATTAAAGCCGGAGAACCCTAGAGGTGCAGATTTATCTGCCGGAAGAGAAGCAGTAAGGAGAATAAGATCCTTAATTAAAAACAAGGACAACTTTGCCGTTGAGACTACTTTATCAGGTACATTTGCTTTGAGACATATGCAGATTGCAAAGGATCATCATTATAAAATTGTTATGTACTACATTGGACTTCAAGATGTACAGATGCATATTGACCGAGTTGCTTCACGTGTAGAGCAAGGAGGTCATTGGATCGCGGAAGAAGACATTCGTTGGCGCTATGGGCAATCTCTCAAGAATTTGAAACCAGCTCTATCTATTGCTGACCAGGTAACTATTATAGATAATACATTTGAACCTGAGATTATAGCGGAAGTAGTACAACATAAATTGGTCTTTTGTGCAGAAAATCCACCAAAATGGTCTAAAGATACATTGGCTTTATTTCAAGAATGAATCGGATAGTGTACATCCTGGTGATGTACACTATCCGATTTTTGCTTTGTAACAAGGCAGAAGTTGAGTAACTGCGTGTTTCTCATTCTTTAAGTAAGAAAAGATGGGAATTATCTTGATATCAGAAAAATTAATAAATTAAGGTATTTCATCAAGCGGTGTAGGTAATTTCTCCTCTTATGCCTTACGTTTTATCCTAAGAAGCGATTTCGCCATAGCGGAAGGGCTATATTTTTCCCAACCTCTTAAAAGGTAAGAGACAGGAAATTCCTTAGAGCAACAGGGGATAAAGACGTTTTTCTTTACTATCAGAGGGCAGTGGTCTTACGGTTGGGAAAAAATTGCGAAACCCTTGTGGCTGTAGTAAAATAAGCACATTGTTAAAACTGAAAAGCTTGATTTTACTAGCCTTTAACCTCAACATGAGATGTATTGAAATTCTCTAAACGTGCATGATGCATCCGATGGCGGTACCTTTAACCTCAACATGAGATGTATTGAAATTGGACTTTCCTTGAGCCTTTAAACCTTCCGCATCTGCTTTAACCTCAACATGAGATGTATTGAAATTAAGGTTTTATTGAATATTTTGGTTATGTAAAAAAGCCTTTAACCTCAACATGAGATGTATTGAAATTATAACCCATCGCAACAAGGTGAGGCACACCAGCCACTTTAACCTCAACATGAGATGTATTGAAATTAAGGATTGGGGCGGTGAGAGTAATGAAAAATAGATACCTTTAACCTCAACATGAGATGTATTGAAATTTTTTAAGTATGACAAAGCAATGCCGCAAGCATAAACTTTAACCTCAACATGAGATGTATTGAAATTCTCCTATATGGCATCGACTTCCGGGGCCTGTTGCTTTAACCTCAACATGAGATGTATTGAAATACGGGAACAGAATGCTTTCCAACACTTCGTCGGTGTCTTTAACCTCAACATGAGATGTATTGAAATAGCCATTAATGGCATCGCTTAAATCAGATATTTTTTCTTTAACCTCAACATGAGATGTATTGAAATTGACCGGGAACGGGACCAGTAGGAGTATTCCGAACCCTTTAACCTCAACATGAGATGTATTGAAATGACGTTGAATCACTTGCATAAGGCGTCCTCCTTCCATCTTTAACCACAACATGAGATGTATTGAAATAAGTAAATGACCGGGATTAGCCGTCCATTATCGGGCTTTAACCACTATATGTGATGTATTGAAATGGAGTATCATCGAACGCACGGAATAGAGGAATACAGCTTTAACCACAACATGCGATGTATTGAAACAACACCCCCTTTTGAACACTACACGATAATTGCCAGCTGCAATTATACTCCATTTTTTATAATCCACTTAAATAAGTTGATAATCGACAAAAATTCGGAAATTTTGATTGATATTTAGGAAGAATACATATAAAATTGGATTAAAATGTAACCAAGAAGGAATTGCGTGTGAAAGAATTTGACTTTGATGAAGTAACAGATCTTGATTCCATTGTCGGAATGCTTAAAATGGCTTTTTCGCTTGAGGAATGGGAACAAATGATTCAAATTGCAGACCAACTGCATACTCAAGCTTATAATGTATATGACCAGCAGCAGTTGCAACGTACAGAAGGTGGACAGCCTAGAACCATACATATGAAACGACCACTGGTATATTATTTAGGGTTTAACCAACTGACGAAGGGTTTAGCGTACCAAAAACTGGGTAAATATGAAATCTCAAGAGACTGTGTTGAGCAGTACGCTGAACTTGTTGGGTAAAGGACGTGGGCGATCTTGAATCACAGGAGGTAGTTGAGCACTTCCGCATGTTAGCCAAAGCGAATACATACACCCTAGACTTACTACAAGGCAAAGAAGAGGTTCTACCGGAATATATTCAGTTTTTACATGAACATTCGGCTGAAGAGGTAATTCCGGGCATGATCACGATTCTAGAATCGGCAATTATGCATAATTACGACATCAATCCTATCTTGAAGGACTTTGCAGAAAGAGTCGGGGAACTGGGTGGTTTCTATAGAGAACCCCAAAATTTGAACTATTACGTTGAATTCCTTTATCAGCTCGCTCTTTATAGATTCAAGGAGGGCAAATCTGACCTTGGGATTGATGCCGTCCTAAGAGCAATGGAGTATGCCCACAGCTTAAAAGACGATATGATTTTTAAAAAATGTGTTGCCTTATTTGAATCCCATCTTAGTCTTGCAGTTAAGCACCAGAAAAAAAGGTACAAATCCATTCAAAATAGCATTTTAGGGCTGGAAAAAGATCCTGCTAAAAATGCTATTTTCGATGACTCACTGATCCGAATTGTTTAGCTTTATTCTTCCATGAACTCCATTCCTATTTATTATTGAAAAAGCAAAAACCTCCTAAACCACTTAAAATGGTCAGGGGGTTTTTTACATTTACGCGTATTTTGGTTCTAATATACTTTTTAAATCTCAAATTCTGAAAGGATGATTAATATAAAGAACTTCAGAAAAGTAGATTACATTGTCATTTTTATAATTATATTTGTAGGCTTTTTAGTAAACATCGTGGATATTTCAAATCAATCAATATTGCCTATTATTTTAAAATCGGTGTTTGCTTCTTTTTTGGTAAGTTTGGTATTAGGTTCAATTACTAATTGGCTCTTCAGAAAGAAGTAGCTCACAGCCATTAGCAAGAATATTTCCGAACAAAAAGAAAAGGAACATCGGATGTTATGGTTATAGTCTGTTTTCCAGCAGTTGTAAACTAGAATTAAAAATTTCAATACACCAAGTGTTTGATTTAATCATATGGAATTTTTTCATTGGTACATCTTACATTATACTCTCAGGTAAGCGATCCCAACATAGACCAAAGGTCTATGTTTTTTCCCAACCTCTTAAATGGCGTTAGACAGGGAAGTTCTTAGAACCGCAAGGGATACAGGCGTTTTTGTTTACATTTGGAAAGAAGCGACCTACGGTTGGGAAAAAATTGCGAAACCCTTGTGGCTGTAGTAAATTAAGCACATTGCGATTTTAAAAAGCTTGATTTTACTAGCCTTTAACCACAACATGAGATGTATTGAAATTACTGTAGCCGATCCCCCGTTGGCAATGATCTCCTTTAACCACAACATGAGATGTATTGAAATTCGCTGTACCATTCCGCGTCTGCAAGTCGAAAAGCTTTAACCACAACATGAGATGTATTGAAATGACAAGCGTGGCATTCGGGTGAGATGGCCAGTGGCTTTAACCACAACATGAGATGTATTGAAATGGAGCTTCACGTAACTTAATTTCAAGTTCGATAGTTCCTTTAACCACAACATGAGATGTATTGAAATAAATTATTACTTACTCGGTGTTCCTCTACTCGTCCTCTTTAACCACAACATGAGATGTATTGAAATGCCGGTGGACGTGGTAAAGCGGGCGGTGTGAAGGTCTTTAACCACAACATGAGATGTATTGAAATACGCTTTAAAGTTAACTATTTAATTATAATCACTTTCTTTAACCACAACATGAGATGTATTGAAATACAGCAAGGCAGAGGGCAGAGGCTGCTTATATTACACTTTAACCACAACATGAGATGTATTGAAATGCCGAAGCAGGGTGTTTTTAAAGATAATGGCAGTGCCTTTAACCACAACATGAGATGTATTGAAATATGCTACTCCTACTTCGGCTACTAGTTTTAACATGCTTTAACCACAACATGAGATGTATTGAAATAAAACTCCAACATAATACCGCAATGCATAGAGGCATCTTTAACCACAACATGAGATGTATTGAAATGTTCATCACCCGGATTCTGCCGGGTGCATTGGCTGCCTTTAACCACAACATGAGATGTATTGAAATTCTAAAACATAGTTCGTAGCTTGTCGAACGTCCTCACTTTAACCACAACATGAGATGTATTGAAATATGGTAGCGTGGCCCTGGATGAATGGTGTGACGCTGCTTTAACCACAACATGAGATGTATTGAAATGCGGCATGCATAGATGAGTTGTTACAGAGCGATGTCTTTAACCACAACATGAGATGTATTGAAATTGCCAAACAAATTGGACACCAAGCAGCTGCTACTTACTTTAACCACAACATGAGATGTATTGAAATCTGTATCGCCCACCACAACTTTGCTTTTGATACCTTCTTTAACCACAACATGAGATGTATTGAAATGTGGGTACAGGCTTGTAAGAGTACAGCCGGCAGCCTCTTTAACCACAACATGAGATGTATTGAAATAAGATTGAATATGAGAGAAATGTAGAGGTCACATATCTTTAACCACAACATGAGATGTATTGAAATAACGAAAGTGGAGGGCATCCGTTCCTCGCGGAACTCTCTTTAACCACAACAATGAGATGTATTGAAATAATAAATTGTACGTGTCATTTATTTTGGTTGCTATCCTTTAACCACAACATGAAATGTACCAAGCCCTAAGTAGCGGAGCGGACAGAATTGTTCTGGAGAAGCGTAAGCGGTTGCCTTTATCCCCGGATTTTAACTTTTCAAGGGTTTATATAATCCTAAAAATTCGGGGGATAACAGCAATCGGAAGAACAATCTGCACGTGTAGCGGTCCAGGTACCATCGCAGCCAATCCTAAATTAGAATTAAAATGATGGTTTACAAATCATGGAGTGAGGTCTATACTCTATATATCAGGTTAGGAGGTGAATACATTGTATTATGAAATTCACATAACAACGTTAATGAAACAATCAACTCACCATCTGGAGATGCCCGAGCGAATCGGAGCGTGGATGGGTCGGGCGGGGTTGAAGGACGAAGCGTTGAAACAGACGCACTACGACAAGGACTATAAGCATTACACATTCGGATCGCCTTTTCCGCGTGAAAAGGAGGGGGTATACAAGCAAGGCCGTGTATACGTCATTACGATTCGCAGCTCCATAGAGCTTACGTTACGTCGAATATCCGCAGCATTGCAAGCCTTGCAGGAGGATGAGTATTTCCAGTTTATCGCCGCATCCCCTGTGCAGTCCAAGAAGATGGCGCATATTACCGAGCTCACCGCCGTTACCCCTGCAATTGTTACGATTGAAGGCAAACCGTGGGTGCCGGGTCTGAGTGTGGAGCTTTTGCTACAACGGATTCATGCTAATGCGGAGAAAAAATACAATCATCTATACCCGGATCAGCCTATTCGTTTGGAACAACCTTTCATCGAAGGGATTCAGGTGTTGAACCATAAACCGATTGCCTTGGCCTATAAAGGACGTAAGCTATTAGGTAATAAACTGCGGCTACTTATCAGAGAAGATGAATATTCACAGAAGCTGGCGAATGTGGTATTAGGCTCAGGAGCGGCAGAAAAGAATAGCATTCTTGGAGCAGGCTTTTGCATCGCCAAGGGACTGGAGTAACGTGGAAAGGAGGCGCAAGGTATGCTGAAGGATTTGACGAACAGCTATCTATTGGCGAAGAATGACTTCCCCAACATTGCATTTCAAAGACACCAACCCAAGGAAGGGCTGTATATCCGTTTGCGGCTGGACCAAAGCTGGGATGAACAGGTCAGGCAGTTTGATAGCAAGTATATGATCATTACCAAAGAAGAACCCGATCCAGCACACAAGGAGCTTTTTGAATGGTTCCAACAAAAAGATTATGTGAGTTCTCTGGTCTCCATGAACAAAGCCGTAGATCCCGGCAAACAGCTTCATTCCAATAACCCGTACACGCTATACGCAAAAAGGGATGTGTTTTTAGCTGAGGCACAGGCAGATGGAACCACCGCGATGAACACGCATATTGCCCGTTTTCTGGACAAGACTCAGGCATCTGAGGTGCAGAAAAAGTGGGATGAGCTAATAGGTACCAAGAAGACGAGCAGCAAGAAAGCTGGCAAGGAAAGCAGTACTGAGACCATTTTCACAAGTCCTACGCAGCAATTTTTCTCTGGAACGGATTATGCTCCTGCACTGGAATATCTCATAAGTGAGGAACGCCGGACACGTATTGCACAGATTGAACAATGGTACGCTACCAACCTGTCCGCTTTGATCGAACATATCCGAACGATTCCTTTTAAGAATTACGTTAAAATCTTTTTCACCTCAGAATCTACTCCACTTCACTCCTTAACGAATCACCCGAATAACGAATCTTCCAGCTTTTATTTATGGGACGAAATGTACGGCTATGAATATTTGCTATATACCATCCCAAAAATCTTTAATAGTAATGACTATAACCAAATGGTAGACGGAGCTTTGACAGGTCTTCCCGGTTTTAATATGAGCATGAACAGCAAGAAACCGTATTTGGAGCATAAAACGATGCGTGTCGGTGCGCCTGTCCGTTTCTCTCTGGAGGAAGCGTTGCTGGTGAAGGAAGCGTCTGAATGGCTTCTTTCTCAGCCCAAGTTTCGAACGAACAAATTTGGCTATCATACGGATTTTAGTAAAAAGGTCGTGGACGTAGCAGAAGGCTATTTTTTTGTGTATGTAGATGGCAAGGATAACGAGGTACAAGACTTTGAAAATGTACCTTTTCCCAAAAAAGTTCATATCAATATTCGACTCAAGAATGTACTGGGGCTCATGACCAAAAATAAGTCTGGTGAAGAGTTTGTTAAGGATTATGGTTATCTGGAAAATGTAGAGCAACTGCAAAAAGAGATTAGCAGACAATTTTTTCGCAATCGGATGAACGGTGACTTTCTTCGTGATGAGCCGAAGGCGAGAGAAAAGGATTTTACGAGTGTAATGGTCGCGTTGTTTATGCAGAGTAAAAAGGGCTTCTATGACTGGATTTTCAAAGGAACGACCGCCACGATCCGCCCTCAATTTGCACGAGTGACGCTTCGACTCATAGAGGAACAGCTATTACGTGTGGAGCCAGCAGGACAAGAGAAGTCGAGGTTGGATCTACGTGGGTTGGCCGATGCGATGAATGTAAGACTTTCGCTAATGGCTTATTTGGAAGGAGAGGAATACACAGATATGGGAAATCGTTTGGTCGCAGTGTCTAATGGACTGAAAGATAAACTGGATACGTTGGAAAAGCGGAAACCCAAGGAAACCGTGGATGGAGCAGGGCAAACGGAACAGACAGCCAATCCAGATCCGGTCTATGTAGAGACGGATGATGAGTTTTATTATTTGGCCGGGCAGCTTGCTTTTTACTTGAAAAGCCAGTCCGAAACCCAACAGAAAAAGGGAGATCTGCTCGGACCGTTTTTTATGGCCAAGCGCAGCTCACAGCTCAAAAGAAGGATCGAGGAAGCGTATCAATTGCACCGCCACAAAATACTGCTGCATTATACCAAATTAAATTGGGCTTTAGCGAATGTGAACGCCTATCAGCCGGACAAGGAATTTCTGCATGAAGATGCACGTGAAATGTTCTCGGCGGGGTTATTTTCAGACAATTGGTTCTGGAAGAAGGGCGAGAGCGAGAAACCAAACAGCGAAGGGGAGAACGGACATGGCGAAAAAAACTAATCGTGTGGTGGGGCTGATCGGGATTGTGAGCCGGATGGCGAACTGGAATGCGGACTTTAGCGGACAGCCAAAGACGACTAGCACGGGCGACATTTTTGGCAGCGATAAGGCGTTAAAATATAGCATCAAGCGCTTATGGGCAGAGGAAGGACAGAAGGTGCTGTACATCCGTTCGTACAAGGTAAGCAGTGCGAAGGATAAGAAGGCGGACAAGGCGAAGGATGGGGACAAAGGAAAAGAAGAGAAGCTCCAGCCGCGAAATCTTGCAGAGCGTTATGAATATCTTTTCGGTGAAGAGGTATCCAAAAACTCGCGTGAAGTGTTGAGCAAGCTGTTCCAGTGTGTGGATGTGATGAATTTTGGCGCGACCTTTGCGGTGAAGGATCAGAATATTGGTCTCGCTGGTCCGGTGCAGATTGGTCAGGGTTTTAATAAATATGAGTGGTCTAATCTGGAGGTACAGGATATTTTATCTCCGTTCCGTAACTCGAATGAAAAGAGCGAGGACAACGACGCCACCTCCATTGGTAAAAAGAGAACGGTGGATGAATCCCATTATGTATATCCTTTTTCCGTCAATCCAAAGCATTATGATAACTATCTGGAACTGTTGGAAGCCGAGGGCTTTGAAGGGTACACAGAGGAAGCATATCAGGCTTTCAAAACGGGAGCTTTGACCGGGGCTACGCTGCAAAATACCAACAGTAAATCTGGTGCGGAAAATGCTTTCGCCCTGTTCGTGGAATTTAAGGCGGGTAGCCCGGCGTATTTACCGAATCTGGACCCTTATGTGAAAGTAGATAAGGACAAGGGCGGAGAGCAGACGGTTTATGATCTGTCGGCCCTTGCACCACTTTTGAACGATGTAAACGAGGAGATTGAAACGGTAGAAGTATACGTTAATCCGTATGCATCGCGTGTGGAACTGGATTTTCCGGGGCTGCGTACGTTTAACATCTTTACGCGCAGCGAGCTGCCTCAAGGCTAGAGGATGGCTACATCGGGGAAGGAGGGAAGCGATCATGCAGGCGTTACGCTTTGAGTTGAGCGGAGAAACGGCTTTTTTTAAAAAGCCGGACGTTAACGTATATGCGTATTTTACATACAGTCATATTCACAAAGTTGCATTATATGGCTTGCTTGGCGCCGTACTTGGACTTGGCGGCTATACGCAGCAGTATGAACGGAATGTGGCGTTGGGCGGGAAAGGTAAACAGGATAGTCCTGCGATGCCGTACCCTGAATTTTATGAGGTGTTTCGTCATGCTTCGGTGAGCATTGTGCCACATGGGGACCGGGGATATTTTGCAAAAAAAATTCAGATATTCAACAACACGGTCGGTTATGCCAGCCAGGAAGAGGGTGGTGTACTGAATGTGCGAGAGCAGTGGTTGGAGCGTCCACGCTGGACGATCTATGTGGCAGATGATGGGGGCGTGGATCGGGAAGTATTTGATCGGCTTGCAGATTATGTACAGCATTCCAAGGCCGAATACATTCCGTATCTCGGGAAAAACGATCATCCGGCTACGATATCCAAGGCTCGGTTGGTTGAACTGGAGCCAGCGGGCGAACCGGAATATATCGACTCTCTTCGGGCTACACATGTACCTGTGGATACGGGAGGATATGTGAAAGATAAGCAGATGCAATCCTTTTTGCAGGAGTATTTGCCTGTCGGACTGAATGCTGCGAACAACGGTTATATACTGGAGCCGCTTGTATTTTCTAATCAGGAAATAGATGCTGATGAGCTAAAAGCCGAGGATCTACAAAAAATATACCTGGATGACGACGGAAAACGCACCTTGTATTTCATCTAAGGACAGTCATCTTCGAGGATGGAATCAACACCGGGTATTCTCCATTGCAGGGATGGGGGCACCCGGTTTTTTTATGTGGATTTAGTTTGGTTGTTCGATAAGAAAGGAGTAAAATATGCTCACACATGTATCCATACAGAATTGGCTGACAGAGGAAGCGAAGGGACTATTAAAGGCACATACGGCCAAGGAAGGCAATTTTCAACAGGATGAGATGCTGGAGGAACATAGTGATCTGGTCATGCACCATGCAGAGGTATTGATGAAAGATAACGGTGTAAAAGCGGCGGTATATAGGGCATTAGATCGCTTAAGTGTGGATGGAGAGCCGTTGGATGAATCGGTGCGCGAACTGATGATGTACTTTTTTAGACAAGCTATTTATTTGCATGATCTGGGTAAGGTGAACCCGGCCTTTCAGCGTATGAAAATGAAGAATACAGAAGTTAAACGGAACGCAGAGCTGGGAGACAGTAATCATTCTATGTTATCGGCGGTACTTTATTTACATATTCATTTACGGCATGTGCAGGAATGGCATGATACCACAGAGCTATATCCGAACCGTAAAAAGCACAAGCGCAAAGTGCTTGCGTTGCTACGTCATATACTCTATTCGTTCGCGTATACGATTTCCCGCCACCACACACATCTGGGTAATATGGATCAAGATACTGGAGGGCAGATCAGCGAATTTGAGTTGAAAATAAAAAATCAATATAACCGAATCAAAGAGAACCCTGATTATATCCGCTATTACCGCGATCAGCAGGATCTAATAGAGAATGATAACGTATTTGAGGACATCCGGCTGGAAGGCAATAAACGTCAGAATAAAATACACAGCCCTTTTCCTTTCTATGTGTTGGTTAAGCTGTTATATTCCACGATGGTTGCATCGGATTTTCGGGCCACATATCAATATATGGAGCAGCAAGCACCGGAGATGCATTATTTTGGAGACCGTCTACCACTGGAGCCAATGCTGGAGGCCTATCGTCAGACGGGAATTGTGCAAGGGATTCAAGCTTATTGTCAAAATCCTGAGAAATCTAGCTTATCTATGATGAATCAGTTACGAGCGGAGTTATTTGTGGAAACACAAACCCGACTACTGGATCGGCTCCAAGAGCCTGTTTTTTATCTCGAAGCTCCTACAGGTTCAGGCAAAACAAATATGTCTATTAATCTGGCGCTGCATTTACTGAATAGTGGTTTAGGACTGAACAAGCTGATCTACGTGTTTCCGTTCAACTCCCTGATCGAGCAGACTCGGCAGACGCTGGATGGAATTTTCTACAAGGTGAAGAATCACGGATATCAGGTAGAGGTTATTAATTCCATCACACCAATGGTGACCACAGAAGAATCACAAGCAGAAGCTTCTTCGGAATGGAAGGACAAGGAGCCGGACAATACGGATTACAAAAGAGTGCTGCTGGAGCGGCAATTGCTGCAATATCCGGTGACATTGACTTCTCACGTGAACTTTTTTAATTATCTATTTGGGACAGGACGAGAGGTCAATCTAGCATTCGCGCATTTGTGTAATAGTGTCATTGTATTGGACGAAATTCAGAGTTACCGGAATGAGCTATGGAAGGAGATTATTCATTTTCTACGCTCTTTTGCAGATATTCTGAATATTAAAATCATTATCATGTCTGCCACATTGCCGAATCTGGATCTATTAATGGAACAGCAGGATCATGAGAAGCCCATTCAAACCTATTCACTGGTGCAGAACCGGGAGCGTTATTTTACACATTCGTTGTTTAGGGATCGTGTGAAGCTGGATTTTAATTTGCTGAAACGGGGCAAGATGCTGCCGGAACAAATTTTGGAGCATGTTCAATCTGTAATAGAGCAGCGAAAACGGGATGGACAAGGGAACAGAATACTGATCGAGTTTATTACCAAAAAGACCGCACGCCAATTTTATAACATGCTGCTGGAGCAGGATTTGGGCTTAGAGGTCTATGAACTTACCGGGGATGATAGCTCCTCCTATCGTCAAGAGCTGTTAGAGAAATTGGGGAAGGACGCACAAGGGAGCTTTTATCTGAGTGATGTGATCGTCGTTGCAACACAGGTGATTGAGGCCGGGGTAGATATTGACATGGACGTGGGCTTTAAAAATATTTCTTTACTGGATAGCGAGGAGCAATTTTTGGGCCGACTGAATCGTTCTTGTCTGCGTGACTATTGCCAGGCTTATTTCTTTGATTGCGATGAGGCGAGCGGTGTATACAGAAAAGACTTGCGCATTACATTTGATCTCAAGGAAGAAGCGTATCAAAAAATGCTTGAAGATAAGGACTTTAGTGGATTTTATGAGCGTGTTATTCATGAAATCAACAGGTCTCGTGAAAAGCCGGATCAGCAGTATTGGGGCGAGTTTACTGAAAAGGTACAGAAGCTTGAATTTCCAGATGTACAAAAGCATATGAACCTCATACCAGATCAAAGCGTGACGCTGTTCCTGAACTATACCTGTCCAATGAAAGACGCTCCCCCGCTTAACGGTCAAGACGTATGGGATGAGTTTGTTAGATTGTCAGACAAGCGGTTAGGGATGGACTATTCCGAAAGAATGATCCGCTTGTCAAAGGTGCGTGCTCAAATGAATAACTTTACTTTTATTTATCCAGTTCCCCAAATGTGTATAAAATGGGGAAAGGTAAAGCCGGGGATATATACCCGCTGTATAGGTACTTTGTATTTCGTGGAGCACGGTGAACAATATATGGAATGGGATGAACTAACTAAAACCAAAAAGTTTAATCGTGCCAAGTATACTGAGGATGAAAAGGGGCTTTTCCTATGAGAATTACCGGAACGATGGTGAACTATTATGTACACTGCCGTAGACAATGCTGGTTATTTGCCAATGGAATGGGTTTTGAAGACGATAGCGAGGATGTACGGATCGGCAAGGTCATGCATGAGCTACAGAGTGAAGGGAAGAAAAACCGCGAAGTCGCTATTGAGGGTATCAAAGTGGACAAGTTGACCAGTGATTATGTGACTGAGATTAAAAAGTCTGACGCCGATGTTGAAGCTACTAAATGGCAGACGCTGTACTATATGTATGTACTTAAACAAAAAGGAATGGAGCGCAAGGGTAAAATTCAGTTCAGCGAGCGTAACAAGCAGGCCAGTAAAACCATAGAACTGGAGCTGGACGAAGCAACCGAACAGGCCATGACCCGGTTGCTTCATGAATTAGAGCAATACTTGGGGCAAGAGCAGCCTGACCCGGCGGTACGAGAGAGAAAATGCACTCGCTGCGCATACCTTGCCTACTGTTTTCTATAAGAAAGGAGAACAAATATGTCCAAAACAGCATCATCTACCAGATATATACGCACGCCGGGCACTTTGGGCCGGGAAGATAATTCGCTGACCTTTCGGAGTGAAAAAGGAATTACCCATCTGCCTATTCATGGTTTGAAGGAACTGTATTTGTTGAATGAAATCTCACTGAACAGCAAGCTCCTTTCTTTTCTGTCTATGGCGGGTATTACAGTTCATTTCTTCGATTACTACGGTCATTTCAGAGGTACCTTTTATCCGAAGGAGGCAAGAGTGAGTGGTAAGGTCAAGCTTTTACAAGCTAAAGCTTGTCTGGAAAGAAGAATACCTATTGCTGCGGCTTTCATCGGTGCGATTGCAGCTAACATCCATGAAGTACTGTATCATTATTACAAACACGGGAACAAAGAGATCAAGCCTTATTTGGATTGGCTAAAGAAGGACGTACCTCGGCTTTTGGAGAAAATGGAGGATATCCCAAGATTGATGAGTGTAGAAGGAGAAATATGGAGACGGTTTTACGATACCTTCAAAACTTTTCTGCCCGAAGACTTCCGAATGAACAAACGAGTCAAACGCCCGCCAGATAACCCGTTAAATGCGTTGATTAGCTTTGGAAATACGATTTTGTATACCAAAACGATTTCACAGATTTACCACACTCATTTGGATCAAAGTATCAGCTTCTTGCATGAGCCGAGCGACCGTCGTTTCTCTCTCAGTCTTGATCTGTCTGAGCCGTTCAAGCCATTGTTAGTATATCGTACTATTTTTGAGTTGGTGAACAACCGCCGAATACAGGTGAGTAAGCACTTTGAGAAGGATTATAATTACTGTATTCTGAACGGAAAAGGTCGGGATGTGTTCATTACGGCGCTGGAGGATCGGATGAAGCAAGTATTTGATCACAGCACACTCAAACGGAAGGTCAGCTATTTATCTGCTATTAAATATGATGCTTATAAGTTGAAAAAGCATATCGTTGAAGGAACGCCCTTTGTCCCTTTCTTGGAAAAGGAGCAAAGATAGAACTATGGCGAAAAATTATAACTATGTTATCTTGGTCTATGATATCGGAGAAAAACGGGTGGGTAAGGTATTCAAAATATGTAAAAAGTATCTCGTCCATTTCCAAAAATCCGTATTTCGAGGCGAGATTACACCCGCCAATTTAATTCAACTACGTGCGGAGTTAAAAAAAGTAATTGATGAGGGTACAGACTTTGTAGCTGTGTTTAAGATGACAGGGGATTATGTCTTCGATGAAGAAATTATCGGTGTCCGTATGAATGATTCCGAGTCCTTATTGCTGTAATTTTCCCAACCGTCCTAAAAGGAGGACAGCATGTTAACCTTACAGCGCCAAGGGTTTGAGGGGATTTGTTCCATTATTTTCAACAGGCCCTCTTCGGTTGGGAAAATTTTGTGAAACCCTTGCGGCTGTAGTAGAATAGGCATATCAGCATTTAAAAAACGTTGATTTTACTAGCCTTTAACCACAACATGAGATGTATTGAAATCGCCGTTACGACGCTAATCGTTTCGGAGATGTGCGCTTTAACCACAACATGAGATGTATTGAAATGAAAATTTGTAAGAGACGACTGATGAAGATCACGAACTTTAACCACAACATGAGATGTATTGAAATTACAGAGATACCGTTTTACCCGTCCAGCTACCGCCTCTTTAACCACAACATGAGATGTATTGAAATATTGCTGGTGGAGTGCTTTTAATTGGATTAGTGTACCTTTAACCACAACATGAGATGTATTGAAATCGGTGACAGTGAGTATGGACAGCAATATAAAGCGGTCTTTAACCACAACATGAGATGTATTGAAATATTTCTGTCCATTCACCTTCTGGCATAGATATTGTACTTTAACCACAACATGAGATGTATTGAAATTGATATGGCGGTGGTGGCGTAAACGACCAGTAGTAGCTTTAACCACAACATGAGATGTATTGAAATTAGGATAGCGGTGTGAACCCATTATATAGGCTCTCTCTTTAACCACAACATGAGATGTATTGAAATTATCCCCGGACTAATCCGGGAAAAAGGTGTTATTTCCTTTAACCACAACATGAGATGTATTGAAATACAGACAGGTCACGGTGCGCTTTAAAGTTGTGCGCCCTTTAACCACAACATGAGATGTATTGAAATTAGAGTGCGAACACCGTATCTCCGTCCTCGTCTACGCTTTAACCACAACATGAGATGTATTGAAATATTCTGAGTGGCAGTGGACTGGCGATAACTTAGTATCTTTAACCACAACATGAGATGTATTGAAATCGCCGAGCATCCATGATGTTCAAATGGTTGAGGGAGCTTTAACCACAACATGAGATGTATTGAAATTGTGCAGGACCTGCGTACTGAAATTGCTATTGGAGCCTTTAACCACAACATGAGATGTATTGAAATAAATGTTTATTTGTTATGCGAATTTTTATTCATAACCTTTAACCACAACATGAGATGTATTGAAATAGGCAGCTATCAGGGATGAGGTCGCACATGGGTTCACTTTAACCACAACATGAGATGTATTGAAATCATTACGGCAACGGATGTTGTGACGAGTCAGGTTATCTTTAACCACAACATGAGATGTATTGAAATACATTTAGGCTACACCTCTCCATAATGAACATATCACTTTAACCACAACATGAGATGTATTGAAATTGGTATTATGGTTTGAGCAAAAAAATCAGAAACTGCTTTAACCACAACATGAGATGTATTGAAATCTTGGTCTACAGTAATCCCATATTTGTCCGGATTCTCCTTTAACCACAACATGAGATGTATTGAAATTATCCGACCTTGAAGGTAGCCAGTCCCCTATAATATCTTTAACCACAACATGAGATGTATTGAAATAAAGAACTAACCGAAAAGGATATCAAGCTAATTAAACTTTAACCACAACATGAGATGTATTGAAATTCCGTAATGATGTGGAAGTTGTCCGGCTTCGTCCGTCTTTAACCACAACATGAGATGTATTGAAATTTTGCTTCGACTTCACTTCGAGACCGACGCGTAAGACTTTAACCACAACATGAGATGTATTGAAATTTTGAAAATAATATATTAGATGGAACATTTTATGAACTTTAACCACAACATGAGATGTATTGAAATGTGCCGTTTCTCTTCTTGCCGTGTTTCATTCTGTAGCTTTAACCACAACATGAGATGTATTGAAATGAGTGTACAAACTGCTCGAAGGAAATGCCTATTTAGCTTTAACCACAACATGAGATGTATTGAAATATCCAGACTGGGTGGAATGCTTGATGGGCTTTCCTCCTTTAACCACAACATGAGATGTATTGAAATTTTAGTAATCCACCGCCGATAGTTGTATCCCAGAAGACTTTAACCACAACATGAGATGTATTGAAATCCATCGAAGAAACGAAGGAAACATTTTTTGGAATCATCTTTAACCACAACATGAGATGTATTGAAATTCGACTTCAATCTCTTCTTTGTTAACTTTGACTCTGCTTTAACCACAACATGAGATGTATTGAAATAAGACAGGCGCAGGTACAAACGCAGTCGTCGCGCTGCTTTAACCACAACATGAGATGTATTGAAATAGGAAGCTCAAAAACCTGACCGAAAATACACATGATCTTTAACCACAACATGAGATGTATTGAAATTTCGATGCTCGCCTCCTTAATCCCACCACGGTATCCCTTTAACCACAACATGAGATGTATTGAAATTGGGCCATAAGACGCTAGAAATGGTGAAACTGTATGCTTTAACCACAACATGAGATGTATTGAAATATAGGTCGGAGTATGCTCGTTTACTGAGGGATAGCGCTTTAACCACAACATGAGATGTATTGAAATAAAAATATAACGTAGCGCCTGATTTCGGAACGTGGCCTTTAACCACAACATGAGATGTATTGAAATTGTTTTGGGCTGCTGCCTGCGCTCGTTTAGCCTCGCTTTAACCACAACATGAGATGTATTGAAATTAGTGAGGTGTATACATAACCTCTTCTAATTTGATTCTTTAACCACAACATGAGATGTATTGAAATCAAGAATCCAACCAGCAAAGCGCCGAAAAATTGAAACTTTAACCACAACATGAGATGTATTGAAATTATAAGCAGCCTTTGCCCTTTGGCGCGGGCTGGCGTCTTTAACCACAACATGAGATGTATTGAAATCACTATAATGTTGATACCTTGATCTCCCTCAGCCGACTTTAACCACAACATGAGATGTATTGAAATTGTGTAGTCACTGGATTACGGGAGTATTCAATGATGTCTTTAACCACCACATGAAATGATCTGAATATTCTCAGCCTGAAGGCACTGAAGTAGATTTTTTATCCATCCCCAGCATAAGATGTAATCAAATTACTGGAAATTCGCCACCTTCCTATATTATACTGAAAGAGTTTACAATCCGATATTTGGAATACGGTGTTATGATAATCGGGACATGCCTTATACGAAAGATTGGACATGATCGAAACATGAGCTACGGCACAGGACCGTCATAAAGGAGAGCAACGATGTTTGTCATACGGGGAACACAAAAGCTGCTGAAGGAATGGGATATCGAACCACTACAAGTTGATATTTATCCGCCTTTGAATAGTTGGCATGCCAACTTGTTTTTGCTTAATCGGAGAAAAAATATTGTGTTTATGCATGATGCATCCCGCTTGAGTGTCACACTGTTCGGAATCAAAAAGGCGCAGTACAAAAATCTACCAACTCTTTTCGTCCAAGCCTTGAAGGAGCTCATGCTCAGTGAGGGTTTTGATGAACAAATTGTAGAGGCGTACACACAGGAAGGCAAGCAGATGCTGGCTACTACGACGAACAGCCATAGTGTGATGGGAACCTTGGATGAGATTATTTTTGTCATGAAGGAACTGGATATGGAGCATGGATGCGAGTTGGAAAAAAACCAGTGGAATAACCGGATTGTGTTAAAAACGGTTCAATACCAGTATCCGGTCGATGCTTTTAAAGAAGCTTTGGAAAAGCATTATAAACTAGAGAATGTTTAAGAGAATTCATTATTTTTTCTACAATAAGTTCCACTTATTCCCTCTATACTATATAATCTAATATAGTTCTAAAAGACTATATAGAGAGAGGTAAGGGGTAATATGAAGATTAAACTAAGAAATAAAAGCGGGATGATTAAGGAACGCAAAGTGGGTTTTTCTTGGACCACGCTGTTTTTTGGTTTTTTTCCTGCGTTGTTTAGAGGGGATTGGAAGTGGGCTATTATTATTTTTCTGGTATCTCTCCTTACGAGCGGGTTATCCAGCTTTGTATTTTGCTTCATTTATAATCGCTTACATATTAATGATCTGCTGTCCGAAGGCTATGGTCCTGCGACCAAGAAAGCCCAAGCTGTCCTGATTTCCAAAGGATTTCTTGCTGAAAATTATGCTGCTAACGCTGCAAGTTAATTGGAGAGCTGGTCGTTAAACAGAAGTGCCAAAAGAGTATCCACCAAAGTCCATCTGGGCGGGGGATGCTCTTTTTTTACAACTCACAGGAAAGCAAAGCTTGCGATGAAATGAATCATAGCGCAAAAAGCGGCACACTTTGGTAAAATAAAACGATACAGTGTTTGACACCATCGGTCAGACTTAAAAACAGGGGGTACATAACAAAGCATGAAACGGATTATTGAAGTAGCCAAAGAAGCAGGAATCGAAGAAGAGCATCTGGAGACGTATGGAAAATATAAGGCGAAGCTGAATCCGTCCCTGTGGGAGCAGGTGAAGGATCGTCCGAACGGAAAGCTGGTGCTGGTCACGGCAATGAATCCGACTCCGGCGGGAGAAGGAAAAACACTAACGACCATTGGGCTGTCGCAGTCGCTAAATGCGCTGGGGCACAAGACCATAGCTGCGCTGCGGGAACCGTCACTAGGCCCCTGCTTTGGCATGAAAGGGGGAGCAACCGGGGGAGGACAAGCCCAAATTGTTCCGGCCGAGGATATTAATTTGCATTTTACAGGCGATATTCACGCGATTTCGGCGTCGCATAATTTGCTGGCAGCGATGATCGATAATCATTTGTTTCATGGCAATGCTTTGCGCTTGAACCCGGAACGAATCATGTGGAAACGGGCTGTAGATATGAATGACCGGAGTTTGCGAAGCATCGTGACCGGATTGGGAACAGGGAATGGAGCGGTGAGAGAAAGCGGCTTTCTGATTACCTCGGCCTCGGAAGTGATGGCGGTATTGTGTCTGAGTGAAAATATCGACGACCTCAAAGTGCGCTTGGGTCGAATGGTCATCGGATATAACGAAGCGGGCGAAACGGTGACGGCCAAAGATTTGCAAGCCGTGGAAGGCATGGCTGTGCTGCTTCGGGATGCGTTAAAGCCGAATCTGGTGCAAACGCTGGAGGGAACACCCGTCATTGTGCATGGTGGTCCTTTTGCCAATATTGCACACGGATGCAGCAGTCTGATCGGTACGAAGCTGGCATTGAAGCTAGGGGAGGTTGTCGTGACGGAGGCCGGATTCGGGGCTGAGCTGGGGGCAGAAAAGTTTTTTGATATCAAATGCCGTCAGTCCGGTTTGCAGCCGGATGCGGCTGTGCTGGTCGTAACCGCCAAAGCGCTGAAATATAACGGTGGTGTAGCTAAAAATGAACTGGACGTGGAAAATCTGGAGCAATTACAGCTCGGATTAGCCAATATGAATCGGCATGTACGGAATTTGCAAAAATTCGGCGTGCCTGTACTGGTAGCGGTCAACCATTTTGTAACGGACAGCGAAGCCGAATTGGAACTGATTTTCGCGGAATGCCGCAAGCTGGGTGTACCCGCAGAGCTATCGCAGGTGTGGGCACAGGGAAGCCAAGGGGGAGAAAAGTTGGCTCAAAGCCTGCTAAATCTACTCAAAGAGGACAAAGCCCATTTTGCACCGCTGTACGATCATGCGCTTGATCTGCAAGCGAAAATTAGTGTCATTGCGAAGGAGCTTTACGGCGCGGCAGAGGTAGCATATACTCCTGCGGCTAAACGGGCGTTGTCCGGTATGGAGCAGCTTGGCTTTGGACAATTGCCTGTATGCATGGCCAAAACGCCGTATTCTTTTTCAGATCAGCCGTCTCTGCTAGGCGCACCGGAGGGCTTTACGATCCACGTGTCCAGAGTGTCATTGTCCGCTGGAGCAGGCTTCGTGGTCGTGGAAACGGGCAACACAATGACCATGCCCGGTCTACCCAAATCTCCGGCAGCCGAGCATATGTCGCTGGAGCCCGATGGGAGCATTCAGGGGTTGATGTAATATTATTGCGAAAAATGTTAGGCGTTTTACGAAGAAGCGCCGAGCAGCTTGGGCAGTGCGGTGAGCAGTTTTTGGCGGGTCATGGCATCGTTCCAGTTCCAGCGGTCAGCTTCTACGAAATACACCCGGCCTTGACGCACAGCGGGCAGGCTGCGCCAGAGAGCGCTGTTCAGCATGTGATCCAACGTACGTTTGGAGTCTGGAGCAGTGGGAATGAGCATAAAAATACGGTCCCCGGCGTAGTCGGGGAGCTGGTTGGGCTCAATTTCCGCGAAGCCATGTCTTTCGTCAAGAACCTTTTGGATCAGCTCAGCGGGCTGAAAGCCCTGCGGGTGGTAAAGAGCCGCCGCGAAGCCGGACATCCCCATCACAAATAGTCGATCACCATGATCGAAGATGAAGACGGAAGCCGTTTCTCCGACTGTAATTTCTGTGCCGAGTTGCTGCCACATGCTCAGATTACGGGCGGCGAAGGCAGACAGCCATTGTTCGGCTTCGCGTTCCTTGCCAAGCCATGATCCGAGCGTCCGCAGTCGTTCCTCCAGCGTGGCAAAGGAGTTGAAGGTGACGGTGGGCGCAATGCCGGCAATGCGCTCATATTCCTGTTCATCCGAATTGGCGATGATAATCAGATCGGGATCAAGCGCACAGGTCAAGCGGGTATCGAGTGGAAGACCAACATCAGCAATATTTTCCAGACGATGCTTATAGACGCTGTATTCACTGAATCGTAGACTTCCGCCGATGGCTCTGGCCCCTAGCGCGAACAGATCGCCCATCGTTTCTCCATGATAAATAATGCGGCTGGGGCGGCGTGGAATATGGATATGGTGGCCTGTCCAATCCTTGACGCGGACAGAACAGGGAATGTTAAGCGCGTATTGTCCGGGGGGAATCCCGGTCATTTGCCGAAAGCGGCGGTTAAAATAATATTCGTCAGAGAAACCAACTTGACGGGCAATTTCACGTAAAGGCCGTTTGCATTCCAGCAGCAGCCGCTTGGCATGATTCAAGCGCAGCTCAGTGAGGTAATGCAGCGGCTTTTTGCCTGTCCTTTTGCGAAACATTTGCGAGTATTGCCATATGGAAACGTTCGCCTGTTCGGCAAGCTGCTTGACGGAAATTGGTTTCTCATAGTGTTTCTCCATGTAGGTAATGGTGGCCTCAACTGATGCTGGTAATGCCGGACAAGAATTATCCTTATCCTCTACATAGGTTGGGGGTTCCTGCCACAATAGCAGTAACTCCTGCAACCTAATTTGCTGCCGCAACGCAGAAATGGGGTTATGCAGGTGTACCGGTTGATGGGCGCTATGGAATAGCTCTTCGGTCAACCGAATGGACTTGGAAGAAGAGGTAACGATATACTTACGTGACCCCGACAGGAGAGGGCCCTTATATATGGAAGGATTGCTAGTTATATTTTCAACCAGAGCTGTGTCTGATCCTGATTCCGATGGCATGGCGATGACCTCAAACATGAGCTTGTAGTATTCGGGTACAGTTCCATCCAGGGGAGCGATCCGATAGGATTCACCGGGAGTTAGCCAATACCCATGACCCGCATGGAATAGACACTGCTCCGGACCAATGTCCACCATACCTGTGCCACCAATAAACATAAGCAAGCAGTGATATGGAACCGGGTGTGAAGAAGATGCAAATGCAGATTCTGAAAGACCGGAAGATTGTACTTCGGCAGGCCTGCGAACCAACCCTATGTGCTTTTGTCTAATTTAGTTATTTAATAAAGAGGAAATATTGTTTTCGCAGAAGTACAATTTATAAACTAAGAAACAGGGAATGGCCTCCACCGGATGGAAGGGATTTGAAAATAATGAGTGAGAAGATAAGCAGGTACATTACTGTAGAACGAGCTATACAAATAGCTGAGGATTACAAGAAAAAGTATAATCTTTCTGGAACCATAGATATTACGAAGGAACGAACTGCAAAATTTTATTATCAATTTGATCGTTTCAATGCTCCTGTTTGGCTTGTATTAGTAAGTATCATACCAACTATATTTGAAGCAGACAATGAATATACTATTGTGATTTCAGATGCAGAAGCAAAGGTTAAATATCTTATTGATCCTAATATAAGCTTTATTCGAGAAATCCAGGGGTGGTGGTGATGGGAAGCACCATCCGACTGCGCAGTGGCTCC
Organism: Paenibacillus sp. LT-B23; assembly: GCF_059417685.1. Classification (NCBI taxonomy): domain Bacteria; kingdom Bacillati; phylum Bacillota; class Bacilli; order Caryophanales; family Paenibacillaceae; genus Paenibacillus; species Paenibacillus sp. LT-B23. Next base: position 168,048 of record NZ_JBSQBM010000008.1, on the reverse strand, counting down.
AAATGTAACTATTTACTTTCAGTGCAGCTTATATAAAGATTTTTTGGAATGCACTCAATTTAACTTTGTACAAAACACAAACACACGGATAAGCCAGCTGTCCCGGTTCTATCCGTGTGTTTTGTTCTGTCGCAACGTCCTGTCTGATCGCTCTACTTCTACTCCCGATCCGCAATAATTAACTGAATATCGTGCTCCCGCACATATTCCTGATACGTGTTATCCGGCATTGTGTCTGTGACGATATAATGAATCTGATCCAGACTGCAATAGGTCATGAGCGCGTATTTGTCGAACTTATAGTGGTCCACCAGCAAGAAAACCTCCGAGCTTTTTTCGACCACTACCTGCTTGATCTCGCTCTCCAGAGGAGAGGAATTGGTGACCCCATTGGCAATGGAAATGCCGGTAGAAGCCATGAACGCTTTGTTAATGTTATAGGATTTTAAGAGTTCAATATTTTTGAAACTGGCAAAAGATTTGGTTTTCCGCTCCAGCATACCGCCTGTCGAAATGACATTCAAACCCGGAAACGGGAAAGAGTCGATCATAAAATCAAAATTGTTAGTGATAATCGTCAGTTGCTTGTTTTTGAGAAATTCGATCATTTCCAGCGTCGTGGTTCCCGAATCTATGAAAATAATATCCCCGTCTTCCACATAGCTTGCCGCCGCTTTGGCGATGAGTGTCTTCTCCTGCTGGTGCCGTGTGATTCGGTCGTTAAAAGGCTCCAGTGTCGTATGATTAACCGCCACACCTCCATATACCTTTTTAAGCTCACCACGTTCCACGAGCTCCTGAACATCGCGACGAATCGTATTTTTGGAAACATCAAATACATTAACTAACTCATCTAATGAAACCGTCTGGTGCTCAAAAACATATTCCTGAATTTGTTTAATGCGTTTCGTCTTTAACATGTAAATCCACCTTTTAATTTGGTAAATGAGAGCGATTATTGCAATTGAACAGCGGTAAAAGGTTCTCTTACATTCATTATAACAACATTTAACCAAAACTTAATCATTTTTTTGTGTTTTATGTTTATTTCGATACATATCCGTAATTTGGATAGATAAATTTATAAAAAGTTCAAATTACATATTGACTGAAAGCGCTTCAAATATTATGATATTATCAGATTATGATCAAAACATAACAAAAAGATAACAACCAAACGATGAAAAGAGGGATGAACACCATGGTTTAGCACCCCTGTGAATGAATTTTGTCCCAATATAACCAAGAGATTACTTCAGCATCAACCAAATAGCGGCAGGGAGGAACAATGTATGTCTGAAGCACGGAAACTGAAAAACTACATTAACGGAGAATGGGTAGAGAGCAAAACAACACGTTATGAGGAAGTATACAATCCAGCTACGAAAGAGGTTGTAGCGCTGGTACCGATTTCGACGCAGGAGGATATAGATTACGCGGCTGAGGTTGCGGCCCGTACTTTTGAACAATGGAAGAAGGTTCCTGTCCCGCGCCGCGCCCGCATTTTGTTTAATTACCAACAGTTGCTCATACAGCACAAAGAAGAGCTGGCTCGCTTGATCACGATTGAGAACGGTAAAAATACATCGGAAGCACTGGGCGAAGTAGGGCGTGGGATCGAAAATGTAGAGTTTGCCGCTGGAGCGCCTACCTTGATGATGGGTGACTCGTTGGCGACAATTGCAACAGATGTGGAAGTAGCGAACTATCGATATCCGATAGGAGTGGTTGGCGGCATTGCCCCTTTTAACTTCCCGATGATGGTACCGTGCTGGATGTTCCCGATGGCGATTGCGCTGGGAAATACGTTTATTTTGAAGCCTTCCGAGAGAACGCCGCTGTTAACTGAAAAGCTGGTGGAGCTGTTTACGGAAGCCGGACTGCCAAAGGGTGTATTTAACGTGGTGTACGGCGCTCATGATGTGGTCAACGGCATTTTGGATCATCCGCAGATCAAGGCGATTTCCTTTGTCGGCTCCAAGCCGGTAGGGGAATATATCTACAAGCGTGGTAGTGAAAATCTCAAACGTGTTCAGGCTCTTACGGGAGCGAAAAACCATACCATTGTGCTGAATGATGCGGATCTGGACGATACGGTGACGAACATTATAGCTTCGGCTTTTGGTTCAGCAGGTGAGCGCTGTATGGCATGCGCCGTGGTTACTGTGGAGGAAGGAATTGCGGACGCACTTCTAGCCAAGCTGACAGAAAAAGCAGGCAGCCTGAAAATCGGCAACGGGCTGGATGATGGGGTGTTCCTCGGTCCGGTCATTCGGGAAGAAAATCAGCAACGAACCATTCGCTACATTGAAAAAGGCATTGAAGAAGGAGCCACTTTATTGTGTGATGGGCGTGAACGTGTGTCGGACGAGGGCTTTTTTATCGGACCAACGATTTTTGATGGCGTAACTACGGACATGACGATCTGGAAGGAAGAAATTTTTGCTCCTGTGCTGTCCATTATCCGTGTGAAGCATCTCCAGGAAGCGGTAGACATTGCCAACCAATCTGAATTTGCAAATGGAGCATGTATTTTCACTACGAATGCGTCAGCGATTCGTTATTTCCGTGAAAATATCGACGCAGGCATGCTGGGCGTAAATCTGGGTGTACCCGCACCGATGGCTTTCTTCCCTTTCTCGGGATGGAAATCCTCATTCTTCGGAACACTACCTGCCAATGGCAAGGATGGGGTAGAATTTTATACCCGCAAAAAGGTTGTGACAGCGCGGTATCCCAAGCCTGTTTTTGAGTGAGGGGGGAGTAGAGAGATGAGCAAATTGCTGCGAAAACCAGGCACGAATAACGAAGCTCCAACAACTACACCAACTACGAAAACGGGGACCCTCGTCCATGATGTAACAGCGAGTAATTCGCCATTATCCTATATCGGTTTTAAAATCGTGGATTTGGCTCCGGGTGAAGTGTACGCCGAGGAGCTGGGCAAAAACGAATGCTGCATTGTGGCGGTCACAGGCCGCATTCATGTTACCGCGCAGGGAGAAACTTATGAGAATATAGGCACGCGAACCAGTGTGTTTGAGAAAATACCGACCGATAGCGTGTATGTATCCAATGACCGTACTTTTCAGGTAGAGTCGGTCACGCCAGCCCGGATTGCATTATGCTACTCTCCTTCGACCAAGCAGCTACCAACCCGGCTCATTCAGGCTGCGGATAATCAGGTGGAGCATCGGGGGCAGTATCATAATCAACGCACGGTACACAACATTTTACCGGATTCTGATCCGGGCGCGAACAGTCTGTTAGTGGTTGAAGTATTCACGGATAGCGGGAACTGGTCCAGCTATCCTCCGCATAAGCATGACCGGGATCGTCTGCCAGATGAATCATTGCTGGAAGAAACCTATTATCATGAAATCAACCCGCCGCAGGGCTTTGTGTTTCAGCGTGTTTATACCGATGACCGTTCGCTGGATGAGACGATGACTGTGGAGAACGGCGATGTGGTCATTGTACCGAAGGGATATCATCCGGTAGGTGTACCGGACGGTTATACGTCCTATTATTTGAATGTCATGGCTGGACCGACGCGTATATGGAAGTTTCATAATGATCCTGCGCATGAGTGGATATTGAAGCGTTAACCGGAGAGGAGAGAAACGACCCGTGAAATATGAATTCAACAGCTCCACAGAGAGAGAATATGATCTGATTGCCATCGGTCGAGCTTGTATTGATCTGAACGCAACGGAATATAACCGCCCGATGGAAGAAACGATGACGTTTACCAAATATGTAGGGGGTTCCCCGGCGAATATCACGATTGGGGGTTCCAGGTTGGGCTTGAAGGCCGGATTTATTGGCAAAATTGCTGATGACCAGCATGGACGTTTTATTGAGAAATACATGCGCAACACAGGCATTGATACCTCCAATATCGTGGTAGATCAGGAAGGGCACAAGACCGGGCTGGCTTTTACCGAAATTAAAAGTCCGGATGAATGCAGTATACTGATGTACCGTCAGGATGTGGCGGATTTGTACCTGACCCCGTCCGAGGTGGATGAGGAATATATCCGCAAAGCCAAGCTGCTGCTCGTGTCGGGGACGGCATTGTCCAAAAGTCCCTCCCGCGAGGCGGTGCTAAAAGCGGTAAGTCTGGCACGGAAAAATGACGTTAAAGTGGTGTTTGAGCTGGATTACCGTCCGTATTCGTGGGCCACACCGGAGGAAACGGCAGTGTACTACGCACTGGTTGCCGAGCAGTCAGATGTAGTTATAGGCACTCGTGACGAATATGACGCTTTGGAAAATCGAGCGGTTGACGGTGATCAGCAGGAGCAGGGAGAGCAAGCCAATGAGCAGACGATTCGCTATCTGTTTCAGCATTCACCGGAGTTAATCGTGATCAAGCATGGGGTCAAAGGCTCCTACGCTTATACCAACACAGGAGAAACGTTCAGCGGCCGAGCCTATAAGACGAAGGTTTTAAAGACATTTGGTGCAGGCGATTCCTACGCCTCCGCGTTCCTGTATGCACTCTTGCGGGGCAAGGATATTGAAACGGCTCTTAAATTCGGCAGCGCCTCGGCTTCTATTGTGGTGAGCAAGCACAGTTCTTCCGATGCCATGCCGACAGCCACAGAGATCGAGCAACTGGTCGCGGAGAATGAAGCCAAACAGTACAGATAGGAGGAGAGCAGACGATGCGAACGATTCGTTTGACGACCGCACAAGCGTTAATACGCTTTTTGAATCAGCAATATGTGCATATCGATGGCCGAGAGTTTCCATTTGTAGAAGGTATATTTAACATTTTCGGACACGGAAACGTACTGGGCATCGGACAGGCGCTGGAGCAGGAATCAGGTCACTTGAAGATTATTCAGGGGAAAAATGAGCAGGGCATGGCCCACGCAGCTATTGCATACAGCAAACAGCTACTGCGGCAAAAAATATACGCAGTCACGACATCTGTCGGACCGGGCGCAGCTAATTTGGTGGCTGCCGCAGGTACAGCGCTGGCGAATAACATCCCTGTGCTGCTGCTGCCGGGGGACACCTTTGCTACCCGCCAGCCTGATCCGGTGTTACAGCAGGTAGAGCAGGAGCATAGCGCAGCCATCACGACCAATGACGCGCTGCGGCCCGTGTCCCGCTATTGGGATCGCATCACCCGCCCCGAGCAGCTTATGTCCAGCCTGATTCGGGCGTTCGAAACGATGACGAATCCGGCCACGGCAGGACCAGCGACGATCTGTATTTCTCAGGATGTGGAGGGCGAAGCGTTCGATTACGAAGAATCGTTTTTTAGTAAGCGCATTCATTATATCGACCGCAAGCTGCCGTCCGAACGGGAAATGCAGGGTGCGGCAGATATTTTAAAGGCGAGCCGCAAGCCCGTGATTCTGGTCGGCGGCGGTGCTAAATACTCTGAGGCACGCGAAGCTTTGATCGTGCTGTCCGAGCAATACCAGATTCCGCTGGTCGAAACACAGGCCGGGAAATCGACGGTGGAAAGCACGTTTGCAAACAACCTGGGCGGCGTGGGTATCACCGGAACGGCAGCAGCAAATGCGGCGGTGAGACAGGCGGATCTGATCATCGGGATTGGCACGAGATACACCGATTTTGCCACATCCTCGAAAACGGCTTTTGAGTGGGATACGACCCGGTTCCTGAATATCAATGTCAGTCGTATGCAAGCGTACAAACTGGATGCATTTCAGATTGTCGCAGATGCCAAAACAACGCTGGAACAGCTTGGCTCCCGGTTGGAAGGCTACACAAGCACGTGGGGAGACACCATTTCACAGTTGAAGAAGGATTGGTTAGCCGAACGTGACCGTCTAAGTCGAGTAACCTTTAGTCGAGAAGGCTTTACACCAGAGGTGAAAAACCAGTTTACACAGGAAGTGCTAAATGAATATGCGGACGCTCTCCAGACCGAATTGCCGCAAACGACGGCTTTGATCGCAGTCAACGATACGATTGCGCCAGACAGTATCATCATTAGCTCAGCCGGATCTTTGCCGGGGGATTTGCAGCGCGTATGGAATCCTGCCGTCCCGAACACCTATCATCTCGAATATGGTTACTCCTGCATGGGGTATGAGGTATCCGGCACGTTGGGACTGAAATTGGCGGAACCGGATAAGGAAGTATACTCCATTGTAGGTGATGGCAGCTTCCTGCTGCTGCATTCCGAACTGATTACTTCGATTCAATACAATCAGAAAATCAACATTGTGCTATTCGACAATTCGGGCTATGGCTGTATTAACAATTTGCAGATGGAGCATGGCAGCGGCAGCTACTATTGTGAATTCCGTACACATGACAATCAGATTCTCAATATAGATTATGCCAAAGTAGCCGAAGGCTATGGAGCGAAGACTTACCGTGCCAATACGGTAGAGGAATTAAAAGCAGCGCTCGAAGACGCGAAAACCCAGACGGTTTCCACACTCATTGAACTGAAGGTGCTACCGAAGACAATGACGGACGGCTATGATAGCTGGTGGCATGTCGGTGTAGCCGAGGTATCCGATTCAGACAGCGTTCAGCAGGCGTATGAGGCCAAAGAGAAAAAGCTGGAAAACGCCAAACAATACTAGGAAGGAAGGTCTGGCTCATGTCTATTTTGTGGGGGATTGCCCCGATTGGCTGGCGCAATGATGATATACCTGAAATCGGGGCAGACAACACGCTTCAGCATCTACTTAGTGACATTGTCGTTGCCGGATTTGACGGAACTGAGGTAGGCGGTTTTTTCCCTGAACCCCAAATTCTGAATAAAGAATTGCAGCTACGCAATCTGAAAATTGCCGGACAGTGGTTCAGCAGCTACATCATTCGTGACGGTATCGAGGAAGCAGCGGCGGCTTTCCACAAGCATTGTGCTTATTTGCAGCAGGTACATGCCAGTGTGGCAGTTGTTTCCGAGCAAACATACAGCATACAAGGCACAGGCCGATGTGTCTTTTCCGACAAACCTTATTTTACAGATGAAGAATGGAGCCAATTGTGCCAGGGACTGAATGAGCTGGGCAGGATTGCAGAGCAATATCAGTTAAAGCTGGTATTTCATCATCATATGGGAACGGGTGTGCAGACGCTGGAAGAAGTAGATCGTCTCATGGCAAATACCGACCCGAAGTATGTACATTTGCTCTATGATACAGGCCATATTTATGTGTCAGACGGAGACTACTTGACGCTGCTGCATCGGCATATGGATCGTATTCAGCATGTGCATTTCAAGGATGCACGCAAGAAAGTGCTGGATAGCTGTAAAAAAGAGAAAAAATCCTTCCGTGACTCCTTCCTGATGGGCATGTTTACGGTCCCTGGCGATGGATGCATTGATTTCAGCAAAGTGTACGAAGTGCTATTGAAGCATCAGTACAGCGGCTGGATTGTTGTCGAAGCGGAACAGGACCCGGCGATTGCGCATCCTCTGGAGTACGCGTTGATCGCCCGCAAATATATTAATGAAGCTTTGCTTGCTCATACTATAGGGATGACAGAGGAGAGGTGAACGAATTGAGTAACGGGGCAGTTCAAAATACATTTTTGCGCAAGATCGTCATCATTTCTACCTTGGGTGGCCTGCTGTTCGGATATGACACTGGAGTTATTAACGGTGCGCTTCCTTACATGTCAGCCAAAGATCAGCTTAATCTTACAGCGCTTACACAAGGTTTAGTTGCCAGTGCGCTGCTGTTCGGCGCTGCGTTCGGTGCAGTGTTCGGCGGCAGATTATCCGATTACAACGGTCGCAGAAAAAATATACTGTTCCTCGCTATCTTGTTCTTTATCTCCACGCTTGGCTGTACGCTCGCACCGAACATCACGGTGATGATTATATGCCGCTTTATGCTCGGGTTAGCTGTTGGTGGCGCATCCGTAACCGTGCCTTCATATCTGGCGGAAATGTCTCCCGCAGACAGGCGCGGCCGGATCGTCACCCAAAACGAATTAATGATCGTAAGTGGTCAGTTGCTTGCTTTTATTTTCAATGCTATTCTCGGTACAACGATGGGCGAGCATCCACATGTATGGCGTTATATGCTCATCATTGCAGCGCTACCCGCCTTATTCCTGTTCTTCGGTATGCTGCGTGTACCAGAAAGTCCACGCTGGCTTGTATCCAAGGCCAGAAATGATCAGGCTCTGGACGTATTGAAAACAATTCGTAATGAACAGCAGGCATCCAGCGAATTGCTAGAAATCAAAACCAATCTGGCAGAAGAGTCTGATATCCAAAAAGCAGGTTTTAAGGATTTGGCGGTTCCCTGGGTACGTCGTATTTTGCTTATCGGTATTGGTATCGCGGTGGTTCAGCAGATTACAGGCGTGAACTCCATCATGTATTACGGCACCGAAATATTAAAAAATGCGGGGTTTGCAACCCAGGCCGCTCTGATAGGCAACATTGCTAACGGTGCGATTTCCGTACTGGCGACCTTTGTAGGGATATGGCTACTCGGCAAAGTGGGCCGTCGTCCAATGCTCATGACGGGGCTGATCGGGACCACCTCGGCGCTGCTGCTCATTTCCATTTTCTCCAGCACGTTAGCAGGATCACCTGCTCTGCCTTATGTAGTATTGGCATTGACCGTCACGTTCCTTGCTTTCCAACAGGGAGCCATTTCTCCGGTCACCTGGCTGATGCTGTCGGAAATATTCCCGCTTCGTTTGCGTGGCTTTGGTATGGGACTAACCGTTTTCTTCCTTTGGATTGTGAACTTTATTATTGGCTTGTTGTTCCCGGTTTTGCTCGGGGGCTTGGGATTATCCACAACATTTTACATTTTCGTCGTACTTGGCATTCTCGCAATCCTGTTCGTTAAAAAATTCCTGCCAGAAACGAAAGGGCTTACATTGGAGCAAGTCGAGCATAATTTCCGTAATCACGGCAAGCAGCCCGTTGCTGGCAAGCATCTTGAAGAGATCGTGCAAATGAAATAATCGTACAGATGAATTAGAGGAGGAGCAACAACATGACATTAAATATTGGAGTTATTGGAACGGGAGCCATTGGACGCGAGCATATCAGACGAATTACCAACAACCTGTCCGGAGGTAAAATTGTAGCAGTCACAGACGTGAACCCGGAAGCTGCCAAAAGTGCGGTTGAGCAATTCAAGCTGGATGCCGTCGTGTACCCGGATGATAAATCACTGGTTGCTGCAACCGATGTAGACGCGATCATTATTACGAGCTGGGGACCTGCACATGAGGCGAGTGTGCTGGCGGGGATTGCGGCAGGAAAATACGTTTTTTGTGAAAAGCCCCTGGCTACGACAGCCGAAGGCTGCAAAAGCATCGTGGAAGCAGAGATCAAGCATGGCAAGCGACTGGTTCAAGTGGGTTTTATGCGCCGATATGACCGGGGCTACGAGCAATTGAAGCAAGCGATTGACAATCGTTTTATCGGAGAGCCGCTCATGATCCGCGCCGCACACCGGAATCCGGAAGTAGACGATAACTACACGACTGACATGGCGATTACCGATACGCTGATTCACGAAATAGATGTGCTGCACTGGCTTGTCGATGATGATTATACCTCCGTACAGGTCGTATATCCTAAGAAAACGCGCCATGCATCTAGCCATTTGAAGGACCCTCAAATTATTATGCTGGAAACCAAAGGCGGGATCGCTATTCAAGCCGAGGTGTTCGTGAATTGCAAATACGGATATGACATCCAATGTGAGATTATTGGTGAAGAGGGTGTAGCGAAGCTGCCAGAGGTGCCGGGTATTGTGTACCGCAAGGAAGCTCAACTGGGCGTGAATTTGCTGATGGATTGGAAGCAACGCTTTATAGATGCCTATGACCGGGAGTTGCAGGATTTCATTGATTCGATCAAGGCAACAGGCGAACCGAAAGGCCCAACCTCATGGGACGGCTACATTGCCGCAGTGACAGCCGATGCGTGTGTGAAGGCACAAGCAAGCGGAGTTAAGGAAGCGGTTACAATCGGAGATAAGCCAGCCTTCTACCAAAATGTCGTTCATCAATAATCACAACAAAAGACTTATAACAAAAATTTGTGAGGGACTTCAAGCGGCGACATAGCAAAGGGGGGCGCTTCATAGCTGTTCATTCGAAATCGGGATTTAACAGCGATTGGAAGAATCATCCGACCCCGTAGCGCCTTAGATGCTCATATGCTTGTCTGGTACAGCTTTTGATGTAAGGCTAAAAAATCATCACAAAAAATGGAGGAATGAAACATGAAATTAGCGTTGGACCCAACCCTGTACAAAAATATCCCGTTGAAAGAAATGGTAGATAAAACGGCGCAATTGGGCTATGACTACATTGAATTGTCACCTCGTGAGGACTTCTGTCCATTTTACAAATATCCCAAGGTCGATAAGGCTCAGATTAAAAATCTGAAAAAGTGGCTAAACGACGCAGGAGTGAAAATTTCATCGTTGCTACCGCTATATTATTGGGCCGGACCGGACGAAGATCGCCGCGAGGCCGCCGTGCGGAACTGGAAGCGTGCCATTGAAATCGCGGTGGAGCTGGATGTGGACCTGATGAACAGCGAATTTAACGGCTCCAAGTTTAACGCGGATATTTGCGAGGAAAAGTTTATCAAATCCATGGATGAGCTGCTTCCGGTTTTTGAGAGGGAAGGCGTGAAATTGAATCTGCAAGCACATCCGTATGATTTTATCGAAACCAATCAGGGTGCAGTGGATATGATTCGGGCGCTCGACAAACCTTGGATTAACCTGGTGTATTCAACGGCGCATACCTTTTTCTATGATGATGGGATTGGCGATATTGCGCCCATGTTCGACTATGCAGGCGACCGCCTGACGCATGTACTGTTTGCGGATACATTTAACCACAAAGCCGCTGACGGCCTGCGTTATATCGTCAACCCTCCCGGCGTCGAAGCGACGGTGCATCAGCATTTGAACATTGGCGAGGGAGAAGTGGATTTTGACACCATCTTCCGTAAGTTAAAAGAGATGAAATTCGACGGAATTGCCACCAACTCCGTATTTGCCTGGATGGAAAAGGCAGATGAATCCAGCACCTTTATGCTGAACAAAATCAAAGATGGTTTGGGACTTGCGTCACCGACGAAATGATCAAGGCAATAACCGAGACTTGAAGATATTTTACGAAACGCCGGGACTGACCCGTTCGAGCTGCGGCTGCGGCGTTTCCTCATAACAGGAGAGAGGTGCAGACGATGAAGCTATGTTTTAATCAGGCGACGACCCTGCGAAATTCCAATCTGGTGAAGGATTTGCAGCTTTGTGAGCAGCACGGCTACGACTACATTGAAATTCGCACGATGGATAAATTACCGGAATATTTGCAGGATCATACGATTGACGATTTGGTAGCGTATTTCAACACACATCATATTAAACCGTTGGCGTTCAATGCGTTAGTCTTTTTCAACAATCGTGACGAAGCCGGATATCAGGAAATCATTCGTGAATTTAAAGAAATGCTAGTTACAGGCCAAAAACTGGGGATTCAATACATCGTAGCCGTTCCGCTGGTGACAGAAGAAAAAATACGCAAAGAGGATATTCGTCAAAGCGCTGTGTCTGTTTTGAAAGAGCTGTCGGATTTAGCTGAGCCTTACGGCATCCGTATAGCGGTCGAGTTTGTGGGGCATCCGCAATGTACAGTCAATACATTTGGTCAGGCTTACGATATTGTCGAGGCGGTGGATCGGGCTAATGTCGGGCTAGTGCTGGATTGTTTCCATTTCCATGCGATGGGTTCACGTTTGGAGGATTTGCAAAAGGCGGACGGCTCGAAAATATTTATTTTACACATTGACGACACCGAGGATTTCCCAATTGGTTTTCTGACCGATGAGGACCGGGTATGGCCGGGACTTGGCGCCATTGATTTGGAAAGCATTTTGTCCACTTTAAAAGGAATTGGCTTCTCGGACGTTGTATCGGTGGAGCTATTCCGGCCTGAATATTATGAGCTGGATGCCGAGGAAGCCATCCGGACGGCCAAAGAGACAACCATTCAGGCGGTGTCCGGCGTTTATGAGATTCGGCAGGAAGTCAGATAATCGGTCAGATGATCTGGAAATAGAGATACCCGGAAAGGAGGGCCACTATGCCGTTGCCATTCGTGTCCATGAAAGAGATGCTGCTCCAAGCCAAAGACGAGAAATATGCGGTGGGACAGTACAATTTAAACGGTTTACAATGGGCTAAAGCGATTTTACAGGCAGCCGAGGAAGAGCATGCCCCCGTCATTGTGGCTGCTTCCGACAGGCTGGTAGAATATTTGGGAGGCTATCGGACGATTGCAGTGATGGTCAGCGCCTTAATGGAGGAAATGTCGATTACCGTTCCGGTGGCGCTTCATTTGGATCATGGCAGGACGGTAGAGAACTGCAAGCGGGCGATGGAGGCCGGGTTCAGCTCGGTGATGATTGACGGTTCTCATGATCCGATTGATGTCAATATAGCGATGACCCGGCAAGTCGTAGATTATGCGCGTTCCTATGGAGTCTCTGTGGAAGCAGAGGTCGGTACGGTCGGAGGCATGGAAGACGGGCTGGTAGGTGGAATCCGGTATGCGGATGCGCAGGAATGCTCACGTATGGTGCAGGAAACCGGAATCGACGCATTGGCGGCCGCCCTTGGCTCGGTTCACGGGCCGTATCAGGGAGAGCCCAAGCTGGGCTTTGCTGAAATGAAGCATATTTCGGAATTGACGGGCATCCCGCTTGTACTGCATGGCGGTTCCGGCATCCCTGAGCATCAGATTACCAAGGCGATTGGGCTGGGTCACGCTAAAATCAACGTCAATACCGAATGTATTCAGACTTGGGCTGAGGCTGTTCGTAACGTATTAACGAGTGATTCCCATGTCTATGATCCGAAGACTATTCTCACACCGGGTACGGCAGCGATTACTGCTGTGGTCAAAGGGAAGATGCAAGAGTTTGGCACGAGTCATAAGGCAGATGCGCGTTTTACCGTGTAATGCGATTAGAGAACACAGCCTTCAAAGTAATTTCAAAGCTGCTTCCTGTGCGGATTTTACCGTGTAGGGAACGGCTTTTTTTCGTGCGCAAAAAGTAGGCAAAATGTATCGATTTTTATGTTCCATAGTATACAATGTATTTTTATACATTATTAATGAAAAAGGTTTTGTAATGGGATTGCTTTTTACATATGTTTTACTGGGCTTTTCTATAGCACTGCCTGTGGGTACGATTACGGTTGAGATGACGAAACAAGGGCTAAAGAACGGGTTTATGCATGGATGGATTGTGGGCCTTGGAGGAATGACAGTTGATTTTATTACTAAACGTTATTCTCTTCATACAAAAATGGGTTGCTCGTAGCTATTTCATCTGGAAATCTGGTGTTCTGATTCATGATTTAGGATTAATGAGTATCGTAGCAACTACTCGAAAAGCGATGAATCGAATGGCAATTAAATGGGTCACGATCAGTGCCGTAGTTGTTTTAATCGGTTTTTATGTATTTTTGGTATGAATTTATCATTAGTGTTCAAAAGCTTTTGTAGCAATACAAATCGCCATCCAAGCTTTCAAGCTTGTCATGCCAGTCTGCATAAATCGAACAAGTCCTTCATAGACATGTACTAATTCATTTAAAACATGTGCTGAAGGGGTTGATGATATGCGCCGGATTTCATGGATGCTTGCCATGGTCATGTGTGTAACGCTGCTGCTGGCCGGGTGCGGCAAGAAGAGCGCGGATGATGTGGTTAAAGATTTGAGTGACGTGGTGAGCGACCTGAACAGCTACCACGGTACAGCTTTGATGACGCTGCATACCGGCGACACGCCACAGGAGTACAAGGTGGACATTTCCTACCGCAAGCCTTCCTATTACCGAATTGCCATGACGAACGAGAAAAAGGATGTTACTCAGATCGTGTTGCGAAATGATGAGGGTGTATTCGTATTGACGCCCAGTCTGAATAAGAGCTTCCGCTTTAAAAGCGATTGGCCGAACAACCAGGGCCAGGTATATTTGTATGAAACGCTGGTTCGCAGTATTATCGGCGATGCTTCACGTCAACTGGCTTCGGACGATAAATCCTATGTATTCGATGTAGCGGCAAACTACAACAGCCACGCGCTGGTAAGGCAAAAAATATGGCTGTCCAAAAATAACTATGCACCCACTCAGGTACAGGTATCTGATGCGAACGCCAAGGTAGTTGTGGATTTGAAATTCGATCAATTTGCGTTTGATACGAAGTTCGACAAGGACTCTTTTGATATGGAGCGCAATATGGCTTCTGGAAAAACAGGCAAGGGAAATGGAGGAACGCCTTCAGCCGGAGCAGTGGATTCCAGCGGTCAGTTTGATCCTTCCGGTACGATTGATGGTGTGACAGGTGTGACGTCCAGCGAACCCGGACAAGAGCAGGGAACAGCAGGAGAGAAGGCACAGCCGCCGTCAGGAGAAGCGTCGGTGGATGGATCTGCCACAGGCGATACGTCAAAACCGGGTAGCGCGGACACGACGGGCAGCACAGATACGGAGACGAAGCCGGGTACAACGGGCAACACAGAGGCGCAACAGCAAACTACGGGCGCATCTGATGCAGCAACAGGGACATCGGCAGGCACGGATGCTGCTGAAGCTGTGATGGGTGAGTTTGGCCTGATTGAACCGTCCTATACGCCGACCGGGGTACAGATCAAGGACACACCGGAGCTGGAGGACAATGGTACACATGCGGTGATGCTGCGGTATAGTGGAACGTATAACTATACAATTGTGGAGGCGCGTCCGAAAGATCGGGCCGTATCATTGGCCGCCGGTGAACTGGTCGATATTGGAGGAAGCTTTGCCGTTCTGACAGGTAGCGAGCAGCAGACGATGACCTGGATGAATGACGGCATAGAGTTCCGTATTACCAGTGCTGACCTGCCCGTGAGCGAAATGATACAAATTGCCGCTTCTATACAGGATCAATCGGGTAAATAAAACTTTATAGACGGATGCAGACGGTTTAGAGTGTATTTTACTCTGCTTCCGCCCGTATCCGTCTTTTGTTCATTCGAGGTCTGGAGGTGTGCACCGCTCGCTTGGGAGTCATGTTCTTTGTGGAGGATGCTGGCAAACGCCATCTGCCATTGACAGCCACGTTTCTGAACATTACCATTAACCTTTGGAAGTAAGGACTTTGCCACATTCCGAATGGTAAAAGGTATGTTACAGGCTAACAATTGAAGAAGGTGACTGGATTTTGCAAGCACAATACAGATCGACCCGGGCCGAAATCAACCTGGATCACCTTGGCGCCAACTATGAGGCTTTTCGCAGGGCATTGCCAGCGGATAAGCTGTTGCTGGCTTGTGTCAAGGCTAATGCCTATGGACACGGTGCCGTGGAAATATCAAAGGAATTGGAACGCCTTGGTGCGGATTACTTGAGCGTCGCTTTTCTGGACGAAGCGCTGGAGCTTCGGCAGGCGGGGATCAGACTGCCTATCCTTGTACTCGGTTATACTCTGCCCGAAGCTGTGCAGACGGCTTGGGAGCACGATATTACACTGACTGTGTTCAGTGAAGAAGTGCTGGAGAGTATTCGCAGACTGGACCGCAAAGGAAGCGAACGCAAGCTGAAGGTGCACATCAAAATAGACAGCGGCATGGGACGACTGGGCATGCTGCCTGGAGAAGAGGCAGTTGCATTTGTCCGGCAGACTCACCAGTTGGAGCAAGTGCTGCTGGAAGGCATGTACACCCATTTTGCCCGTGCGGATGAACAAGACAAAAGCTATACACTGCAACAGTATAATCGGTTTCAGGGCGTGGCGGAAGCGCTAAGGGAACAAGGCATCACCATTCCCATTATACATACGGGCAACAGCGCGGCCACCATTGATACCCCTGCGCTTTCCCCCAATATGGTGCGGATTGGCATCAGTATATACGGCCTGTATCCGTCCGATGAGGTTAACCGGCAAGCCATTGAGCTGCTGCCTGTATTGTCATTGAAGACGGCAGTGGTTTATACCAAGACGCTCCCTCCCGGCTGGGGGGTTAGCTATGGCACCCGGTACGTGACCTCCGACGAAGAGCGAATTGGCACACTGCCGATTGGCTACGCGGATGGATACTCCCGCATGCTGAGTGGGAACATCGAAGTGTTGATACGTGGCCGCCGCGTCCCGGTGCTCGGCACCATTTGCATGGACCAGTGTATGGTATCCTTACAATCTTTCGCAGAGGATGCGGAAGAAATTCAAATCGGCGAAGAGGTTGTTCTCATCGGCCAGCAGTCCGGCGAAACGATTGCGGCGGATGAGCTGGCATCCAAGCTGGGTACCATCCACTATGAGGTGATCTGCATGATCGCACACAGGGTGCCGCGTGTATATACACGGGGAGATATTCCTGTCGTTCGAGTGAATTCGCTTCTTCCAACCCGCTGGGATTAATTTCATGACGCAAATTACCGGATAAAAGCAGGAGTTTTCGCAGAACGTCCCGAAATATGTACAAAGGAAAGAAAAGAGCGCTGTAACTGTCAAAACGACGCATCAGGCTCCGCTGACACTTGTATTTCGGGGATCAAACGCCTGTACGAAAACGAACTGCGTAGTTTATAATGGAATGCAGCATAGATGATATACGAATATCATATACATTCTCTTGTATTCCGTTTGAATAAATTACCGGGAATAACGTTATAATGGTACAATGGCGACAAGGTTTTGGGGGTGGAAGAGAAGTTGGCCAATTTGCAGAACACCAAAAGAATAATGATCAGTTTGCCGGATCATCTCTTGCAGGAAGTGGACGGGATCGTAGCCATGGAAAATTCCAACCGTAGTGAATTTATCAGGCAGGCCATGAAGCTGTATGTGGGCGAACGTAAGAAGCGTTACATTCGTGAAGCCATGCAGCGCGGTTATATGGAGATGGCTAAAATTAACTTGACCATGGCCTCCGAAGCCTTTCATGCGGAGGAAGATGCAAACAGCACCTTGGGCCGTACAGTTAGCGGGGTGTAATCCATATTGATCGTAAAGCGCGGCGACGTTTTTTTTGCAGACCTTTCACCCGTAGTCGGTTCCGAGCAAGGTGGCGTCAGACCTGTGCTGATCATTCAAAATGATATCGGCAACCGGTTCAGTCCCACCGTGATCGTGGCAGCCATCACCGCCCAGATTCAGAAGGCGAAGCTGCCCACACACGTGGAAATCGACGCGGCGACGCATGGCTTTGATCGCGATTCTGTCGTTCTTCTGGAGCAAATTCGGACGATTGACAAGCAAAGGCTTACCGACAAAATCACCCATTTGGATGAAGAAACCATGCGCAAAGTGAGCGATTCGCTACAAATCAGTCTCGGTTTGATTGATTTTTAGCATTTTGGAACGACGAGTGAAACGGGAAAAGGGCAGCGCGTGGGCGCTGTCCTTTTGCGTGTCTGATGAAAAATGCAGGCTGGGCCTGGCTTCATCGTTACGTGCTGGCGCTTTGATTCTTTTTTTGTGATAATGAAAGACATGATGAAAGACAAGAGTTGTAAGGAAGAAGGGATAGCTTTGTCTAACGAGGAAACGAAAACGGAAATCCGGCAGGAGCCGAACGAAGCAGATCGCCAGGAGCGGATTGTCAAACAAGTGGCGAGAGAGCTGTCGCTGGCACTCAAGCAAATCCGGACGACGATCAGTTTGCTGGATGAAGGGAATACGATTCCTTTTATCGCGCGATACCGTAAGGAAATGACAGGGGAACTGGATGAAAATCAGCTGCGTGAAATTGAGGATCGTGTGCTGTATTTACGTAATTTGGAGGACCGTAAGGTAGAGGTCATTCGCATTATTGATGAGCAGGGCAAGCTGACAGAAGACCTTCAGGCTGCCATCACTTCTGCGGTTAAGCTTCAGGAAGTGGAGGATCTGTACCGTCCATATCGGCAAAAGCGCAAAACCCGCGCGAGTGTGGCGAAAGAACGGGGGCTGGAGCCGCTGTCCATCTGGATCTGGAGCCAGCCGAAGCAGGGCGATGCTCTGAAGGAAGCTGAGTCCTATGTGAATGCGGAATTGGGAGTGGACAGTGCCGAGGCGGCTATTCAAGGAGCTTTGGACATTTTAGCGGAAAATATAGCGGACGACGCGGGTATTCGCCAATGGGGGCGTCGATATACACTGGATCATGGCATGCTAACCTCCGAAGCGAAGGATGCAGAGCAAGAGTCTGTCTACGAGAACTACTACAGCTATCGTGAGCTGGCTAAGAAAATGCCGCCTCATCGTATTTTGGCGATTAATCGCGGAGAGCGTGAGGGCATTCTCAAGGTCGGACTGGAGGTAGCGCCCGATTCGATTCACAATTACGTCGCAGGTCAAGTGATTAAAGGCTCATCCGCCGTGGAAGAGCTGCTGCGCAACGTTATTGAGGATGCGTATAAAAGGCTCATCGCACCCTCTATTGAGCGTGAGGTGCGCGCTGAAATGACAGAGAAGGGCGAGCAGCAGGCCATTTCTATCTTTGCGGGCAATTTGCGGAGCCTGCTGTTACAGGCCCCGATCAAGGGCCGCCGTGTGCTTGGTGTCGATCCGGCGTTTCGGACAGGCTGCAAGCTGGCGGTTGTCGATGACACCGGCAAGCTGCTGGAAGTCGCTGTGACATATCCGACACCGCCGAACAACAAAAAGCATGAGGCTGCCGAGAAATTCAAGCAGCTCATTGCCCAATACAGCATTGAGCTGATCGTCATCGGTAACGGAACGGCTTCGCGTGAAACAGAGCAATTCGTGGCTGAAGTCATCGCAGATATTGGCGACAGCAGCTTGGCGTACCTGATCGTCAATGAGGCAGGCGCGAGCGTTTATTCCGCCTCCAAGCTGGCGCAGGAGGAGTTCCCGGATCTGGACGTGGCTGAGCGCAGCGCGGCATCCATTGCACGTCGTGTGCAGGACCCGCTGGCCGAGCTGGTCAAGATTGAGCCGAAGGCCATTGGTGTAGGCCAGTACCAGCATGATGTGTCACAGAAGCATCTGGATGAAAGCTTGAAGGATGTTGTAGAATCGGCAGTTAACCATGTCGGTGTGGATGTAAATACCGCTTCCTCGGCATTGCTGTCCTATGTAGCGGGCATTAACGCGACAATTGCCAAAAATATCGTGAAATACCGTGAGGAAAACGGCAAATTCAACAACCGCCGTCAGTTGCAGAAGGTGCCGCGTCTTGGTGCAAAAACCTACGAGCAATCTATTGGTTTTATCCGTATACCGGGTGGCGAAAATCCACTGGATCGCACGCCGATCCACCCTGAATCGTATGCTGTCGTAGACCGCCTGTTGGCTGAACTGGGCATCAGCGCCCACGATCTGGGCACCAAGGCTGCGACGGAAGCGCTGAACGTGTCCAACATTGACGAACTGGCCGCGAAGCTGGAAGTCGGTGTGCCGACATTGAAGGATATTCTGGACAGCCTCCAGCGTCCAGGCCGTGACCCGCGTGACGAGCTGCCGTTGCCTGTATTCCGCAAGGATGTGCTCAAGATTGAGGATCTGGCACCGGGCATGGAGCTTCAGGGAACCGTCCGCAATGTAATTGATTTCGGTGCGTTCGTCGATATCGGCATCAAGAGTGATGGATTGGTTCATATTTCGCAGCTGCGCAACGGCTTCGTCAAGCATCCGATGGATGTCGTATCCGTTGGTGATAACGTAACCGTGTGGGTGCTGAATGTAGACTTGAAAAAAGGCAGGGTCGGTCTGACGATGAAAGCTCCGGCAGAAGCGCAATCGCAGGCATAATACTCTACAAATCCGTATAACCGCCTTATTAGGGTATAACAAAAGCTGGAATCTCCGAACCACTTCGGAGACTCCGGCTTTCATTTTTTACTGCCCTGAACTTCTACCCATTGTTGGCATCAAACTCTACACCCGGTGCTTTATGATAAAAAAACCAACAGTCATTCAACAGTTTGATCTGGCGCCGGTCCTTTTTGTAAAAGGCCCGCATAAGCTGGTTGCTGAGCCATTGAGGCAAGCCAATCTCCTCCTCTGCGTTACTTCTGTATGTTTAGCATATGGGGTGGATACCTAAAGTGTGCTTATGAATCAGGGTTAGACTTCGGCCGTTATTTTATAATATGCTTGTCAGTATGAAGCAAAGGAGGTACCCCATAAGGATGGAGTCCAAGTCTCTGAGCAATTCAATGAATCCTTCTATGAGTAATGAAGAACTTCAAGAATGGGTAGAGCGCATCTCGCTGGAGAGCTTCGGCGTGCCGTTTCAACATCAAGCCACCTTTAACGCACGCTTGTCTTCCACAGGCGGTCGATATTTTATGAAAAGTCATCATATTGAAATTAATCCACATCAACTTGCAGCTTATGGACGTTCTGAAGTGGAAAAAATAATAAAGCATGAGCTGTGCCATTATCATCTGCATCTGCGCGGAATGGGTTATAAGCATCGCGATGCTGATTTCAAAGCATGGCTGGCCCGTGTAGGAGGGAGCAGGCATTGCCAAACTCTGCCGGGGAGAGCGGAACGAAAGCCGCAGCCCTATCGCTACAAGCTGGTGTGTGCCTCTTGTAGTCAGGAATACTTGCGGAAACGTAAAATGAACCCCCAACGTTACCGCTGCGGTAAATGCGGAGGCAAACTTCATCTGCTGGCACTTGACGGCGCCCCCTGAATCATGGTAAATTAAATATACTGTATGATAATTTACAGCAATGTTCCCTGATAGCTCAGTTGGTAGAGCACTCGACTGTTAATCGAGTTGTCACAGGTTCGAGTCCTGTTCGGGGAGCCATGGAGAGGTACCCAAGTGGCTATAAGGGGACCCTCTGCTAAGGGGTTAGACTGCGAAAGCGGTGCGAGGGTTCGAATCCCTCTCTCTCCGTTGGTGTTTTAAGTAGAATAAAGACGCTCGTATGCATGGTAATAATGCTCACGAGCGTCTTTTTCGTCTAGATCTGCTTTTTAAGAATTTGTTATATGTAAGACGGACGTGCTGCGTACAGCATGAAGCAGCGTTAGTCTGAGTTGTACGCAGTACGCAACTAATCCCTTCTATTTCACGGCGTCGGCCTCGATGGTTTTAAGTAGATTTAGCAGAGCATGGGCAACGCCATCTTCTACATTGGTCAGGGTAACTTCAGAGCAGACGGCCTTGATGTCGTCTTTTGCATTGCCCATAGCGATGCCTTTACCTGCCATCGTCAGCATCGAAATATCATTATAGCTGTCTCCTACCGCTGCGGCTTCCTCCATGGAAATACCCAGATGATCTGCAAGATAACGCAGTGCGTTTCCTTTGGAGGCATCCTTATGCTCCACTTCAAAGTTACGGTCCGAGGAAATGACCATGTTCAGGCCGGGGAATTCCCGATAACGCTCGCGCCCCCGGTTCAATTTGGCTTGATCAAAGGAGAAGCACAGCACGTTATAAATCTCTACATCCAGCGGAATGTCTTCATACGAGGGGATACGGGTATGCCCGGTCTGTTCATATTGTTTCTCGGCTGCATGTAACAAAGCATCCAGCGAAATATCCGGATTGGCGCTTAACAGGCGATCCATTTCAACAGCCAGTAGCTGGTGTCCGTTTTGTGGAGAATAAATAGCACGGTCTGTCATGACCTCATAATAAAAATCGTTTTCGCGTAACCAGCTCAGCACTTCAAACGTCTCACTCCGGTCCATCGGTGTAGAGGTTAGCTGGCGACGATGTGCATCGTGTACGGTCGCACCGTTTGCTCCGATGACGGGAGTCACGAGTTCTGCTTCCTCCAGCTTGATCCAGGCATCATAAGCGGCTCTGCCCGTGGCAATAGTCACCTGAACGCCTTGCTGCTGTGCCTTACGGATCGCGTCTGCGTTCACCTTGCTTATTTTTGCTTCCTCGTTTAGCAGCGTTCCATCCAAATCAATCGCAAACAGTTTCATTTCTCCATCTCCTGTCTTCTTCTATATGTCTCATACTTCTTCCACATTACGGAACAATAATTTCAACATCATGACGGCGAAAAACATCCAGCATGGCCGGGTCCGGCAAACAGTCGGTGATAACGATATCCACCTCGTATAAATCGGCAAAGCGGTAAGGAAGGTTTTTACCAAATTTGGAGTGATCCGCTAGAATGATCACCTGATCGGCCTGTTTCATCATTTGGTGCTTGAGCATACCGTCCTCTTCATGATTAATGCTCAGTCCATGGACAGAAATGCCCCCGATCCCAACAAAAGCTTTGTCTACAAAATAGCGGGACAGGGTAGCGATGGCGGAAGAACCGTAGACAAAACGGTGCTCCTTTTGCAAGCGTCCGCCGAGTAGATGAATCGAAACGCCGTCCTTTTCGGAAAGAACATCAGCCTGATTAATCGAATTGGTGATGACCGAGCATTCCTGTACATGGAGCCTTTCGGCACATGCCTGTACAGTGGTGGAGGAATCGAGAATGATGCGATCTCCGTCTCGAACCATACTGGCAGCTATTTGTCCAATGACTTGCTTTTCCTCGGATACAGTGAGTAGTCTCTCTTTATAGTTTCTGGTTAATTCGTGATCCAGTGTGGGTAGAAGGGCACCGCCACGGGTTCGAATAATTTTCTGGTGCTCCTCTAGCTTTACCAGATCCCTGCGGGCCGTATCTCGTGATACATTAAAAAATTCGCAAATATCATCCACCGAAATACGCTTGTGAAGCTGTAGATAATCAACAATTTTTAGCATCCGCTCTTCTTGATACATAAAAAGCTCCTCTGTTCAAAATGATTTCGGTATTCTGTAAGTGATTATAAGTAAAGTTAAGTTATTTTGCAATATAATCTCTTTTTATGCTTCTAAATAACGTGAATAAAGCAAATTTGCGTAAGTAAAAATGCGTTTTGATTCTCGGTAAACAACTTATTTTAAATTTTTTAAAATAAGTATTGTCATTCATTCTTCTATTTGATATACTCTTTCTTGTCGCCAAGTTGGTGTATAAAAATGCGGCCCGTTGGTCAAGCGGTTAAGACACCTCCCTTTCACGGAGGTAACAGGGGTTCGATTCCCCTACGGGTCATTGTTGTCTTTATGGACTACATGTTACATGCTTAAGGAAAATTCCTGAAGTCTGATGGCGGACATCTTGGATGAACAGCATGAGCCATTAGCTCAGTTGGTAGAGCACCTGACTTTTAATCAGGGTGTCGAAGGTTCGAGTCCTTCATGGCTCACCATTTATATTTTATTTTGCGGTCGTGGTGGAATGGCAGACACGCTATCTTGAGGGGGTAGTGAGCGTACGCTCGTGGAGGTTCGAGTCCTCTCGACCGCATCAATGGAATGAACGGAAAGGTCTCTCACGGTAGAGGCTTTTTTTGTTTGTGTAATGATACAATAAAGTAGTCATAATTATAAAATAATGATTCCATAGTATAATATAACGCCATAATGTTATAGAATGATAAGTATAAACTGATGAAGTGACGGTGAAAAATATGGACACTCAACTGTTGGGAGATATATCAGAAAATATTTTGGGTTTGTTTCCGATTGTGAAGAAGAAATTTTTTACCTTCGGCACGCTTGATATTCCTTTACATTTGTCGCCTAATAACTTTCAGGTATTAATGCTTCTGCGGGAGGTGCGCTTGTCTACGGTATCTGATCTATCCAAACAGCTTAATGTCTCGCGTCCGAACATGACCCCTCTTTTGGACAAGCTGGTAGAGCATGGGTTGGCCGATCGCCAGTCGTATGACTCGGACCGCAGAGTCGTGAATGTGGCGATTACACAAGAGGGCGATGCTTTTTGTGAGCAGGTATTCAATACCTTTTCCGGTAAAATTCAAGAAAGACTGGTGCTTCTGTCGGAAGAGGATTTATTGCACCTGAGCGAAACTTTGAACGAATTAAAGCAGATTTTTCTTAAAATCGACAACGTTGCTCCGTAATTGATGTAAGCGAACTGACGGAAGGCCGCCATTTTCTTCGGAAAACAGGCGGTTTTTGTTGCATATTGTGGTATAATGAAAACCAACATACATAATTCGGCAATTTTAACATACGTGATCTTTGAAATGAAAACAGGAAACATGATATCGTTATTTGAGAGCCTGCTAGGGAGGAAGGAACTTCTATGCAATCTATTTACCAACGAATTGAGGAGCTTATCAAGGAGCGGGGAATGACAAAAAAGGCATTCTGCGAGCAGTTGGGTATCAGTACAGGGAATTTTGGTGATTGGAAGAGAGGCAAGACGACACCGGGCACGAATAAGCTCATTGAAATCGCTTCGTTTTTTGATGCCAGTCTGGACTGGATCATGTTGGGCCGGGATGTACAGGGTGAGGTACTGAAGGAGTCGAAGGACCCTTATTTTTTTGATTCATATGGGCAACTGAATTACCAGGGGGAACAACTTAGTGAAACAGAAAAGGATTTTATAATTGAGTATATTGAATTTACTCGCTTCCGTAAAGAGAAAAAGCAGGAAGATTCAACGACAGAATAAACCGGTGCAGAATATTAAAGTGATGATTACCGAATAAGTATGGTTGCAATGAAGGTTGGAATTTTGGGAATAGTTCAAGAAAAGTTAGGGTGTCGGAGGGGATAATTTTGGGAGACCAAACGATTTATCAGCGGATTGAAGCCTTGATTAAGGATCGGGGAATGACGAAGAAGGCGTTTTGTGAAAAGCTCAAAATCAGCTCGGGGAATCTTGGAGACTGGAGAAGAGGCAAAACAACACCGGGAACGATGCATTTAATCCAGATTTCGGACTTTTTTAATGTGTCGCTGGATTGGTTAATGAAAGGCGTCAAGCCGGGTGAGGGCGTACTTCAGGAGCAGAAGGCTGCTTATTTTTTTGGAGTGATGGGGCCATTGAATTGCCAGGCAGAGGATCTGGATACAGAAGAACAGAATTTCATATTAGAATATGTGGAATTTGCGAAATATCGTAAGCAAAAAGGTGAGAATGACAAAACACAGCCTGAATGATCTTCTCGCTAAAGATCACTCAGGTTGAAAACCCGTAAAACGGACCGACGGGTTCGATTGACGAGTTTATTTGGGTTGCCGATGTTATAGCGTGCCGCATGCTTGGGGGACGCACACATCGTTGGTTTCAGAGTGGTGATGCCTCCTTATAATCGTTATCGTCGATGTTGAGGATTGCAGCAACTTGTTTTCTGTACCTTTGTGCTTTGCGGGTGCCGTGAATCAGATTGGACAAGCGTGAAGGCGGGATGCTATGCGTTTCACAAAATGTTTTCTGATCCAGCCGAAGTTCGACAAGCCTTTGTTTGATGGCCCACCCGAAGGAGGTGACAGGCATTTTGTTGTTCAAGTGAAATCGCCCCTTACGGATTCTTGCGGAATAATTGGTGTGTTATAATAATCATCAGTAAACATGTTAGAATTAACCATCTAAAACTATGATACACGTTTATACGTGTTTTTACAATCTAAAATACGTAATTGAGATAAATTTATTACTTATTTAAGTGATAAATGGTTTGAATAATCCATCCAGAGCCTGTAAATGTGAGAAATGTCAGTTGTAATCTGGATAAAAAAAGCACTCTGCCACTGAAAAAAAGTGGTGGAAGTGCTTTTGGCGTTGTGCTGGAAGGGGGAAAACAGGCATCAGGGGGATGCTTGAGGCGTATAATGGGGACAGACGAAGGAATTAGTCGAATCTTACCCGCGCTGGTGGTTGCTGCTCATATAGGGTGGCTGCGTAATGTAGGAGTTGGACCAGTGTCTTTGCAGAAGGCGACGCTGAAATGCGGTTGGCTCAGTCTCAGGGGTGTTGAATTGTTTCCATGCGTCTAGAAGCTCGTTGGTCATTCGTTGAATAACAGGATTTTTTTCCTCATAAGGAGGATGGAGTAGTTTGGAAGCATCTTCGACACAGAAGGACACTGCCGCGGCAAGGTAGCCGTGAATGGTTTGCTCTACATCATTTCCAAGAGAAACGTTAATCCAGGTATGAACGGTTGCGAGTGTGCCAATCGCATTGTATTGGATGAGTATAGCTTCGAGTTGGTCGAATTCAAGCCAAGGGTACAAAGCCTTAGCGAGCTTGAGGAGGCGTTGGCCGGATAGGCGTGACTCTTTCATCTGCTGTAGGGAAGAAC
Organism: Paenibacillus sp. LT-B23; assembly: GCF_059417685.1. Classification (NCBI taxonomy): domain Bacteria; kingdom Bacillati; phylum Bacillota; class Bacilli; order Caryophanales; family Paenibacillaceae; genus Paenibacillus; species Paenibacillus sp. LT-B23. The sequence continues at coordinate 141,959 of NZ_JBSQBM010000008.1, read as the reverse complement.
GCTGGGCGTGCAGCATTTTATCAATAAGAGCGATACGCCAACCATCATTTTGCTGAACAGCGATATAAAGGCTTTTGATAGCCATGCCATCGAGGGATGTGAATTGAGGATGCAGATCGGTGCGTGCATAGTGTTCCAGGTCTTGCAGACAGGTTAAACGACCATTTCGAAACAGCTCCTTTAGCCCGTAGGAACGAGTGAAGCCACCGACAGGCAGGGAAGGGTCCAACAGCAATGCGTAGTTCAGCAAACGATTGCCTTTTTGCAAAGCGGTTCGCCTCCTTAGGGTATAGTTTTATGTTATATTAGGTGACTTTAAAAATCAGATTAAGAAAAATTTCAATGATATTATGTAATATATATTTACACTCAAGATGCTTGTATGTCAAATTAAATATTTTTATAGCATTTATATGTTAGGTTATATGACTTTTAAAACAATTATTGTATTTATGTTTACAAATAGAATACAAGGGAGTATAATAAATCTGTTGCCTCAAAACATTAGAATTTGCGGTCGTGGTGGAATGGCAGACACGCTATCTTGAGGGGGTAGTGGGCGTACGCCCGTGGAGGTTCGAGTCCTCTCGACCGCATTACATGCAAGACACAGTTAAAAAAGCATCCTGACACGTTTTTGACGTGAAGGGATGCTTTTTTGTTATATCCCTTTTTCCTAGCCACACAAGCAGCCGCCTGGTTCGGCTGCTTGTGAACAGTGATGAAGTGGCTTGTAAGCTTTGCTACAAGAGCTTCTCGATATCCCCCGCCAGTTTATCCGGAGTTGTCTGTGGGGCGTAGCGCTTAAATACGTTACCTTCGCGTGTAATTAAAAATTTAGTAAAATTCCATTTGATCGCTTTGAAGCCTAGTACGCCCGGAGCTGTCCGGGTGAGGTAGCGGAATAAAGGGTGTGCCTGATCGCCATTGACATCTGTTTTGGCAAACATCGGAAACGTAACTCCATAGTTAATCTGGCAAAACTCCGAAATGTCCTCGCTGGAGCCCGGCTCTTGCTTGGCAAACTGGTTGCTGGGAAACCCCAGGATTTCAAGACCCTGCTCATGGTATTGGTCATATAGCTCTTGTAGCGCCTTGTATTGAGGGGTTAGCCCGCATTTGCTGGCTGTATTCACGATAAGCAGAACTTTTCCTTCGTATGTGGACAACGGAATCTCTTTCCCTTGCAGGGTTTGTGCATCATATTCATAAACGGTCATGGTATCCCTCCTGATTTAATATTTTACAATTAAATTGTAAGCAATTTAATGAAGGGTTGCAAGTCTATAATAGATGTATTGCACTGTCTGAAACTGTAAAATTGTATTTTGTTCAAAACGGCAAATGGTACTGCAAATGGGGCGAATTGCGGTGCTTCTCATCGTAAAAACAGGCTCAATCGGCGTTTATCAGGTGCATACAGCAGTTTTTCTTTCTCTTTTACAAAAAAGGGACAAAAAATGCTCTCCATACGCCAATATTGACATGCCCGTCATTTTCAAAAAGGGATGAAAAACCGAGCTTGAAGGAGCTGGGAGAAGGATATTCAAATTGTAAGCGCTATTATTAATCTTCTTTGCTCCAAAGACCGATTTATAACCCTGCAGGTGAGCTTTACAGTGTTCCTTGCGCGGGTGTATGATTCAAGACGTAATTTCAAATTAAGTGAATGAAGCAGCAACGAATTGTCTATAGCGCTGAATTTTGCAGTTGCAAAAGCGGGGGAACCAAAGGAGATCTATTCGGCTTTTAAAGGGCCGTGTGTCTCATGGGGTGAATTTTCTGGCCAAGTGCCAGAAATAGGGCGACTCTCACGTCCGAATCCGACAGCTAACCTCGTAAGCGTACAGGGAGAGGCAACAAACCGCCGTGTGCAGCCATGGTTTATTTTATCATGGTTACGTAAGAAGCCGGAGGAAAGCCTTTTTCCTTTGGCTTCTTTTTGTTGTCTTTTTATACCGGGAGAGGAGCTACTGATGGAAGGTCGACTAATCATTGTCACTGCACCGAATGAATCGGGCAGAAATTTTGTGAAATTGCTTATGTACAAAAAACTGGCGTTTGCGGTTCTGACGAATAGCGCTCAGGAGGAACGACAGCTCAAAAAAATGGGTGTGGAGCATATTGTGCGCATCAATACGATGCAAGCGGGGAAATGGAATTTTCCCAAAAAAGAAATTGGCTGCGTGTATTTGTTTGAGAACAGCTTGAATCTGACGTGCCGTTTTCTGCAAATATGCCGGCCGCTGACATCAGATTCGGTCTATGTCATTACACAAGGCTGTAATCCTCAAGGGATTTATCGAGGTTTGGGAGCAGACCATGTGATCTACACTTTGAATGGAGAGGTGGGTTTCCTGCTGAACGGATAGTCGCTTACGGTATGGCTAATATAAATTAAAATTTTCGAATTCATTGTATGGTGATTTTACGAGGATGTAAGAATGACGATCTGAGGACCGATACGGGAGGGTATGAACATGATGGATATATACATGCTGCTCGTGATGGCTGTGAGTTACGGAGTGATACTGCTGTTTGTACGCTGGTGTGATGCGCAGACCTCCAAAGGAGGGCGAAAAGGATGATGGTTGTGCTTGCGCTTACTGCTATTGTATTTGTGTATTTAATCTACGCACTCCTGAATCCTGAAAAGTTCTAATCAGCTAAACAGGATCAAACGGGCGGGGGACAGCAGATCGTGGATGAGACACCAGAGGCAGCGGGTTTTCGCAAACGTGTGCACTCGCCTGGTGCTATGAACTCGTCTGTTGTTCCAAACGCAGGAGCATTTTGAAGGAGGGAATAGATGATGGAGCTGCTGCAAATTGGAATTGTGATTGTGATATTGCTGCTCTTGGTGAAACCAGTGGGCACCTATATATATCATGTATTCTCAAATGAACCGAATCGGACGGATCGGGTGTTTGACGGAACGGAGAAGCTGATTTATAAGGTTATAGGATTGAAAAAGCTGGAGAGCATGCGTTGGACCACGTACGTTATGAGCTTCATTGCTACGAATGTCGTGCTTGTGGCGATCAGCTATGTGCTGCTGCGCTTGCAGGGACTGCTTCCCGTTAATCCGTCTGGAAATGGCAATATGGAAGCGTCACTTGCTTTTAATACAGTGATCAGCTTTATGACTAATACAAATCTCCAGCATTATAGCGGAGAAAGCGGACTTACGTATTTGACGCAGATGGCGTTCGTTACAATGATGATGTTCACTTCGGCTGCTTCCGGTTTTTCGGTTGCTGCGGCTTTTATGAGAGGATTGACGCGGCGCGGTGAAGGGATGGGCAACTTTTTTCAGGATTTTATCAAAGCGATTATACGGATTTTTCTTCCGTTGGCCTTTGTACTTACACTGGTGCTGGTTGGACTGAAGGTACCGCAGACACTTCAGCCTGCGGCGGATATCACGACGCTAAGCGGAACACAGCAGCAGATTGCTTTGGGACCCGTTGCTTCGATGGAATCGATCAAGCATTTGGGTACGAACGGGGGCGGTTTCTATGGGGCCAACTCGGCGCATCCTTTTGAAAATCCAAATCCCTGGACGAATGTGCTGGAAATTTTGGCGATGTGGGTGATGCCGGCTTCGCTGCCGTATACCTTTGGACTGTTCGCCCGTAATCGCAAGCAGGGCTGGATTATTTTTAGCTCCATGATGGTATTGTTCCTCGTCTTCCTATCCATTACGTATGTGTCGGAGAAAACGGGCAATCCGTTGATTCATGCACTGGGTGTGGATGCTTCTCAGGGAAGCATGGAAGGGAAAGAGGTTCGCTTCGGCATTGGACAATCGGTGTTGTTCACGGCTGTAACGACGGCGGCAACCACAGGCTCGGTGAATAATATGCACGATACACTGACCCCGCTGGGCGGTATGGCTGCTTTGGGTGAAATGATGCTGAACGTCATTTTCGGCGGTAAGGGCGTCGGGCTGATGAATATGCTGATGTACGCGATTCTGGGTGTGTTTATATGTGGATTGATGGTCGGCAGGACCCCGGAATTTATGGGCAGGAAAATTGAAGGCAAGGAAATGAAGCTGATCGCGATTGCCATTTTGGTACATCCGTTTCTCATTCTGGTGCCGACAGCGCTCGCTTTTATGAGTCATTGGGGGTACGATGCGGTCACAAACCCCGGATATCATGGTTTGACTCAGGTGATATATGAATATGCGTCATCTGCGGCTAATAACGGCTCTGGATTTGAGGGTCTTGCGGATAACAACGTATTCTGGAACACGACAACAGGGATTGTTATGTTCTTCGGACGATATGTATCTATAGTTGCACTGTTAGCTGTAGCGGCTTCGTTGAATGCCAAAGCACCGACTCCCGTGACGACGGGCACACTTCGCACGGACAACAAGCTGTTTGGGGCGATTTTAATCGGGGTTGTGCTGTTGATCGGCGCGTTGACCTTTTTGCCCGTAATCGTATTGGGGCCTGTAGCTGAATTTCTGACCATGTGAAGAAGATGAACAGGAAGAAGAAAATGAGAATGGATGAACGGGGTGCTTGATCATGAAGGAACAACGCAAACGCATGCTGGACAAAAGCATCTTGAAGCATGCGATCAAGGATAGCTTTATGAAATTAAATCCGATGATCATGATGAAAAATCCTGTCATGTTTGTCGTGGAAATCGGCACATTGGTCGTGCTGCTCATGCTGCTGTTTCCCAGTTATTTTGGAACTGGCAACGAAATGGGCTTTAATCTGGCTGTTTTTATCATCCTGTTGTTCACGTTGCTTTTTGCTAACTTTGCCGAAGCACTCGCAGAGGGGCGGGGTAAGGCGCAGGCTGCTTCTTTGAAAAAATCCAAGCAGGACACACAAGCCAATAAGCTTGTCGGGGATGAGATTCAGGTGGTCAGCTCGACCGAGCTACGCAAAGGTGACATTGTGATGGTGTCCCAGGGCGAGATGATTCCGAGTGATGGTGAGGTGATTGAAGGTCTTGCTTCAGTGGATGAATCGGCGATTACGGGAGAATCGGCCCCAGTGATCAAGGAGTCGGGCGGTGATTTTTGCTCGGTAACCGGCGGGACGCGTGTGGTCAGTGACCGGATTAAGGTGCGGATTACGACAGAACCGGGCGAGACGTTCATTGATAAAATGATTTCGCTCGTGGAAGGCGCACAGCGCCAAAAGACGCCGAACGAAATTGCGCTGAATACCCTGCTGATCAGCTTGACGATTATTTTTCTGATCGTGGTGGTTACGCTGGCACCGATTGCCCGTCATTTTAACATTGACCTGCCTGTTCCCGTGCTGATCTCGTTGCTGGTCTGTCTGATTCCTACAACGATTGGAGGACTATTGTCAGCTATCGGGATTGCCGGTATGGACCGGGTCACCCAGTTTAACGTGCTGGCCATGTCAGGCAAGGCAGTAGAAGCATCCGGGGACATCAACACGATGATTTTGGACAAAACAGGGACAATCACCTTCGGTAACCGGATGGCGAGCCAATTCGTGCCTGTAGGCGGCGTAGAGGAGACAGAGTTAGTGAAGTGGGCTGCGATGAGTTCGATGAAGGATGAGACGCCTGAGGGGCGCTCAGTTCTGGAGTTGATGCGTAAGCAGGAGCACACGCTGGATGAATCCTTGGCAGCAGGCGGGACCTTTATCGAGTTCAAGGCGGAAACCCGGATGAGCGGTCTGGATCTGGCTGATGGACAAAAGGTACGTAAGGGCGCGGTGGACTCTGTCCGGCAGTGGGTACTATCGCAAAACGGCAGCGTTCCAGCCGATCTGGAGGAAAAAGCGAATCAGGTGGCCTCTGAAGGAGGTACGCCGCTGGCTGTCGCGCTGGACGATCGGATATATGGCATTATTTATTTGAAGGACACGGTGAAGCCGGGCATGAAGGAGCGGTTCGATCAGCTCCGGGAAATGGGCATCCGCACGATCATGTGTACCGGGGATAATCCGCTGACGGCTGCTACAATTGCACGGGAAGCGGGTGTGGATGATTTTGTGGCTGAAAGCAAGCCGGAGGATAAAATTGCAGTCATCCGCCGTGAGCAGGAGCTAGGCAAGCTGGTTGCCATGACCGGAGACGGTACGAATGATGCTCCTGCGCTGGCGCAGGCTGACGTCGGGCTTGCCATGAACAGCGGTACAGTTGCAGCCAAGGAAGCCGCCAATATGGTGGATCTGGATTCCGATCCGTCCAAAATTATTGAGGTGGTCGCTATCGGCAAGCAGTTGCTTATGACACGCGGTGCTTTGACAACGTTTAGCATCGCGAACGATGTTGCCAAATATTTTGCCATTATTCCGGCGATGTTCATGCTGGCGATTCCGCAAATGAGCGCATTAAACGTGATGGGGCTTGGCTCTCCGCTGTCTGCTATTTTGTCGGCGCTGATCTTCAATGCTGTTATTATTCCGCTTCTGATCCCGCTGGCCATGAAGGGCGTGAAGTATAAGCCCATGAGCTCGGATCGTCTGCTGGGACGGAATTTACTGATCTACGGTCTGGGCGGTATGGTGGTGCCTTTTGTCGGCATTAAGGCCATTGATTTGCTGGTGCATTTGTGGATTTAACGCAACCTGTGAAGGTGTGCATTTCGGATACTGAATGGAAGCAGAAAGGGTGAGCAACATGAGTGGCTTTTATCGGGTGATGTCCGGACGCAGATTTGCTGCACACGAAAAAGCCGGGTCTGTCGGGCAGGGGAATAACAAGCGTCCAGAGACGGATGCTGTGCCGAATGGACAGCCGGAGAGAGAAGAGATGCGGGGAGGCACCATTATAGGAGTGGCCTTGCGTACCTCGGTGCTGATGATCCTCCTGTGTGGCCTCGCTTACCCGCTGGTTAGCACGGGCGTGGCACAGGCATTATTTCCGCAGCAGGCGAATGGCAGTATGCTTCGTAATGCGGAGGGTCAGGTAGTCGGCTCCGAGCTGATCGGGCAGTCTTTTGCGAATCCGGCGTTTTTTCAGGGTCGGGTATCGAGCATTGATTATAATGGGGCTGGTTCAGGCTCCAGTAACTACGCACCGTCCAATCCGGCCTTAATGCAGAGGGTCAAGGATTCGATAGCGGATTGGCAGAAAAATAATCCGGATGTACCAATCAGTCAGGTTCCGGTGGACCTGATTACAAACTCCGGCTCCGGTCTGGACCCGCATATCTCGCCACAGGCGGCATTGGCTCAGATCCCGCGTATTAGTGGCTTGACGGGTATTACACAGGGTAAGTTGAAGGCAATGGTACAGGAGCAGACCGAAGGCCGCAGTGCCGGGGTGTTCGGTGAACCACGTGTGAACGTGCTCAAGCTGAACCTCACGCTTGAAGCGCAAGCGCAGGCACAGCCTGACAAGCGGTAAGTTGGACGATGGATTAGGGTAATTAAAAAAGGTATCCCGGGTTGCAATAAGCCAAGGGGATACCTTTTTCTTGATTTTAAAGTGTTGCTTGCCTCTCAATGACCTGAAATGGTTTGAATAATAAGCACTACATTCAAAACAATGATGATGGCGGTCACAATCCAGGTTAAGACTTTTTGCCATGTTTTGTTCGCAAACTCACCCATGCGCTTTTTATCGCTGGTGAAGATGAGGAGCGGGATGATGGCAAAGGGAAGCTGGATGGATAGAATAACCTGACTTAGCACCAGCAATTCTTCCGCACCTTTTTCACCCGCGATTGCTGTGACAATCACCGCTGGAATGATCGCGATGAGTCGGGTCACCAGACGGCGCAGCCAAGGCGCGAGACGGAGGCTGAGGAAGCCCTCCATGACGATTTGCCCGGCTAAGGTACCGGTTACGGTTGAATTCTGCCCGGAAGCGAGCAGCGCCACCCCGAACAGGATACTGGCGAGTGTGGTTCCAAGTAATGGCGACAGCAGATAGAAAGCATCACTGATTTCCGCCACATCCGTTTTTCCTGCTGTATGGAACACGGCTGCGGCGACGATCAGAATCGCGGCATTGATAAACAGGGCAAACATGAGCGCTATACTCGAATCCCATGTTGCGAATTTGATAGCCTCTCGTTTGCCTGCTGACGTCTGCTCGAATTTACGAGTTTGTACGATGGACGAATGCAGGTACAGGTTGTGAGGCATCACGGTAGCGCCCATAATACCGATGGCGATATACAACATGCTTGGGTTGGTCAAAATTTGTGAGTCCGGTACAAAGCCACCCATCACGCTGCCCCATTCCGGCTTAGCCAAAATGAGATTGATGCCAAAGCAGCCGGCAATCGTCACCATCAGTACAATGACCAGCGTTTCCAAAGCACGAAAACCTTTATTTTGCAGTAATAAAATAAGCATGACATCAAATGCGGTAATCAGGACACCGTACAATAGTGGTATACCGAACAGCAGCTTGAGTGCAATGGCTGAACCGATGACCTCGGCCAGATCCATGGCTGCAATGGCGATTTCGCATAAAAGCCACAAGCTGATCGCCACCGGGCGACTATAGGCTTCGCGGCACATCTGAGCCAGATCTTTGCCTGTGGCAATGCCGAGTTTGCCGGATAAGGCTTGTAGCAGGATGGCCATTAGATTGGAGATCAGAATGACACTGAGCAGTGTATAGCCAAATTGCGATCCGCCTGCAATGTCTGTAGCCCAGTTGCCGGGGTCCATATAGCCGACAGCGACCATATAGCCGGGTCCGGCAAAGGCGAGGAATTTTCGAAACCAGGTGCCGTCCTTCGGGATGTTCAAGGAACGATTCACTTCCGATAGTGAAGCGATTTCCGCCAGATTCCCTTTTGTATTACTCATACGCTTCACCTTCTTTATCCATGTTGGAATATATTATTAGTGACATAACTATTGCTTTATCCCTATTGTACACCCACAATAGTTTTTGTCTAGTGCAACTTTTATGTGGTCAAGCAAGTTAATCTTATTTTATAGATATAATGAAAAAACCAAGCTTTCTCTTCATCCATATTTCAAATGATTCATTTTGTGTGGTTTGTTTAAAATACATACGAGAAGGAAATCATCATTAACATGGTGATGATCCCAGCGAATGTAAACCATGTAAAGAAGGAGAGATGAAATCATGGAAGCATTATACACAGCCTCAGCAACGGTACATGGCGGAAGAGACGGTTCTGTCGCTTCATCGGACGGAGTTTTGAAGCATAAGCTCAGTACACCGAAGGAATTGGGTGGTGCAGGTGGAGAGGCCACGAATCCCGAGCAATTGTTTGCGGCAGGTTATGGCGCCTGTTATGAGAGTGCATTGGCTAATGTAGCCCGCAAAGCGAAGGTAAAAGTGGATAATGTTGAGGTCACCAGCCACGTGTCCATCGGTAAGGACCCGAGCGACGGCGGCTTCCAATTGGCGGTGCGTCTGGACGTGAAAATACCGGGGATTGAACGTTCACAGGCAGAAGATTTGGCGCGTCAAGCGCATGATTTTTGTCCGTATTCCAAAGCGACTCGCGGCAATATTGATGTTGAGCTGAATGTCCTTTGAGCGGGAAGCACATTATCTCTACGCTCCAGCCGCCGATTCATCGGCGGCTTTTGCATATAGACCTTGATTCGCCGAGATCCGCTCCCATTTGACATCATCGCCAAAATTCATTAAGATGGCTTAGGTGATTCTGGTCATCAGGTACGAAACAAATTTGAAAAATACGGGTGATATGATGTCTTACAGACCGAATATTGTTAATTTCACGCTGGCTGGCAGCAACGAAAAAGAAGGGCTTTATGAGTTTAAAATGAGTTTGGCCGATGGAACGGAGTGCCGCGTTTTTTCTCAACGTAATCCGGAGTGGACTTTGACGAATATCAGTCGATTGCTAACGACGCCTTGCCCGGTATGCCATAAGGATTTTATCTGCAAGTGTATGGATAAGTTCCATGATGAGTTTTTAGAGCAAATTAATTCGAAACAGCTGTTTGAGAAAGCATTGAGCTAGTTCTCAAAACAGGTAAAAGCCTATACATTGTTAAACAAGCGTCGGATGATTTCGGCGTTTTTTTGTTTATACTCATACTGCTGATTGTATTCTGTTGTTTATTTCCCGGAGGTGAAATACATTTATGAAGCAGTCTGATCATTCGATTGTGTTGGTGGATGGGGTATGCCATTTTTGTCAGGGAGCGGCCCGCTTCATTATTAAGCGTGACCCGAAGGGGACGTTTCATTTTGCTTCCCTGCAATCCGAGCAGGGACAGAAGCTTCTGCGTGCAGGAGGATTGTCAACGGATCAGTTGGATACATTCGTACTGATCGAAGACGGTATGTATTACACAAGGTCAACTGCGGCTTTGCGGATTGCCAGACATCTGCGTTTTCCATATCCGCTGGCCTATGTCTTCATCCTCGTTCCCCGCTTTATACGCAATGAAGTCTATAACTGGGTGGCACGTAACCGATACCGCTGGTTTGGCAAGGATGAAGAGGATCAATGTCAGATCCCCCCACCAGAAATTAGGCAACGATTTTTTTAACTGTTCAGGATTCAGGTTTCGGAGGAGCAACTTCCTTTTTAGAGTCCTTTTTGGAGCGATGACGACGAATCAGCCATATCACAACTGCCGCAATCAGGATCAGGCCCGCAACGGCTACATATATGATATGACGCAGATTGGGTACGTTGACGGATAACTTTAGCTCATTAGATTCTAATGGGGCAATATTCCAACGCAGCGTTTTTCCGTCTGCCGATACACTGTCGGCATTGCTGGCTGCGGGCTGGATCGGTAAGGATATGCTAAAATTCAGATCAAGCTGCCGCTCCACTATTTTGCGTGCGAACACATTCATTTGCTCTAATTTGTCACTGAGTCCCCGAGCTTCCTCAGGAAGCATCCGTGGGAGATCGAGCTTCATTGTAAGATCATAGTTAGTTGTGAAAAAATGTGGGGTCACAGCGCGTTTAAATTCTATTCCCTCAGGTAGATTTAGACCCTGATTGGGATTTTTTCCGCTTGCACTCCAATCTCCTTGATAGTGCCCCTTGATTTGATAACCCTTTCTTCCCTGCTCAGATAGTGGCTGAACATTTAGATTGTTGCTTTGAATCCGCTTGGCCAAGCGGTCCAGCATTCCTGGATTATCCAGCATCACTAGCGTCTGATTGTTTACACTGAACGAAGCATCCATATCCACACTTTGATCCAGATGAACATCTACATGGACGTCCCCCCGTGCACAGGAAGTGAGAGGGATCAGACAGCACAGCAGCACAAAAATGAGCAGCATTTTCCGTGTTCGATGTTGTTGATGCTTGTCCCGGTAAGGGCCGTATCCTGTTTGCTCCATGATCTTCCCCTTCTTTATATATGTTCTTTCGTTTAACGATTGGATATCTTCTATATATTACACATTCGGAAAGCTAAAATCGAACGGACTGACAGGATAAATAGATTTTTATATTTAAAATGTTTCCCTAGGGAAACATTTTAGTGTATACTCTAAAATATAGTATTAGGAAAAAATAATTGACATCATGAAATAGTTTGTCCCAAATACATATAAATAGAGGAGGATGTTGAAACATGAATAAACGGTTTAAGACGACTGTACCGCGATGGGCTTTGATGGCAGGAACATTGTTCCTGGTTTTAGTTGTAGCAAGTGCATGCACTAATAGTAAGAAGGTGGAGCAGGGAGCTACCGGAGACGCGGGGCAAAAAATAAAGGCCACAGCTACCATTGGCATGATTTCTGATATTGTCGGTAAGGTAGGCGGTAATCATGTGGAGGTTACAGGGATTATGAAGTCAGGCGTTGACCCACATTTGTACAAGGCTTCTCAGGGAGATATGCGCAAACTGGATCAGGCGGATATTATTTTTTATAACGGACTGCATCTGGAAGGAAAAATGCAGGATATCTTGGAGAAGATCGGAAAGCAAAAACCTGTCGTACCTGTGTCCAAAAATATTGCTCAGGATCAGTTGCGCTCAGGTAGCCCGGAAATGGGGTCGGAGCATGATCCGCATATCTGGTTTAACGTACAAAACTGGATGTCTGCGGTAGAAACCGTCAGAGATGAATTGTCGACGCTGGATGCTGCTCATGCGGAGGATTATAAGGCGAATGCAGAAGCTTATCTCGCTGAACTGCGGAAGCTGGATGATTACACGAGGGAGCAGATTGCCAGCATAACAGAAGCCCAGCGCGTGCTTGTCACGGCCCATGATGCTTTTGGCTATTTCGGAGATGCCTACGGCATTCAAGTGAGAGGCCTTCAAGGAATGAGCACAGAATCCGAAGCGGGCTCTCAGGATGTGACCAAGCTGCGTGATTATTTGGTTGAACATAAAATCAAGGCTATATTCGTAGAATCCAGCGTTCCGAGAAAGGCCATAGATGCGGTCATCCAGGGAGCAGCGCAGCAGGGCCATACAATCAAGGTTGGCGGCGAGCTGTATTCGGATGCGATGGGTGAGGAAGGCACGGAAGACGGTACGTATATTGGAATGGTCAAGCATAATGTTAATACGATTGTTAAAGCTCTTAAATAAAGGAGGAGGAAACACATGGAGCATTCACCACTTGTGGTTCGTGATTTATCTGTAGCTTATCAAAAAAAGCCCGTTCTGCTTGACGTTTCCTTCGAGGTGCCGGAAGGCAAGCTGATTGGTATTATCGGTCCGAACGGGGCTGGGAAGTCCACGCTGATCAAGGCTGCGCTTGGACTAATCCCGAAGCTCAGGGGCGAGGTGTTGGTTTACGGCAAGCCTTATAAACAGCAGTTGCTCAAGGTTGGTTATGTGCCGCAACGTGAGTCGGTAGATTGGGATTTTCCGACGAACGCACTGGATGTGGTCATGATGGGACGATACGGCAGACTCGGCTGGTTCAAGCGGCCGGGAGCCGCTGATCGTCAGGCTGCGTTGGAAAGTTTGGACAAGGTAGGCATGAGCGACTATGCGGACAGGCAGATCAGTCAGTTATCCGGCGGGCAGCAGCAGCGTGTTTTTCTAGCCAGGGCACTTGCGCAGGACGCTCAGCTTTATTTTATGGATGAACCGTTTGTAGGTGTGGACGCTGCAACAGAAAAAGCCATTATTTCATTGCTCACAGATTTGAAGCGGCAGGGGAAAACGGTACTTGTCGTTCATCATGATTTGTCTACGGTCACAGATTATTTTGATCGGGTCATGTTGCTGAATGGGCATTTGATGGCGTTTGGAGAGACGGCAGACATTTTCACCGAGGAAAATCTACAACGTACGTATGGCGGACGTCTGAGCATACTCAAAACAGGTCCGGATTCCGGCACGATACTCGGAGTGAGGTGAGCGGTATGGCAAGCTTGGCTACGCTTTTGGCCGATCCGAATATGCAGTGGATTTTACTGGGCTGCATCTTGCTCGGTTTAAGCAGCGGTGTGATTGGCAGCTTTATGTATTTGCGCAAGCAGTCGCTCATGGGGGATGCTTTGGCACATGCGGCTTTGCCGGGGGTATGTGTAGCATTTATGATTACGGGCACAAAATCCGTATTTGGATTTATGATCGGGGCCGCCATTGCAGGTATTGTTGCAACCTTTGCCATCAGTGCGCTGACCCGATACTCACGAATCAAAAGCGATTCGGCGATTGCGGCCGTGCTGTCTGTATTTTTCGGCTTTGGCATTATGCTCTTGACGGAAATTCAGCACAGCGGAGCGGGGAATCAGAGCGGGCTGGATAAATTTCTGTTTGGTCAGGCGGCAGCAATGGTATTGTCTGATGTCTACACGATGGCGGCTATTTCGGTGGTGCTAATCGGGATCTGTATATTGTTCTTCAAGGAATTTAAGCTGCTTAGCTTTGATCCCGGCTTTGCCCGTGGACTTGGTTTTCCGGCAGGCTTGCTGGATAAGCTGTTGATGCTGCTGATTGTTATTGCGGTGGTTGCCGGTATTCAAGCGGTGGGTGTCATTATGATGGCGGCCTTGTTGATTACACCTGCGGTATCGGCAAGATACTGGACCGAGAAGCTGGGGGTCATGGTGTGTCTATCGGGTTTGTTTGGTGCTATAGCAGGCTTCGGTGGAACGGTCATTAGTTCTTTGGGGCAAAATCTGCCCACAGGGCCGTTGTGTGTGCTGTGTGCGACTGCCGTGTTCGGTATGAGTCTGGTTTTTGCGCCGCAGCGCGGGTTAATTTCCAAGGCTATCGTTCGGTTGAACGCCAAAAAGAATCTGGAGCAGGCAGCCGCAACCCAGCCACGAAAGGAGCGTGCCCTGTGAGTACATTTTACGTGATCTTGACTGGAATGTTAGTGGCAGGGGGATGCAGTATTGTCGGCTGTTTTCTCGTGCTTCGGAAAATGGCCATGATCGGTGATGCCATCAGCCATGCCGTGTTGCCGGGGATTGTCATTGCTTTTTTGATCAGCGGTTCCAGAGATTCGGTGTGGATGATGTTCGGTGCGGCGGTGTTGGGACTCCTGACGGTGTATCTGATTCAGTTGTTCCAGCAAAGCGGTCTGCAAAGTGACGCCGCCATTGGTGTGGTGTTTACGACACTGTTTGCAGTAGGTGTTCTGCTGGTTAGCGTGTTTGCTTCCAATGTCCATCTGGATATGGATCACGTGCTATATGGTGAGATTGCATATGTGCCATGGAATACGCTGGAGATAGCCGGCGTAGATGTCGGTCCGAGAGCGGTATGGATTACGGGTGCGATGTTTTTAATTAATTTGCTCGTGGTAGGAGTGTTTTTCAAACAATTTAAAATCACTTCCTTCGATCCTGCGCTGGCGGCTTCGGTAGGTATTCCGGTTGTTTTTTTTCACTATCTGCTGATGAGTCTCGTCTCGCTTACGACGGTGGCATCGTTTGAGAGCGTGGGTGCGATTCTAGTGGTCGGAATGCTCGTGGTACCGCCTCTTACGGCTTATCTGCTGACGGAGAAGTTATCCCGTATGATTGTGTACAGCGTCGGGTTTGGGGCGATCAGTTCGGTAGCAGGCTTTTACACGGCAAGTGTACTGGATGCCTCTATTGCCGCATGTATGCTGTGTGTATCGGGTTTGCTGTTGCTGCTGGCCTTTCTCTTTTCCCCGTCCCATGGGGTGGTGTGGCAAAAGTTGTTCCAGCAACGAGGACTGATTCGTGAAGACAGCAAGTAATTCGCAGAAAGCAATCATCTATGAGTGCCTAAAATAGCGTGCAGACAGGTAGAAAATGCCTGAATGCGCGTTTTTTGCGCGTATGCTGCCCTGTGTGGCTTATTTGGCGCAAGCTGGAGCGGATCGTCTTGAATTGTTGGGGACACGGGAGTACATTCATTACAGCGATACAAGAACGGACGGAACGATCTGTCACGTTGCAGGGAGGCACGAAGATGGAGAGCTTTAAACGTAAATCACCAGAGGAAATATTGGATTCCATTAACAAACTGCATCGAGGCAGACTCAAAATATACATTGGAGCGGTCAGTGGATCGGGCAAAACGTATCATATGCTTCAGGAAGGACAATCGCTTCAGCATGAAGGTATCGACGTTGTGATTTGTGCAGTGTCGACCATGCAGCGGCGTGAGACGGTGGAGCAGGTGGGCACGCTGGAGCGGATACCCAGTATCCATTGGGTTCAGGATGGGGTAGAGCAGAAGGATTTAAATCTGAAAGCACTGGAGGAACGCAATCCCGAGGTGGTGCTGGTGGATCATTTGGCACATCGCAACCGGGAAGGCGCCCCATTTCCAACGCGGCTGGAGGATATTCAATATCTGCTGGAGCTGGGGATTAGTGTAATTACGACAGTCAATGTCTATGAGCTGGAAGGAATTACGGAGTGGGTTTATCAGCTAACAGGGATAGAAGCGGAATATACAGTTCCTGTCGATACGCTGGAGATGGCGGATGAAATTCGTCTGATTGATGTTACACCGGAAACGATTTTGGAGCGGCTGGCGAAAGGATACATGTATGCGCCCAATCCTGAGATGTTTCACCGGGGGAATTTGGGTAAGCTGCGTGAGCTGGCTCTGCGATTGGTGGCAGAGGATGTGAACGATTCACTGGAACGGCACCGAGAGGAATTGGGACTGCACGGGGCGTCAGGAGCCGCAGAGCGTATTTTGGTTCCTGTCCAGTATCACTGGAACGGGTCCATATATGTACGCAGGGGAGAGCAGGTCGCCAAGCGGCTGGGTGGAGATATGCTGGTGGCCTCCTTTGTCGATCCGAAGCGCAAGCTGTCCAAGGAATCGGCGGCCTTCAAGCGCTCGATTGAGCAACTGGTTGAAAAGGTAGGATCGGAATTTGAAGAAATCCCGCTCATTTCCCGCAGAAGATTGCCTCGGCAGCTTATCCATTATGCGGTGGCGCGTAATGTTACCCGGATCGTTATGGGACATTCCCGGCAGACCCGGTGGCAGGAACTGGTTAGAGGTTCGCTGGTGAACGGGATTTTTAAGCGGATGAAAAATATGGACCTGCTGCTTATTGCCGACCGCGCCGAGCAGGAGGGTGAACGTATTTTGCCGACGATGAGGCAGGAAGAAGACAATGATCCATACCATCGTCTGAGCTACGAGGAAGCGCAGGCTGAGGCTGCCAAAATCCGGCGTGGCAAGCTCAAGGTATATATTGGTGCTGCTCCCGGTGTCGGTAAGACGTACACGATGCTCAGAGAGGGAAATGATCTGCTGGCAAGCAGGATTGATGTTGTTATCGGGCTGCTGGAAACGCATGGAAGGGCGGAAACGCTGGCACAAGTAGGCTCGCTGGATACCGTTTCCCGTCAGATTATCGAGCGTCATGGCGTATATTTGGAGGAAATGGACACGGAGGCGATTCTCAGGCGTAATCCCGAGGTGGTCCTTATTGATGAACTGGCCCATACCAATGTTCCCGGCAGTTCGAGATCCAAGCGCTATGAGGATGTATTGACGATTTTGGATCAAGGGATTTCTGTCATTTCCACAATGAATGTACAGCACCTGGAAAGCCTGAATGATGCGGTCGAGCAGATTACCGGCATTCGGGTGAGGGAGACGGTTCCCGACCGTATGATGCGGCTGGCCGATGAGGTACAGCTCATTGATGTGGCTCCCAAATCGTTGCAGCAGCGTATGCGTGATGGCAAAATATACGATCCTGCCAAAGTGGAGCAGGCGCTTAGCCATTTTTTTAAATTAGGTAATCTGATTGCCCTGCGGGAGCTTGCTTTGCGGGAATTGGCAGATGATGTAGACGAAAGGCTGGAATCCTGGGATCGGCACGAATCGCTTAGAGGGCCGTGGCGTAGAGAGGAAGTAATCTTCGTAGGGGTTACGCTCAGTAATAATGCCGAAAGGCTGATTCGACGCGGCTTTCGTATTGCTTTTCGTCTGAAGGCGGTGTGGATCGTGACCTATGTTCATGTCGGTATAAGCATTCCGGAGAAGCTAAATTCCCGGGTGGAACAGTTAAAAATGCTAACCCACCGTCTGGGAGGAACCTTCGAAATCCGGCTTGTTTCCAGTCGGAGAGAGATTGCTGACATATTAATTACTCCGGTGGAAGGGTATACGGGTACGCAGTTAATTGTGGGGCAGTCCTCCAGAAGCAGCCGTTGGGGAAAGGATGCGGTCGTTCCGCAAATTCTCCGTCAAGCGCGTCATATGGACGTTCTGATCGTGGCGGACTATGACCCGGACATCAAGCTGGAGGAGGGGGATTGAATCGCCCAATCCTTTTATAAATAGTCAGATGCTGGTTTCCGGTTGTTCAGTGCTTCCATAGTATATTCTATCTCAAAGAATTGGAGGCGAATTCGAATATGTTTAAACATCGTCCACGTCATTGTCATTTTCCTAAGCCAAGAAAACGCATTACTAAGAAGATTATTAAGGTGACTGTCATTAAGTTTGAGCCTAAAGTTAAACGTCATCATTTTTTTCATGAAGACTTTGTGAAAAGATGTCATCATCATCGGAAACATCGTCATCATCGTCACCATGAATGTCATCGTCGTCACCACAAATTCTACTAAGATGAAGGTAGTGGGAGGTGGGAATTGTATTCCCGCCTTCTGCTCGTAAAAGGATTTCGAAAAAATACTTGCTCTAAAATAGGTGCTATGCTATTCTACCAATAAATAGATTGCACGTGACGGAAGCACCGTTCACCAACCGTATGTATTTACGGTTTGATGAACGGTGCTTTTTTGCGTTGTTGTGATGGGAAAGGGGATGAGCATCATGATTCCGGTAAAGGTGGTTCTGGCTGTAGAGAGCCGGGATTATATCGAGCCGCTGCTGAATTATGTGCACGGAAGCGAGTACGCCAGGAGGCTGAGGGTAACGGCATTTTCGCAGCCAGAGGCATTTCGCCAATACATGATGGAAACGGCTGGGATGAAAAAGCCGGATGTGGTGGTGGGTGAAGCGGCTTTTTTGAATCTCTGGACAGATCGGGAGGCTTCTGATATTCCTTGTCTGGTGCTGCATGAGGGAGAGCAGGTGAGAGAATACGGACAACCTTTATTAAAATACCAGCCCTTGTCTGAGCTGGTGGGTTTTATTTTGGAAACGGCGAGACAGCGAACAAGTGGGCAGCAGAGCGTGAACAGCCGGGAAAGCGGAATGATTATTGGCATGGTAGCGGCTTCCGGCGGTCTGGGCAAGACAACGGCCGCACTTAATATAGCCAAGCAACTGGGAAACGAGGGCTATTCGGTTTTTTATTTGAATTTGGAAACGATGGATTCAAGCTCGTTGTTCACAGGTTCCGGCAGTTCCAATGGAGCAGAAGGGGAAGGACTATCCAGACTGCTGTATGACCTCAAGGCGGGGCATGACGGAAATCCCTTTTCTATTGCTTCGTATTGTGTGCGCCGTTCTGAAATCCAGGCCGATACATTTCAGCCTGTCGATAATCGCAAGGAACTGATGGACATGACCTCTGATGAGGCGGTAGAGCTGATTCAGACGATTGCCGAAAGCGGACAGTATGATGCTGTAATCGTAGATGGCGAATCCGAAAATGGCGACCGGACTCAGGCTGTACTCGAAGCCAGCCATAAGCTGATCTGGCTGCTGGCGGACGATTTAATGAGCATGCACAAGTGCGGGCTATGGCTGGATGCTCTGGAAGCCACGCAGCCTGAAGGACTTGAAGCCATGCTGACCAAAACCCGTTTTGTGGTGAACCGTTATATGGGGACGATGGTTAACACATTGCCTCGGGATTTTATGGAGCTGAGCGGGGCGCTACCCTACATTCCTTCATGGAAGCAGATGCAGTATCGTGAGTTGCTGCTTAGTTCGCCGATTTATCAGCGGGAAATACGCCAACTGTGCCGCGAGCTGCTGAATGTGGAGACTGTCGCGCAGCCGCCCGCTGCTTGGTCTTAAAGGGGGGGCTGATGAACATGAATGAGGAACAGTTTCGGGCACTACGAGCGGATATTCGGGGAGGTCTGGATGTCACGTCTTCGGTAGGGGATGCGGAGTTGGTCCGCCATATTGAAAATCGAATTTTGCATGACACAGAGCTGGCAGGTTTGACCTCCAGAGAGAAGCACGCACTGGTCCGCAAAATTTTTAATTCCTTCCGTGGGCTGGATGTGCTCCAGCCGTTGATTGATGACCCCACGGTTACGGAAATTATGATTAATAGTCATCGGGAAATTTTTGTGGAGCGGGCGGGTGAGGTGATCCAGGCACCCGATCAATTTGAATCCCGTGAGCGACTGGAGGATTTGATCCAGACGATTGTAGCCGGAGTGAATCGGATTGTGAATGAGTCTTCACCGATTGTCGACGCCCGATTGAAGGACGGGTCACGTGTAAATATTGTGCTACCGCCAGTTGCTCTCAAGGGACCGACGATGACGATACGGAAGTTTCCCGAGCGTCCGATGACGATGGATGACTTGATACGAATGGATGCACTGGATACAGAAGCCGCCAATATGCTCAAGGATCTGGTACGCAGCAAGTACAATATTTTTATAAGCGGTGGTACGGGGTCTGGTAAAACGACCTTTCTGAATGCATTATCCCAATTTATCCCGCCATCGGAACGGATTATTACGATTGAGGACTCAGCAGAGCTGCAAATTGTAACTGTTCCTAATCTGGTTTCCATGGAAACACGGAATGCCAACACCGAGGGGAAGGGGGAAATCACGATTCGTGATCTGATTCGTTCCTCCCTGCGTATGCGTCCCAATCGCATTGTGGTGGGTGAGGTCAGGGGGAGTGAGGCGTTGGATATGCTGCAAGCAATGAATACAGGACATGATGGATCGCTATCGACGGGACACGCAAATAATATCCGTGATATGGTCAGTAGACTGGAGACGATGGTGCTGGGCGGGGCTGAGCTGCCACTAGGTGTGGTACGGCAGCAGATCAGCTCGGCTATTGATATATTCGTGCATTTGTCACGGTTGCGGGACAAATCCAGACGGGTGCTGGAAATTAGCGAAGTAACTGGCTTTGAAAATGGTGAAGTGGTGCTCAATCCGCTCTATCGTTTTCAGGAACGGGGCGAAAGTAAAGGACGCATCGTCGGAGGGCTGGAGCGTTGCGGTGAAGGTCTGCAACATACGCTGAAGCTGCAAATGGCCGGGATGAAGCCGGAAAGCTGGAGCAGGGGGGAAGCGTCGGTATGAAGCCAGGAAAAGCGGCTGTGAAGCCGGAGCAAGTATCCCGTCAGGCTACTTCCCTGCCGGACTATACGGTATATACATTGTCACCTGTGCAAAAAAGCCTGTGTATTCTCTTTAGTGGTGTGCTCTTCGCGATGATCGGCTATCTTTTTTATCATCAATGGATATTGTCGTTGCTGTGCGCTGCTGGAGCTTTGGTGACGCCTCGTTATTTTCGGCAGTTTTTGCTGCAACGGCGCAGGTCGGCTCTAGGCATCCAATTCAAGCAGGCTTTATATTCGCTCTCGTCTTCCCTTTCGGCGGGGAGGTCGGTGGAGAACGGTTTTCGTGAGGCTGTAGAGGATTTGAGGCTGCTTAGCCCGGATGGAGATCATGATCTGATTTTTGAATTTAACATTATTACAGCCTGTCTGGAAATTGGACAACCCGTGGAGACGGCTTTGCAGGATTTTGCTCGTCGGGCGCAGATGGAGGACATTACGAATTTTGCGGACGTGTTTGCAGCTTGCAAACGAACCGGGGGTGATCTGGTGGAGGTCGTGCGACGGGCTTCAAGTGTTATAGGGGAGAAGCTGGAAATTCAGCAAGAGATCGGTGTGATGATCGCGCAGAAACGTTTTGAATCGAGGGTTATGTTTGCGGCTCCTTTTTTGTTTGTACTGTTTATGACAATGACTGCGGGAGATTACATGATGCCGTTATACAGCGGGACAGGTATGATTTTGTCTACCTTTTGCCTATTGGTGCTTGGTGGCTGCCTCGTATGGATTAACCACATTATGAAAATTGAGGTGTAAGGAGAGATAGGCGTGGTGATGTTGGTTTGTCTGGTCATGCTGGTTCTGCAAGTGGGAGGTTGGGTGGTGCTGAACCGGATGTACGGTGCTAAGTATGCGAGCTTTCGCCATATGAAGCTGGAAGGACTGCGCCTGCAAAGGCTCTCGGTTCCTTTCGTACACATGATCCATGCTTCACGTGCCGCCCAAAGACTGCCTTTGCTGATGTTCAAGCTCCAGCGCTCGGTACAAAAGCTGTACGGTATGCGCAACAGTGGGGAAAAAACGATGCTTTTTCTGGCCGAAATGGTGGGTTACGGATACATGATGGCGGCTGGTGGAGCTTTAATATCGCTCATGATGGGCGGGGATACGACCGGGCTAGTGCTCGGATTGGGGCTGGGTATTCTGGTGCCCATCGCGCTGGTCAAGGATCTGCACGGAAAGGTACAGAAGCGGGATCAGCAAATTTTAATGGAATTGCCTGAATTACTGAGTAAAATCATGCTTTTGGTCGGCGCAGGCGAGACGGTACAGCGGGCATTGCTTCATTGCGTGGAGCGCAAAGGGACGGATACGGTACATCCGTTGTACCGGGAGCTGCGTCAGACGGTGGGGGAATGGGAAAGCGGCTATTCCTTTCAACAGGCATTTGAGCATTTGAGCAAGCGCTGCGGCATTCAGGAAATGACGGTGTTTACGACAACAGTGTTGCTGAATATGAGACGCGGCGGGAGCGATTTTGTGATGGCTTTACGTGAGTTGTCCCAGACGCTATGGAACAAGCGGACTTCGATTAGCCGCACAAGAGGGGAGCAGGCTTCGTCTAAGCTGGTATTTCCGATGGCGCTGATTTTGCTAACGGTTATTGTGCTGGTGGGTGCTCCCGCCTTAATGATGATGAATATGTAGGAGGAATACAATGATGATGACATTAGTAACAGGTAGTATTCGTAAATTGTACAAGGATGAGGACGGTTTGGGTACGTTAGAAATGATTCTGATTATCGCGATTCTGATTGCGGTGGCGATTATTTTCAAGGATCAGATCAAGAAGATTGTAGAAGGTCTGTTGAAAAAAGCGGATAAAAAGAGTAACGACTTCATGGATTCATAATGCTGCGCAATTTGGCACACAAAGAGGAAGGGAGCTTCTCATTGGAAGCTTCCCTCGTCTTTCCCATACTGTTGCTGGTCATTTTTGTGATGTTATTTTTTTGCCTGTACATATATCAAAAATCCATCTTGGTGCAGGTCGCTTCTACGGCTTCGGAACGAGCCGCTTATAGCTGGGATAACAGCTTCAAGGAACCGCGTACAGGCGCATTCACCCAAGGACAACGGGATTCGCTTTATTGGCGCTTGAAGGATGATGCCATGCTGGGTGCCTTGTTTGGCTGGGCTGGAGCCAATAATCAGGTAAGTGTGCAGGTGCCCGGTGGCGGTGGAGGAGGCGATTTGCCCGCCCAGAAGCTGTCCCACGCCGAGAGTGGCATGCCTGCCGGTATGCAGGGACAGATGACATATGAGAACAGCCTGATCAGCCGTAAGGTGACGACAGAGCTGAATAAAATAGTGAAAGTGCCTTTGCTGAATCAGTTTCTGGATCAGACTGATTTACAGGGAACAATGAGCTCGGGTGTGGTAGAGCCTGTGGAATGGATTCGTACGGTAGAGTTGGTTCGATATTACGGAGCAAAATTTATGGGCAGAGGCTCAGGTGAAAAGATAAATCCGGCAGTTGCAGGACAAGTATTAACGCAATATGGACAGAACGGTCCGTAAGAAGCGGAGAACACGAATGGACTGGAAGGGAGGAAGCGAGTGTTTGGAAAAGGACGTAATGCTAAGGATAGCGAGTTAGGAGCCGTCACGGTCTTTTTGATTCTGATTTTAGCGGTCATGTTTGGCTTTATTGCTATTTTTATTGATTATGCACGAATTGCTGCGCTACATGTGCAAACTGAACGGTTGACCCATGCGGCGGTTCGTTCAGTGATGTCTGCCTATGATCCGGCATTACAACAGGATTACGGTCTGTTTGCCTATGGTGAGAGCAGCGGAGAGCAAATTATGGTCAAAGTACTGAACGACAGCGCCAAGCGCACGCCGCGTGCAGACACACTGCCACTTATGAACACGAAGCTGGATTCAAGCTCTTTGCACATGGAAAGAGAGCTTGGTAAATATGCCATATTTAACGAGCAGATTCGTGAAGAAATGAAGTATAAAGCGCCTGTCGATTTTACAGTGGAAGTGCTCGAAAAGCTGAAGCCGCTCTCTCAGAATATGAAAGAGGCTTCGCACACGGTCGATTTGCTGAAACGGCTGCAAAAGCTGTATGACAAACGCGAGGCCAAGCTGGATGACATGCTGGAGAAGCAGCGTGAGGCAGGAGCTAATATGGAAGAGGTTCGCAAACGGATCATTAAACAGAGGGGTGCGTATATCCCCAATCAGTATATTTGGGATTCGCTTGAGGTTGTAGCCGATATTGCCGCCCAATATAAGCATTACGTGCATGTGTATGAGGATAATAAAAAGAGTGTAGACGACGTTAAAATCATGCAGATCGAGAAATATGCGAGAAGGGCGAGATTGGCACTTGATCGTCTGGGCCAAGCCATGACCAAGGTAGGAAAAGAGCATGATGAGCTGCTTGTAGAGGCTAAGGAGCCGCTGAATGAAGCTAGGCAAATTAACGAAGAGATGCGTCAAGTCATTGCTCAATATAAACAGAGAGCTGCCAATGCAGGGTATGATGAGGTTTCCGCAGCCCCTACTCCGAGTGGAGGGAGCTCCAGTGCTGATCCGTCTGTAGGAAGTGCAAGGCAAAAGGCTGACGATTTATTGATTCCAGATAAGGAATTTGATCAGATGGAAGCGACTATAGAAAAGCAACGAATAGCTATTCATACGGTTAACAACAGATTATCGAGTATGATCCGTACGCTATCCTTTTATACAGATCCGAATCTCAATACAGATATGTTCAGACAAGAAGTGATCTCAACGCTCAAGGAAATGGATCAATATTTGAATGCATATGCCTGGTCAGGACCTTCTAATGTACTCGATGGTGAAGCCAGAGCAATGGACTCGCGACGTGGACCTGATAAAGAACGCAAAAAAATGGAAAAAGAGGCGAAGAGCAAGCTCAAGCAAGCCTATCAGATCATTGAAATGCTTTCTAAAGGTACGCAAAGTGCCGGACCATTTCAAAAGCTAGAGCAGTATTACAATGAAAGTATCTCTTTTAACCAGTCTGCATCCAGCCCGTCTGTATCCGCTGATTTGTCCTATGATACCTATGATGCGGCAGGAGCTTCCATGGACAGTATGGATGGTCTATACGGGGCGGCATCCGGCTTGCTGACGCAACTTGGGGATGAATTTTTCCAGAATGAATATGCGCTTTCTTATTTTAATCACGTGGATTTTAGCCGATTTGGCAGTTTAGCCGGATCAGATGGAAGGGTTGGGAATACAGCGCAAATTTTGGGAGATCAACTGGAGTTGAATAATCAGGAGGTCGAGTACATTCTGTACGGTTTCCATAATCCGACCGGAAACCTAGCCTCCGCTTATGGCGAGATTTTTGCTATGAGGCTGGCCATTCGCACGATGGAGGGTTTGGTCAAAAATAGCTCCAAGGGCAATCCGTTGGTTGTTTTGGCGGCAGCTCTTTTATATGGGGTAGAGAAGGCGATTGAAGATATGATTATGCTGGCTCAGAAGGGGTATGTGCCTCTGTCTGATTTTCTGAAATTTCGAATGACGTACAAGGATCATTTGAGATTGTTCCTCATGCTCCATAGCAATAATGAACGGAAAATGTCCCGTATGCTGGCCTTGATCCGCCTGAATACAGATGTCAATCCTGCTGAACGGCAAACGTATGCAAGGGGCGAGGTTAAGAACGGGATGAGGCTATTGTTTTTACCTGGGGTGATGAAGATGCTGGGCCTGGCTTCAGAGGAAGGCGAAAGCATTAAGGGAAGTGTGTACTATGTTACGAAAACAGCGCATTTCTCTTATTAATCGGTATTTACAGCGAGTTGGTGGACGGAGTCGTCGTGAACAAGGAAGTATCGTTTTAGAAGCATCGCTGGTGTTGCCGTTGTTTTTGTTTTTTATTATTTTTCTGATTTATATGGTACAGATGACGCTGGTATCTACGGCCTTACAGACCACCGCTTCTGAAGCGGTCAAACAGGTTTCGGCTAAAATCTATCCGGTGTCTCTGGCGGTCGATAAGGCGTCTGCGAAAATAGATGCGGTCCGCCAGCCGCAGGATGAGCTGCCCAAGTTGTCTGTGAGTGAATATGCAAGCCAATTCGCTGCCCAACTGCCACCTCCCATCGGTGATTGGGTGGAAAGTGCTGTGCAGGGGGGAAAAAAGCCCATGGAGGAGCTACGTGGGCGCTTGACAGAAGCCGCGCTTGATCCTGTTCTAAAGCCGCTGTTAAAGCCTTTTATAGAGGAAAGCATTCTGGAGTATGACCGTATACATGTAACGAGCGTGCATGTGCCTTCTCTTACGGGAACTAAGGATCCTTATTTTAGGGTGGAGCTGTCTTATGAGCTGCCGATGAAGGTTCCTTTTCTGTATCGTAGTATTGTACTCCAGACAGCGGCAGAGGAACGTCTCTGGATCGGTGATACGGGAGAGGGAGCAGGTACAGGAGATGCTACAGCGGCTAACAATGCCCAGAGCTCCATACAGTTGCTTGCCAAGCCTGAGCCTGCCGTGAAGGGTGTATATAACTTGATCAAGGCCAAAGTGGAACCCGGAACGTCAGCTAATCTTTCTGTACTTTATAAGTCGGGCCAGAGCACGGCTCAACACTTGGGCTGGACCTCTGCCGATGCGGACGGGATTATTGAATGGAACTGGTTTGTAGGTACAAACACGACACCCGGTCAATGGAGCTTTGTGATCGAAACGGACGATGGACAACGTATAGAGGTTCCATTTTCGGTGGAGAAGACGGCGGACGGATAGAGGAACACGGATGGTTCGCCATAGCACTTTTATATGGGAACGATGCGAATAGATAGAGAAAATAACGATGGAAAAGGTTTGAAACGCTTCGTGCTTATCATTAAGGGGGAATTGCATTGACGTGGATGTATATCGTATGTGGTGTTTTGCTGGCGATTGCGCTGGTCACGGATTTACGTAGTATGAAAATTCCTAACAAGCTTACGCTGCCCGGCATGGCGATGGGCTTGCTGTTTAATACGATGTTTGGGGGATGGCATGGATTTTTATTTGCAGCGGCTGGATTGGGGACGGGATTCGGCTTCATGTTGATTCTGTACTGGATGGGAGCTGTAGGTGCTGGCGATGTGAAGCTGTTTGGCTTGATCGGAGCATGGACGGGGGCTGCTTTTGCATGGCAGTCGGCTCTCTATTCGATTTTTTTCGCGGGTATTATTGGTTTGGTGATCCTGCTGTGGAGACGGGAAACCATAATGAGATTGCGGCGTGTGGCTTTTAATCTGGGAGGATTCTTTCTGTTTCGCAGCGGCAAGGCGCTGACGAACGGGAGGGAGGCACACCTCAGGTTTCCTTTTATGACCGCCGTCATTCCGGGAGCGATCAGTGCTTATCTTTATTTTTTGCCATAGCTTACGCAGTTAGGTAAATATGATGGTACTCACGGGAATCGGGAAAATGCTAAGGAGGTCATGAATTGTTTGGTTTAAGCAGGGATTTTGCCCGCAACGGCGGGACATTTATGATTTTGAACAAGGAAGGCGGGCTTAAGACCGATGATTTAAATTCCGTGCAAACCGGAATGATGACTGGCAATCGGATTCCCGGTCTTCTGGAGCTGAGAATCAAGGACGTCGATTTTCAGGTGGAGCTGCACTACGATATTTCGGGTCAACGTATGCTGTCTCAGATATGGAAGGGAGGGGGAGTGTCGACTTCTGATTTCTACCGGATTCTTTTTGAAGTGGCGGATGCCCTCCATCGTAGTCCGCAGTATATGCTGGATATGCGCCAATTTATTTTGCATGAGGATTATATCTTTATGAGCAGTTCAGGCTCAAGGGAAAACGTCAGTTTAACCTATGTTCCTTTGCAGGGGGGACTGTATGAAGGACAGGCTGGGAGCCAATTTAAGCAATTGGTTATTCGCTTGATGACACGTGTGGTTCATTTTCAAAGGGACCATATGCAGTATATATTTGAATTATGTGATAGGGATGAATTTGATCCGAGAGCGTTGAAGGAGCTGCTGTTGCAAGGGATGGCGGTCGGCGCAGACAGCTTTAGCTCTCAAAGTGAAGATGGAGAAGGACGCAGCAGAGATACCCGTGTTCGAATGGGAGTTCAAGGAGCGCGCGACGGATTGCATTCAACAGATATATACGGAAAATCTTTTCCGTCAGCCGATCATTCAACGAGCCGAGCGGGATATGGGCAAGGAGAAGAATCTAAATTCTTCGCCTCAAGGAGCCAGAGATCTCAGAAAAAAATGCATGAGGATCAGGAGACGCTTCAGGAGATTCAGGAGCTTAAGCGGATCAATCGGCTCAAGCCGTCCGTTAGGCCCCAGGAGAATGATGAGGCAGATGTAGAAATTGAAGAAACGGAGCCTGCGTTGCAGAAGTATAAAACGTACATTGCTTTAGGCTGTCTTCTCGCTTCGGCTATCGTGTGGCGTTATATTTATTTGGACCATCCAGATACGGTGCCGCTGGTTATTTCCGTTGTGCTGACCTTGGTACTCGTAGCCGTTGCTTATATGAGCTGGACGGGAAAATGGGGGCGCAAGGGCGCTTCGTCGTATGCCTATGCCGATTCAGTTCCTGTGCTGGATTCAGAATGGCTTGGCGCAGCTTCTCCTGCACAGCGGAAAAATGACCGTTATCAGGTCGATAAGCTAACCGGATTCGTAACAGGGCGTCAGAATAAGGATAAGCACTCTTCCAATTCAGGTGATCAAGGACAGGAAAGCTGGCGCTGGTCTTTTCCTGACCCGGAATCTGAAAATATGGGTAGCCAGGCGGGAGAAAGAGGTAAAGCTTCTGCACATCGCGACTTGCATGAGCCGCAGGAGATAGGTGCGGATCGGAGGAATGATTTGGAAGCCAGTGATACCAGCGAGGCATATTATAAATCCTTGTCTGGTGTGACGGAGCTGCTAAATGCTACATCAAGGCAAGAAACGGTGCTGCTTCGTGCAGATCAAGGGGTACATATTCCATACGTTCAGCAATCACCGATTGCCTGTCTGGAACGTAAGCCACCGGGAAGTGGAGCGGCCGAACACATCCGATTGCAGTCGGACCAATTTGTTGCAGGCAGCTTCTTCATCGGAAGAGAGCCACAATTGGTACAGTTTGTGGAGCATACGGAGGGAGCGTCCCGTTCTCATATTGAGCTTTGTATTGATGCAGAAGGACAAGGTCACATCGTCAAGGATTTGTCCTCGACGAACGGAACCGTTCTGAACGGAGAGCCAATGGTGCCATACAAGGAGTATGTTATAAAGGACGGAGACACTTTTAAAATAGCCGGAGTATCCTATACTTATCGACTGAAATCTTTTAAATCTTCCTCCAACGCTTCTTGAGTGAAGGGTAGTTTGATATGTATAAAGAAGAAGCCCGATTAATGCTACGGGCTTCTTTTGTCTTTTAATAGAAAGGAGGATTATTCAGTTTCTTCCACTTGAACAACGTCAAATAATTCCCCTAAAGTAATTCCTAAATATCCACAAATATTGGCTAGCAATGAAGTTGAAAGGCGTGAATTATCCATTCCCTGATTATTCACTAATTTATAGATCGTTCCGATTCTCTCACCGGTATCTTTTGAGAGTTTATAAGGTGTAATATTCTGTTCTTTAAGTATTCTTTCTAAGTTACAGGTTAATAAGAATTTAATCTTCATGACAATTGATAGCCTCCAAGAATATTTTGAATTATTATTGATAACAGATGTATATAGTCTTATATTGTTTATATAATCAACAAATGTTCATGTTCGTTAAATGATCATATCATTTTAGTAAAGGGATGTACAACATACCCTTAGCTTTGCTATGGACATTTTACCAAAAAGTGGAGTTATTATAGGCAGAATCTTGAGGCTGTACGTGAATCTGATGTTTTGATTATCACGCATTCACGCTATAAAAAGTTGTGTGAAGACGATGAACTAAGGCGATGGTTCACAAAGGGTAGAATATTAAAATTTAATCCATTTATACCAAAAAAATCATTGGAAACAATTGACTTTTTCCAAGCGTATACCGATAATATTAATAAGGGGTTATTGCTGTTCTACTAGAAAACGTCATCCTTTTTGAAAATAGGTCTTTATGCTCGGATAGCAATTCATACCACCTTAATAATATTTTTTGGAGGTAAAAAAGTATGAGGATGAAAAAACGTTTAGGTGCAATGTTACTGGCGGTATCCATGAGTGCCGCAATGTCCGTGACTGCATTTGCAGCGGAACCGAATGTTAAGGTATCCACCAATGTGGCTGGTGAAACTGTCTATACACAGACAGTGGATGTACAGTTAAGTGCCGCTCCCAATGCTTCCAGCAGCAGTAAAACAGTGAGTGCAGGCAAAAGCCTAGGGTTGGCATTAGCCCCTGGCAAAAGCGGTTTTTCCGATCAGGTTAGCTTCCGGTTTACGTCATTGCCTCTTAATGCCAAGGTAAAGTCGATTGAGATTGACCCAGGAAGAGGAATTATCAACAACAACAATAGAAATTTGCTGGGGACGGTTGTTTTTTCTAATTTGAATGTATCCTCTCCTAGCGGCAAATCTGCTACTATCGCATGGAAGCCCAGTGGAATGACTGAGAGAGCAAGTTTTCTAGATCAGGAAGCACGTGGTACATGGACAGCACAGGTCTTTGGAACAAACATTGCAAGTTCTACCGGAGATAGATGGTTCGGCAGCCTTTCTTATAAATCTGTTGAAATGACTATTTCCTACGTTTTGGAATAATCCGTTAGGCTAGGGCGGGGTAATCTCTTTGGATTGCCCCGCTTCATTTTTTCTGTCATTCATCTTTACTTTTCCTAAAAAACTGACAATCAATTGTGGTGTACGAAAACATATATTTCCTCATTACAGAATTAGGAGGAAAGCAATGAACATTTCACGTATGCCGACATTTACAAGCAGTTACGGCCGGTTGCAAAACACTGATATGGGAAAAGACGAAATCAAAAAGACGGATAAAAGTTCCAACGCAGAGAGCAGCACGGCCACATCATCAAGGATTTGTCCTCGACGAACGGAACTGTTCTGAATGGAGAGGCGATGGTGCCATACAAGAAGTTCATCCCGAATGCTGGAGACACTTTTAAGATTGCCGGAGTGTCCTACGCTTATAGACTGGACTCTTTTAAATCTTCCGCCAACGCCTCTGAGTGAAATAGTTTGATATGTATAAAGAAGAAGCCTATTAATGTTATGGGCTTCTTTTTGACGTTTAATTTGGGGGTAGCTATTGAGTACTTTGATTCAATTTATCATCTGGAGTATGTTCAATGACATCTGTCAAATTACATTCTAGCTTGTTACATATATCGTCGATAATTTTCATAGCTATGTACTCGTTACGCCACATTTTAGCGGCAGTTGACGGGGAGATATTCATTAGTTTTATAAACTCCATTTTAGAGATTTTCTTTTTAATCAAAGTTATTTGTAATGGTTCAAAACTAATCATTTATCATTCTCCTTCTTTAATACCAGATGACATAGAAAATATGATTTAATTCCAATAAGTCGGAAATAATTACGTTAAAACAGTTGAATAATGAAAGGGTTGATGATATCGTTTGTAACAAGTCGTAAATATTTACGACAAAATGAAAAAAATCTAAAGAGGAACTGATGAAACAAAGCTAAGCTATATCATATCATCCTAAAAAAATGATGTACAACACCCTTAGCTTTGCTATGGACATTTTACCAAAATAGAACTGGAGGTGACACCTATGATTTTAAAAGAAAAGTTCAATAAACAAGATATTAAAAACATTGTTCGTATGAAAAAGGTCTGGGGACAGGAAGTAGGCAACGGAGAAACAGAGTTGTACTATTATCATATTATTGACGTGTTTAATCGAAAATGGCAAACGATTGGCTATAACGTTTCCGATGCTATTCGAGTATTTCAAAATGGAAGCGACGATAAATGGACGTATATTATAGAGCAAGCCCCATTTAATCCTGATCTCACTACTAATGATCTAATTAATATGCTTGGTATTACTTCTGATGCTTCGCGTACTCGAAATGCTATACAAATTATACTGAATACGGTTGAAAGACGAAATGCTTTTGTTAATCGAATTACTAATGTGAATGAGGAAAGCGTACTTTTTCTCCTAGAAGCGATGCAAGAGCAATATCTTACGTATAATCAACTTTTAGACGAAGAGTTTATGAAACTGCACACTGCAAATCCAGTGAATGCCTTAGCTTTATATTTTCTTGAACCCGTTGACATCATTGCGTTTTGGGAGTGGGAAGCTGCTGGTGGTACGTGTGAAAAAGCCATTCAATACAAACTTGAAAAACCTTTGATGACTTTGATTCAGGCGATAGAACGTGCTGAGGATGAAACAAGAGGTTTGGCATCTGGATATTAACCTCTCTATAACCTACATAAAGGGAAAATACATCCGACTACCCAAAATATAAATAGCTTTAAGCCTGTAATCAACAACCCCTCTATTCCGTAAAGGAGCTTATCTATGTACAAAACCGGAAAACTCATTGACGGTAAACTTTTTCTCAAGACTTGGGACGATAAATGGATTAGCCTTCGATTGCTCATTCTTCTTGTGAAAAGAACGTGTGAATGACTATTTGCGATACTCAGGGCTAAGTCTTTTGATACAGGTATAAAGAAACACTCTTTCTTATAACAATTTAGGAGATAAGGCTGTTTTCCATAAATTTGAATAATGCTATCATGTCATAATGAACTTGAACCGAGGTAAATTATGACAACCATTAAAGTGACTCCTGAACAACTTATAACCGTCTCCAAGCAATTTGACCTTGCACAGAAAACAGCGATTCAGATGAATAGTCAATTGATGCAGCGAATTTCTTTTATGCAGCAATCATGGGATGGTACAACTAAACAACAATTTTATAGTCAATTTCAAGTCTCTCAGAAGAATATGACTGACTTTGTTACCCTGACGGATTCTATTGCGAGGGAGCTACGTCACCATGCAGACAAATTCAGATTAGCTGATCTGATGAAAGCAGGTTACATTGACGCAAGTTGTTTACCACCTCCACCTAATGCATGTGCTGTTCCTGCTCCAGATACACGAAATGCGTTTCAGAAATCGGCAGATAGTTTATTGGAGCTTGGTCAAGATTTCAGCATCCAAGCAGTTTGATTCAGCAAATGATTTTTTTAACTTCTGGACTTTTGGTGTACATGGAACGATCAGAGAAGCTACAATGCCTACAAATGCCTGGTCAAAGGAACATTGGGCCAATATGATTAGTACAGCAGCAATATTTGGAGGAGTTAGCTCAGTAATTAAGCCTAAAGTTGGTTTGGGATCGTCAATAAAATATGAGGTGAAATCTGGGACTATTGTTGAAGCCGAAGGGACTTCAAAACGTTTATCTGATAATATGTTAGGTAAAAATGATGCTGACCCATTTAGGGATATTTATGGTCCGGGAAGACTTTCTCACCCAGAAGAGTGGAGTAACATTATTAAAAACACACAAGAAGCGGGCGTTGAAGTTAGGATTTTGGATAGAGATATTATGGCGTATGCTCCCAAAGGATCAGGGAAGCCTGGTCAGCTGAATATATATGAGGATGCTTCAATTAGTGCATTGCGACATGAGTATCAACATTTCCTTGATGATAAGGCTAAAGGATTTCCAAGTTTGGATGTAACATATGAATTCAAAAATAGAATTATCATGGAGCTTAGGGCTTATATGGTGGAAATAAAAGAAGCAGAGAGGATTGGAAATAAGGAGCTTGCAGAACATCTCTGGAGCAATTACAGGGATGAACGGCAGTATCTTTTGGAGAATTTTGGGCCAGTTAAACTAGATTGAATGGAGATTGTATAATGAATCTACTTACTTTATCAAAAGAAATACGAGAGGGAAAGATAAGTGACGATAAATTGGTGGAGTGTCTGGATATTCATCATAACCAGGTTATGATGAATGCTATGAGTCAGATAGCAAAAAAGAAGCTCTGCAACGAAAAAATTATCGAAAAATTGAAGCATATTAGCCAGTTCAGAGATCCTAAGGTAAATAAGCTATTTGGTATTGATACTCTTGGACACTACAGTATTGCTGTACTTCGAGTATTGAACACCTCTGAATCTATAAAACAATATGATCTTTTAATGGCTGAACTAGATGATTTTGATAAGGAAATAGTTGAGAGGATAGCTGAAGGGATAGGCTAAAATGAAAATAGATTATCTAAAAAAGGAACTCTGAGCTGGTGAGATGCCGCCACATAGAGTTCCTCTTTTCATTTTAGCGCTGCTTATGAGGAGAATGTAGTTCCTCCAGTGCTTCCTTCAGTGAAGGATAGTTAAACTGAAATCCATGCTCCAGCGCCTTGCGCGGGATTACTTTTTGACCGTCTAACACGAGGGTACTCATCTCACCGACTAGCTTTTGTACGAGAACGCCGGGAACGGGAAACCAGTGTGGACGGTGGTATACCTCAGCCACGGTTTTACCAAACTGGTCGTTCGTCAACGGGTGTGGTGATGATGCGTTCACAGCTCCGGTGATGTCTGGCGTATGGATGCAGTGGGTGATCAGGCGGACGATATCCTTAATATGAATCCAGCTCATCCATTGATGGCCGCTGCCTATTTTGCCGCCGAATCCGAAGCTGTAAGGCAGCTTCATCAGTGGAAATGCACCGCGTTTGCTGTCCAGTACGAGACTAATGCGCAGCTTGATTAACCGGGCATTGGAAGGGTAGGCGTTGGCGGCCTCCTCCCACTGCTCGACCACTTGAGACAGAAAGTCTTCCGAACGGCGCGGGCTGGTTTCATCGAACGTTTCAGTAAGAGATGTACCGTAGGCGGCGACAGCCGAAGCCTGAATGATAACTTCCGGCTTTTTTTGCAGAGCATTTAGTGCTTGGGCCAATTTGGCAACAGACAGCAGGCGTGATTGGAGGATTCTTTGCTTGGACTTGTCCGTCCAGCGCTGATTCAGCGTCTCTCCTGCCAAATTAATGGCCGCGTCTGTGCCCTCTAATGATTCAGGCTTTTGTTTCAGTTCGTTCCAGCTCATATATTGCAAGCGTGGGCTCGCTTCGTGACCTACCATGGGTTTACGGGTGATTACCTTTACCGTATGCCCGTCGTTGAGCAAGCTTTTGGTTAGCGCACACCCTACTAATCCAGTACCTCCGCATATGACGATGTTCATGGAGTTCGACTCTCCTTCCGATTCGCAAAAAATATGTATGTTATAGAATATAACCCTTTTCGAGAAAAAAACCTCATTCGAATGTACCTGTATACGCTAAAGGATGTCAATCCATGCTTTCATTTACCTCGTTTCCCTTACGTGTAATCCTGATTTGTGTGTGCACTACCATAAAAGCCATGTTGTTTGATTTCAATAATCACGTTAAAATGATTAAATCAAAATAAGACAAGCATAACAGAATAACAAGGATAAGGGGATGAAACCGAATCATGCTGAAAATTGGTTCTCATGTGTCCTTCTCGGACAAGGGTCTGCTCAGCGCTACAAAAGAAGCGTCTTCTTATGGGTCCAGCTCGTTCATGATATACACGGGGGCACCGCAAAACACGCGTCGTAAGCCGATGGAATCCATGTATCTGGAGGAAGGCAAGCAGTTGATGGCTGAAAAAGGGATGGAAGATATCGTGGTGCATGCCCCGTATATTATCAATCTCGGCTCTTACAAGGAAAATACCTATGAGCTCGCGGTCAGCTTTCTTCAGGAGGAAATTCGTCGCACCCACGCGATCGGCGTGAAAAACATCGTGCTTCATCCGGGTGCTTTTACCGATAAGGATGCTGAATATGGAATTGGGCGTATCGCCGACGGTTTGAATGAGGTACTGAACGGCGTGAAGGAGACGGATGTTAACATTGCGCTGGAAACGATGGCAGGCAAAGGTACCGAAATGGGCCGCAGCTTCGAGGAAATTGCCTCCATTATAGATAAAGTAGAGCACAACGAGCGTCTTACCGTTTGTATGGATACCTGTCACATTCACGATGCGGGCTATGACATTGTGAATGATCTGGACGGCGTGCTGGAGCAATTTGATCGTATTGTCGGGCTGGATCGTATCGCTGTGGTTCACGTTAATGACAGTAAAAATGCGGTTGGTGCTCATAAAGATCGTCATACTCCGATTGGATCGGGCTGGATCGGCTATCAGACCATTCATAACGTGGTGCATCACGAAGCGCTTCAAGGCCGCCCGTTTATTTTGGAAACGCCTTGGATTGGGAAGGAAGCGAAAACCCAGCGTCCAATGTATGAGGTTGAAATCGCTTTGCTTCGCGGGAATGTGAAGGAGCGTTTTGGCGATGAATTTTTGGGTCAGGTAGAGCAGTTGCATTCGTTTTTCAAAAAACAGGATGTGGACGTCCGTAACTTTGTGCTGGATACCTGGACGCTGCTGAAAAATGATGCCAAAGCGAAAAAGGCCGATCCGCGCGAGCCGCTGGAACGTCTGTATGACATGATAACGGAAGCAGCACTGTTTCCGGAGTTGAGCGAAGAACATATTAATCATCGTCTGATTGCCTGGTTTGCCGGCAGTCATTTGCCAGTGACGGTATAAGCCAAGGGGGATTTGTAGCCACATGGAACTTCACGTAAAACATCAGCCAAACAGTACTCAATCTGCGCATGAAAACCGTGCGCGTATGCTCGTATCCTGTCCTGATGGCCCGGGTATTGTAGCGGCCGTGTCTCGCTTTTTGTACGAGCATGGCGCCAATATTGTTCAATCTGATCAATACACGATGGACCCGTCCGGCGGTATGTTTTTTATGCGGGTTGAATTTGATCTGCCATACTTGAGTGAAACCCAGCCCCAACTGGAGCAGGATTTTGCCGCGGTTGCAGAACAATTCCGGATGGAGTGGACGATTTCAGCGGTCAGCCGCAAGAAAAAGCTCGCCATTTTCGTTTCCAAAGAAGATCATTGTCTGGTGGAGCTATTGTGGCAATGGCAGGCAGGGGATCTGGACGCGGATATTTCTCTGGTGGTCAGCAATCATCCAGATATGAAGGAGTATGTGGAATCGTTCGGCATTCCGTATCACCATATTCCGGTGACAGCCGATACCAAACCGGAGGCGGAACGCCGTCAACTAGAGGTCATTGGTGAAGATATCGACGTCATTATTTTGGCCCGGTACATGCAGATTATTTCACCCAAGTTTATTGAGCATTACCGTAACCGGATCATTAATATCCATCATTCGTTCCTGCCTGCATTCGTGGGTGGGAAGCCATATGCCCAAGCCTATAATCGCGGTGTGAAAATTATTGGCGCAACCGCGCATTATGTAACTGAGGAACTGGACGGTGGCCCGATCATCGAGCAGGACGTACAGCGGGTAAGCCACGGTGATGATGTCAATGAGTTAAAACGGATCGGTCGCACCATTGAGCGAGTCGTTTTGGCAAGAGCCGTGAAGTGGCATGCAGAGGACCGGATTTTGGTTCATGAAAATAAAACGGTCGTTTTTAACTGATTTTTATATTTTTTAAAATATAAGAGTTCATACTTCTTACAAACAAAGCCCGTCAAAATGACGGGTTTTTTGCTTTTTTCTACGAAATGCGGGTGTCAAAACCGGACAAAATGCATTATTTTTCGCGATTTTATGATTTTTTAAATGAGGTTAATACTTTGCGGGTATATTTATATGAGGACTCGGTACGACATTTCGACAACCATCTTTATAAACGATCTGGCAAACCTGCACGGCAAATGGTACAATATTTAAGGATGTATAAGTCATATTGAAACATTCAAGCAGATTCACTCACTTCAATGGGCGTCGTTACTATATCGGACGGCGGTATTGGAGAGCATGACCAAATGCAATTGGCATACTTTTTACAATATGAGGAGGCTAACCATGACTGACCAGAATCAAGCGATTCAAAAGGATGAAAACTCCACGATCGACAATTTGTCCATTACGACAATCCGTACGTTGGCAATCGATGCTATCGAGAAAGCAAACTCGGGACATCCCGGCATGCCGATGGGTTCCGCGCCGATGGGCTACCAACTTTTTGCTAAAACGATGAATCATAACCCGAATCACCCTACATGGATTAACCGTGACCGTTTTGTACTGTCCGCAGGACACGGCTCCATGCTGCTGTACAGCCTGCTTCACCTGAGCGGCTATGATCTGCCTATGGAAGAACTGAAACAATTCCGTCAATGGGGCAGTCTTACACCAGGTCATCCTGAGTTTGGACACACTGCTGGTGTAGACGCTACAACCGGACCTCTGGGACAAGGCGTAGCTATGGCCGTAGGTATGGCAATGGCTGAAGCTCAACTGGGCGCAACCTATAATAAAGATCAATTCAAAGTTGTGGATCACTTCACCTATGCAATCTGCGGCGACGGCGATCTGATGGAAGGCCTGTCTCACGAAGCGGCTTCGCTGGCTGGGCGTCTGCAATTGGGCAAGCTGATCGTATTGTTTGATTCCAACGATATTACACTGGATGGCAAGCTGAACCTGTCCTCTTCCGAAAGTGTTGCAAAACGCTTTGAAGCTTACAACTGGCAAGTACTGCGCGTAGAGGATGGTAACGATCTTCCAGCGATCCAAAAAGCGATTGAGGAAGCACAAGGGGACTCCACACGTCCTACGTTGATTGAAGTGAAAACAGTCATCGGCTACGGAAGCCCGAACAAACAAGGTAAAGGCGGACATGGCGGTACTCACGGTTCCCCACTGGGTGCAGAAGAAGCCAAGCTGACTAAAGAATTTTACAAATGGGTATATGAAGAGGACTTCCACGTACCGCAAGAAGTTCGCGAGCATTTTGCTAAAGTAAAAGAGCACGGCATCGCAGCGAACAAAGCATGGGATGAGCAGTTTGCGAAATACAAAGCGGCTCACCCTGACCTGGCAGCTCAGTTCGAAACAGCCGTAAACGGCGACCTTCCAGAAGGATGGGACCGTGACCTTCCGAAGTACACAACTGAAGACAAAGCAGTTTCGACTCGCGTGGCTTCTGGTAATGCACTGAACGGATTGGCTCCAAACGTACCGTTCCTGACTGGCGGATCTGCCGATCTGGAAAGCTCCACGATGACACACTTGAACAACCTGACGAACTTTACGCCAGAAGACTATGCCGGCCGTAACATCTATTTCGGTATCCGCGAGTTCGGTATGGCTGCTGCGATGAATGGTATGACATTGCACCAAGGGGTAAAAGTATTCGGCGGTACATTCTTCGTGTTTACGGATTACCTGCGTCCGGCCGTTCGTCTGGCAGCTCTGATGGGATTGCCTGTAACTTACGTTCTGACTCACGACAGTATTGCTGTTGGTGAAGATGGCCCGACTCATGAGCCGATCGAACAATTGGCTTCCCTGCGTATTATCCCGAACCTGACGGTTATTCGTCCGGCGGATGGTAATGAAACTTCCGCTGCTTGGGCTTACACGCTGGAAAACAAGAAAAACCCGGTTGCTCTGGTATTGACTCGCCAAAACCTGCCAATCCTGGCTGCTACTGCTGAACATGCACGCGAAGGTATCAAACGCGGTGCTTATGTCGTTGCAGATGCGACAGACGGCAAGCCGGTTGCTCAAATTCTGGCAACGGGTTCCGAAGTACAACTGGCTGTTAAAGCTCAGGAAGCACTTGCGGAACAAGGTATCCAAGTACGCGTTATCAGCTTCCCAAGCTGGGATCTCTTCGAAAAACAAGACAAAGCATACAAAGATTCCGTTCTGCTGCCTGAAGTAAAAGCTCGTTTGGCTGTAGAAATGGCTTATCCACTGGGCTGGGAAAAATATGTCGGCGACCAAGGCGACATTCTCGGTATCAGCACATTTGGCGCATCCGCACCTGGCGACCGCGTCATTAAGGAATATGGCTTTACGGTAGAGAACGTTGTTAATCGCGTAAAAGCTTTGTTGAAATAAAACAACCTATTAAACAGACAGTCGTAACCTGAGTAAGGCTTACGGCTGTTTGTTTCATACATTGAGGAATTTTGTAGCCTTGTGTATTTTTATACTGAGGCTTGGATTAAAACTATGTTATGATGATGCATAAATTTCATTCAACCATTGATGAGCAGATGAGGGGATAACGAATGACACAGTTTGATGGAGTCAGCGTAGTTAAAAAAGCAAATATATATTACGACGGTCAGGTTACAAGCCGTACGGTCATTTTGGGTGACGGCAGTAAGGTAACATTGGGAATTATGCTGCCGGGAACGTATGAATTCGGCACGGATTCCCGTGAGATCATGGAGATTTTGGCAGGGGATTTGAAAGTACTGCTTCCAGGTGCTGAGGAATGGCTGGAAATACAGGGAACGGCAACATTCCACGTGCCTGCACAGTCATCATTCAAGTTGGAAGTACGAAGCGTAACGGATTACTGCTGTTCTTACCCGGAATAAGTAGCGAAAAAAGGGCAAGCACCACTCGACTTCAAGTCAAGTGTGCTTACCCTATAGGCTATGCGATATGTACAAAAGCACAGCAACGTGGTTTAAAGAAGGATGCGGCCTATTCGAGTGGCTTGCCGCCAATAGTGCGGCCGATCCACGTTTCATAGGTCTTCACCACAGCGGACAAGTCCTCGTCGCCGTAGCCTTGCGTTTGCCCGGCTTGAAACAGGCTCTTGGCAATGGAGAGCATAGGCGTGGGAATGGACAGGCTATCCGTCAGCGAGGCAGCGAGCTTCAAGTCTTTGAGCATCAAGGCAAGTGAGAACTGGTTGCTGAAGTCATGCTCGATGATTTTGCGTCCTTTCAGGTCAGCAGCCTTGCTGCCTGCTGATCCGAGCTGTACCAGCTCCAGGAAGCTGTCCGCCGGAATGCCGGATTTGGCGGCGATGGCAAAGCCCTCAGCCAGAGCGAGGTTATTAATACCGACCATCGTGTTATGTGCGAGCTTGGCTACGGCCCCGCTGCCATTCGGTCCCATGTGGAGCACCTTTTTGCCCAGCGTATCAAAAACGTCCGACTGTGCGGCAATGGCCTCCGCGTCACCGCCAACCATGAACACAAGCGTGCCGTCTACAGCAGCAGGCTTACTGCCCGTTACTGGAGCATCAATGAAGGAACAGCCCAGCTTGTCCGCTTCGGCGGCCAGTTGTTTGACCAGCTCAGGTGAAATGGTGCTGTTGTCCATCACAGTTACACCAGACGTAAGACCGGCAAACACGCCGTCCTCGCCGTAGTAGATATCACGGATCGAGTGATCATCGCTGACCATGGTAATGACCAGCTGCTGACCTTCAGCCGCCTCACGAGGCGTTGAAGCCGTACGCGCGCCTTGCTCTACAAGTGGCTCACAGCGTGAGGCGGTGCGATTGTAGACCGTGACTCCATATCCCTGCTTCAACAGATTGGATGCCATCGGGGCGCCCATGGTGCCCAGTCCGATAAATCCGATGTTTTTCATAGCTAATCACCTTTCTTGTTGGAGGTTGCCGTCCGATGCAGATGCGAGTTCGGCTTGAATTGACTGCTTAAATATAGGTTGATCTCTATTTATTGTAGCATGGGTATCCCACCCTATCTACACTAGGGTCTGGCAAGGCACCGGACGCACAGGTAACGCAAGCTTGTCAGGCCCTGCAAATTAAAGTATCCTATTGCTAAGTCCTTATGTTGGTATTCATGGTCTTAGCAATACAAAACAGGAGGTTCCAAACATGTCTAAAAAAGTTATTTTCGATTACACCAAAGCGCTCTCCTTTATAGGGCAGCACGAAATTGATTATTTTGCAGAACCGATCAAGCTGGCTCATGAGCAGCTTCATAACCAAACCGGTGTAGGTTCCGATTTCCTAGGTTGGATTGACTTGCCTACCAATTATGATAAAGAAGAGTTTGCACGCATCCAAAAAGCTGCTGCAAAGATCCAAAGTGATTCCGAAGTGTTGATTGTCATCGGCATCGGCGGTTCTTACCTTGGTGCACGCGCTGCGATTGAAATGCTGTCGCATTCCTTCCATAATGCACTGCCTAAAGACAAGCGAAAAGGCCCGGCTGTTTATTTTGCAGGCAACAACATCAGCTCTACATATGTGAATCATCTGTTGGAACTGATTGAAGGAAAAGACTTCTCCGTGAATGTCATTTCCAAATCAGGTACAACAACAGAGCCAGCTATCGCTTTCCGCGTATTCCGTGCGGCTCTGGAGAAAAAATACGGTAAAGAAGAAGCGCGCAAACGCATTTATGCAACAACAGATAAAGAACGCG
Organism: Paenibacillus sp. LT-B23; assembly: GCF_059417685.1. Taxonomy (NCBI): domain Bacteria; kingdom Bacillati; phylum Bacillota; class Bacilli; order Caryophanales; family Paenibacillaceae; genus Paenibacillus; species Paenibacillus sp. LT-B23. The sequence continues at coordinate 100,107 of NZ_JBSQBM010000008.1, read as the reverse complement.
GCGCTCTGAAAAAACTGGCTAACGAGGAAGGCTACGAATCCTTCATTATTCCTGATGATGTAGGTGGCCGTTACTCCGTGCTGACAGCAGTAGGCTTGCTGCCGATTGCTACAGCTGGCATTAACATTGAGGAAATGCTCCAAGGGGCGGCAGACGCTTCCAAGGAATACAGCAATCCGAATGTAGCTGAGAACGAGGCTTACCAATATGCAGCCGTTCGTAACGCGTTGTACCGCAAAGGTAAAGCTATTGAAATTCTCGTGAACTATGAGCCTTCCCTGCATTTCGTTTCTGAGTGGTGGAAACAGCTGTACGGCGAAAGTGAAGGCAAGGATTACAAAGGTATCTACCCTGCTTCCGTTGACTTCTCGACAGACCTGCACTCCATGGGACAATTCATTCAGGAAGGTAGCCGTAACATTTTCGAAACGGTTATCCAAGTGGAAAATGTACCTAGCCATATCACCATCGAAGCAGATGAGGATGATCTGGATGGACTGAACTTCCTGGCAGGAAAAACGGTGGACTTTGTAAATAAAAAAGCATTCCAGGGTACATTGCTTGCTCACACAGACGGACAAGTACCGAATCTGATCGTGAACATTCCTGATTTAAGCCCTTACTCCTTCGGGTACCTGGCTTATTTCTTCGAAAAAGCTTGCGGCATCAGCGGCTACCTGTTGGGTGTGAATCCGTTCGATCAACCGGGCGTAGAAGCTTACAAGAAAAACATGTTTGCTCTGCTGGGTAAACCAGGCTTCGAAGAGCAAAAAGCGGAGCTTGAAGCGAGATTGTCCGAATAAGGAAGCTGTAAACTCCTGACTGAAACAGGATTTCAGATAGGAGCGTTATAGCGTATAGCACCAAATAAAGTACAGGAAAGCAGTTCACCGGCTGCCAGAAGCGGGGGACTGCTTTCTTGTAAAATGAAGTAAGGAAGGTTATTTGTGATATGTTGGAACAATACCGAACTGTACGCGGCTCCGGCAGCAAGGAAATTGTGATCCGGAAATCCCGTTTTATCGGTCACATCCAGCCTGTTCAGACCGAGGAAGAAGCGGCGGCTTTTATCGAGCGCATTAAAAAAGAGCATTGGAACGCAACCCATAATTGTTCTGCTTACATGATCGGGGAACGAGACGAAATCCAGAAGCAATCGGATGACGGAGAACCGAGCGGTACGGCGGGCAAGCCCATTTTGGAGGTTATTCGTAACCAGAAGCTGAAAAATGTGGCGATTGTTGTTACCCGTTACTTTGGGGGGATTTTGCTGGGAGCAGGCGGTCTGATTCGTGCATATTCAGATGGTGCTGTTGCAGCAATTGAGGCAGGGGATGCGATTACGCGTGTGCTGCATCGTGAAATTTTCGTGGAATTGGATTACACCTGGTTGGGCAAAGTGGAAAATGAATTGCGAAATCGCAGCATCCGTACTGGAGAAACCATGTTTACGGATAAAGTTACCTTAACCTGTCTGCCGCTGGCTGGTGATGCGGAATCCTTCAGCAACTGGATAACAGACTTGACACAGGGGCAATCGCTTGTGTCGGAGGGAGAGCAGCTTTACTTTATTGAAGGGGAATAAATAATATGGCTAGAAGAGCAGTAGAACAGGAGTTGTCAAGAGGGCGGATTCTGGAAGCGGCCAGGCACTTGTTTATTACCAAGGGCTACCGTGCTATTTCAATGCGCAGCATTGGCCAGCATCTGGGTTACAGTCATGGTTCGTTATACTATCATTTTAAAGAGAAGGCTGAACTGTTCTACGCCATTGTGATTGAGGATTTTAATACGTTACGCGGTATTCTACTGCAAGGAGCAACAGGTACGCCGGATGATGGTCTGAACAGACTGGAGCACTTGATGCTGGAGTTCATTCGTTTTGGCTTGGAAAATCCTTATCAGTACGAAATTATGTTCATGATGCACGATGAAGAACTGTTCGCTTACTGTCGCACGGAGCAAAACCGTTGTGTGGAATTATTCGCGTCCATGATCCGTCAGGAATTAAGTGGTCAGGGACATTCAGAGGAAGATTGCTCACGAGTACCTCAAAGTCTGTTTTTGTCTATGCACGGCTTTGTGTCCTTTTACATTCAGGATGGTTTGACATTTGAAGAGATCAGGCCCGCTGCTTTGGCACATGTAAAGCTGCTGTGCAGAAACCTATGAGCGTACCTGCAATCACATGCCTCGGCTATGAATCTGTAGGGCGCTTTTCTGGGTATATTCACTTCATGACGGTGCCTTATCATTACGGTACTTTACGAAAGCGACTAAGATTGTAACAGACGATGATGCATCCAGCAGGAGAACATCATGGTCTGTTTTTTTGCAAGATCAGCCTTTCATGATTTTTACATGATACTGGCGTCTGCGTGGTCCGTCGAATTCGCAAAAATAAATTCCCTGCCACCGCCCGAGCAACAATTTTCCATCATGAATAATGACAGTCTGAGAGGGGCCCGTGGTGATAGATTTAAGGTGGGATGCCGTATTTCCTTCCATATGGCGATATTGGGGATGCTCCCACGGATAAACCTCGTCCAACCTTAAAATCACATCATGTTTGACGTCCGGGTCGGCATTTTCATTAATGGCTATTCCGGCCGTTGTGTGTGGACAAAAGATCAGTGCGGTGCCTTCCTGAACTCCGCTTTGTTGTATTAATGAAGCGACCTCGCGTGTAATATCACGCATCTCATCTCGTCCGCTAGTGGATAATTCTAAAGTATGCAACATTATTACCCTCTCCCTTCTTCTTATTACTTTACCCATTTTACTTTACCCAATGAACACCTGACGTAATATATAGAGTTGACGACGAAAGCTTTCCTTTGATAAAGTATCACATAAGGAAAACATAGTATATACATTGGAATAATAAAATGATTTCAAATGAGGTACGCGCTTTGCGGTAAGCAAGGCTGCTGCTGTTCCTGCAAAGGTTCAGAAGCGGAAAGGAAGTGTACGGTTATGCATGTAGAAGTAAGGGGTCTAAACAAGCATTTCGGTAATTTTCATGCGGTAAAGGACGTATCCTTTGATATTCAAGCAGGTCATCTGATTGGTTTACTCGGTCCGAGCGGCGGCGGTAAAACGTCCATTCTTCGGATTTTGGCGGGTCTGGAGCAACCGGATGCGGGTGAAATTCATTTTCATGGGAAAAGGGTAAACGAGCTGGCCCCGCAGGAACGCGGAATCGGATTTGTATTTCAAAACTATGCTTTGTTCAAGCACATGAGCGTGTACGACAATATTGCCTTTGGTCTAAAAGTGAAAAAAAGCTCCAAAGCCCGCATCAAGGAACGCGTCACAGAGCTGGTCGAGCTGACAGGACTCAAAGGCTTCGAGCATCGTTATCCGCATCAGTTGTCTGGTGGACAGCGGCAGCGGGTTGCTTTTGCGCGTGCCTTGGCGCCGGAGCCTCAATTGCTGCTTCTGGATGAGCCTTTTGCAGCCATTGACGCCAAGATTCGTCAGGAGCTGCGTACCTGGCTACGGGAATTGATTGAGCGTGTGGGGATCACTTCAATTTTCGTCACCCATGATCAGGATGAGGCGATTGAAGTAGCTGATGAAATTATGGTGATTAATCAGGGACGGCTGGAGCAGAAGGGAACGCCTTGGGATATTTATAAAAAACCGGGGACCCCGTTCGTAGCTTCCTTTATTGGGGAATCCACGGTGATCGAACAGGCGGGCAGTCTCAAAGGTTTCGAGGAAGCTGCCGGAATGGGAGCACGTGCCTTGATCCGTCCGGAGTATATTGATGTCGGGCCAAGCGAGGAGTTTGCGCTTCTGTCGGCGACCGAGGAAGGCATTGTGAAGCATTTACATTTTCGTGGGAGTGAATGGATGGTTGAAGTACAGGTCGGGGATCATCGTCTCATGACATACCGTTCGCTGGAGAAGTCCACGCTGGAACCTGGTCAGCAGGTGCACGTGCTGGTACATCGGGCTTATCTGTATAACGATCAGTCCAGTTGGATGGTGGAAAACCGCCTCAAGAAAGATCCAATGCCTATTATGATTTAAAGTTATAACGCGATCATACTTAAGGGGATGTCCGGCCTGAGTTCAGGGGCTTGGGCATGCTCCTTTTGGCGTTGGGCGCTGGAAGGATTTACGCAGACTTGATGAGTTCGTTATAATAGTAGTAAAAACACCCAGATAGATAGGAGTTAAACCATGAATCGGCTTATTTTTCTTGGCACGGGGGATGCGATGGGCGTTCCGCGTGTATATTGTGATTGTCTCGTATGTACGGAGGCCCGCACGACAGGGGCAAATGTGAGGCTGAGGTCGTCTGTGCTGATCGAAAGCGAGACGGAGGACTTTATGATTGATTGCGGCCCGGACTGGCGCAAGCAGATGGAAATACGCGGGCTTCGCTTCATCCGTACCATCCTCGTGACGCACGCACATTTTGACCATATTGGAGGACTGCCGGAATGGGCGGATGCCTGTCGCTGGACCGGGAACAGAGGTCGTTTGTACGCTCCACAGGAGGTGATCGACACGATCCTGCGTCAATTTTCCTGGCTTCCGGGGCATATTGACCTTATCCCTGTCGATCAGGGGGCCTTGCTTGGAGGGTGGAATATCCGGGGATGGCGTGTGAATCACGGGAAGAATGGTTATGCTTACGCTTATCGACTGGAAAAAGACGGCTTCTCGTGGGCCTACTGCTCGGATTCGATTGGGCTAAATGATGCGGAAATCCTGCCCCTGCACAATCTGGATTTGCTCGTGCTGGGAACGAGCTTTTATCATGAGGAGGCCGAATATGCAACCCGCTCGGTATATGACATGCTGGAGGCTCAGGAGCTTATAGGGAGACTCCAACCCAACCGCACGGTATTTACACATATGTCCCATGATGTGGATGTCACACGCAACTACGGGCTTCTGGAAGAGATTCGCCTAGCACAGGCCGGCATGAGCCTGCCATTGGAATAATGCTGCCCCTTACATTGTCCGGCTGATACGGAGAAGGGTAGCTATACCTTCTTTGATTTGCAACTCGTTGGCATACGAATAGGACAATCTCACATGCGTTTTGCCTTCCTCGCCAATCGGATCGAATACATTACCGGGTACGAAGGTGACCGATTCCTGCACACATTTGGCGAGCAGTTCATTAGGTTTCAACGTAGAAGGCAACTGGAGCCACAGACTGAGGCCGCCTGCCGGGCTGGTCCAGGTCCAGCCGGAATCGCGGAGGCTGTCTTCCATCGTTTCCTTGCGAATCTGGAGGGCGATACATAGCTTTTTTATATGCTGCTGCATGCGTGGAGATTGAAAGTATTGCAGGAACAGCTTCTGATTCAGCAGTGGCGAGCCGTTATCTACCAGCGCTTTGACGTTCAGCAGACTGTTCATGAGCTGTGGTCGGCAGGTCACGGCTGCGATTCGCAGACCTGGCGCGACATATTTGCTATAGCTGCGAATGTAGACGACGCTTCCCGAAATATCATAGGCAAAAATAGGTGACGGCGGCTTTTGCCCAAAGCTGATGTCATAGGTACTGTCGTCCTCGACAATAAGGCAGCCGTAGCGCTCGGCCAGCTCGGGCAGACGTTTGCGCTGTTCATCGGGTACCGTGAAGCCAGTCGGATTATGAAACGTTGGATTGATATAGAACACACGTGGCTTTTCTGTCTTCATGCACCATTCAATTTGTTCCATATCATAGCCTTCCGGTCGGATATCGGTCATGGTCAGGCGCGCGCCTTGTCTGCGGAATATTTCCATAGCAGGGCCATAGGCGGGACGTTCGGTCAACACGCGGTCTCCTGTCCGGATCAGAGAACGGGAAATCAGGTCGATGGCCTGCTGTGCGCCGGAGGTAATCAGCACCTCGTCCGGTGACAATGCAAAATGCTTATCGACGCTAAAATGCTGCGCCATTGCATCCCGAAGCTCGGCATCGCCCTGTACAGAGGAATAGGTGGCCGCTACTTTCGGGTGCTTTTCAAATACCTGCATCATCAGCTCTCTCCAATATCGGTTGGGCAGGAGAGACGGGTCAATCAGCGCTTTGGAAAACTGGAAATTCGCATTCACTGATTGAACGCGGCTAAGTCCATCCATTCCCCTCCAGGCTGAAACAGACGGATCATCTGCCGCATGGGCGGATTCGGAGTGAAACGTAAGATCAATGGACGAATGCCCCGAGTAGCCAGCATATTTCGCATGCCGGGTTGCTTGGGAAGCAAGAACGTAATATCCTGATTTGTCCTTTACATAGACCATTCCCCGTTGCTTCAACTCCTGATAGGCCCGGAAAACGGTTAGCCGATGTACACCCAGCTCCTGAGCCAGGCTTCTTACGGACGGCAGCTTCGTGTCTGCTTGCCAATCCCTGCGATCAATCCGCACAGTCACATAATGGATGACCTGCTCATACAGCTTTAAGGCATGATCGGCTGGAAAGAGTAATTCGCTGTTGTTCTTGCCCACGCTGTCCACGCTCCTTTTGTGTGTATTTTACTATAAAACATTTCAAAACCGTATACAACTGTTCTGTGGTTACACATCTGTTCTGTCTATCTCCCTGTATGCTTGAAAGCAACTGAAGGGAGAGGGACGTATCATGATTGGTATCGCGTTTATGGTAATGTGTCTTATTTTTGGTACAACGTTTTTGGCTATAAAAGTGGGGGTAGAAGCGGGACTTCCGCCGTTTTTGTCGGCAGGCGCACGTTTTTTCGCGGCAGGGGCTATATTGTTTATCGCCATGAAGCTGATGGGAAAAGTTCGCTGGTCGTTATTATGGCGGAAGGAAATGGTATTCATTGGAGCTGGAACGACCTTCGGTACGTTTTCGGCCTTGTATTGGGCAGAGCAATATGTCAGTTCGGGCATCGGAGCCATTTTATCAGCCACGGGACCGATGATGATCGTTATTTTGCAATCATTGCTTCTAAGGCAAAAAACGTCGCGGATTACGGTTATTGGTTGCATGATCAGCTTTCTTGGCGTGGTGCTGGTGGTGCTTCCCGGATTGGCGGTTCAGATCAGCGGCCTGTGGCTGGCGGGATGTCTTGTCATTTTGCTGGGGGAGCTCTGTTATTCCGGGGGAGCTCTTTATTCCAAGCGGGTGATGGATGTATTTCGGGAAACGAACCCGATTGCCCTGAATGCGGCGCAAATGCTCCATGGGGGATGGATGCTGCTAGTACTGTCTGCAATTACGGAGCCGTGGAGTTCTGAGGGGTGGCAGTACCTTCCTGCCATGGGTTCTTTATTGTATCTGATTCTGTTTGGTTCGATGATTGCACATACACTGTTTTACTGGCTCATGGAGCGTACAAATCCTCTTTTCCCGACGACGTGGTTGTATATTTCACCGCCGATTGCGGTGGGATTGGGAGCCTTGGTGTACGGAGAGCATGTAAGTTGGTGGATGCTGGCAGGGGTGCTGCTCATTGTGACCGGATTAATGCTTATGAACAATGGAATTATCCGTCTGGTGAACAGGCGAAAGGTGCGTTCTGCTGCCTGATATTTTGAATTTGTTAGGCATCATATGATATGACAGAAAAAACCTCCAAGCTATCGCGTGTTACTGAACATGCGACGTTTGGAGGTTTTGTTGTTGTGTTATTTATCTCAATTTATTCAGCATTCAGCACGAATTTGTCGATGGCGTGCTTAACACCGTCTTCGTTATTGCTGCTAGTAATGTAATCAGCCAGCTTTTTCAAATCAGGAATGGCATTCTCCATCGCTATGCCGAGACCCGCGCATTCGAGCATTTCGTGATCGTTCCAGGAGTCGCCGATCGCAATCGTTTCGGACAGATCACAGCCGTAATGGTTAGCAAGGAACGTAAGAGCATGGCCCTTGGTGCCCTCATGATGCATAATTTCCAGAAAATGAGGCTTGGATTTGGTAATATGCACTTCACTGCCGAGCAGTTGGCGCAGTTCAGGGATCAGTTCGTCCAGCACTTCCGGCTCGTCAATAATCAGCATTTTAGGCGTAGGAAGTTCTACCAATTTGCTGAATACAGGCTCTACAAAATATTCCGTATTGTTTAGCGCGGTGTAATCTTTGATTTTCTGATTATCTTCACGTGTGTACAATTTGTCATCTATATACGTTTGCAGATGCAGATTGCGTTCCACGCAGAATTCATACAAGCGACGTGCGGCCACAAGTGGAACATAACGCTCATACAGCACGTTTTCGTCCAGCAGGTTTTTAATCAAGGCACCTTGGTACGTAATGATTGGAACGTTCAAGCCAGTTTGGCGGGCGAGTTGTTTGGCAGATGCATAAGCACGTCCAGTTGCAAGTGTAACCACGACACCTTTGGCTACAGCGGCTTCAAGCGCCAATTGCGTTGCAGGAGTAACTTCTTTTTGGTCGTTAATGAGTGTATCATCAATATCAATGGCAATTAATTTATACATATCGGTATTCTCTCCTTTATCTCTATCATGGGGCAATGTCCAAATTGTATCTTACAATATTCAAAATGACAATATCACAATGAAAAAGGGACGACTCCTTTAAGAGCCTGTCCCCTTATAACCACTGAAGAATTGGATTGAATCAATGGGAAAAAGTGGATGTTAGTCTTCCAAAAATACGAGTCCTACAAAATCGTCCAGCTCAATATTTCCGAAATAATGCTTCAAATCAAGAGAGGACAAGGCTTGACGAACCTCATTTTCATCGTAGCGTTTGCTGCGCAGAATATTTTCAATATCAGCGACGTCACCCACACCGAAGAAATCGCCGTAGATTTTAATATCACGGATGTGGCCTTCCTTGAGATCCATGCGGATATCAATAATGCCGACCGGAAATTTACGTGTGTGCTTGATATTGCTTTCAGGGGATTGACCGTAGTTCCAGTCCCACGATTGGTAGCGTTCAGCGGAAATTTCATGGATTTTGGCCCAGTCGGCATCGGTTAGCTTATATTGGGGTACCTGATCCAGCTCTGCATCGAATATGTAACGCAGCAGCTCCTCGCGGAATTGCTCAATGGTCATCTCACGGTCCATTAGCTCGCTGATGTTAGCGACGCGGCTACGGACAGATTTAGTACTTTTGGATTTAAACTTTTCGGGATTGGCATGCAGTGATGCGGCCACATTGTCCAGGTTCAGGTTAAACATCAATGTACCGTGGCTGAACATGCGTCCGCGCGTGGCAAATTGGGCGTTCCCTGAAATTTTGCGCTCACCGACCTGAAGATCGTTGCGTCCGGTCATTTCGGCTTCCACACCCATTTGGCGCAGGGCGTCAATGACAGGCTGTGTGAATTTGAGGAAATTATGAAAGGACTCCCCGTTATCCTTGGTAATGAAGCTGAAATTTAAATTACCGAGGTCATGATATACAGCCCCGCCACCGGACAGACGACGAACGACTTGAATGTTGTTATCTCTGACAAACTCGGCGTTGATTTCTTCAATGGTATTTTGATGCTTGCCTATAATAATAGAAGGCTGGTTAATGTAAAACAGCAGATAGCTGTCGTCCAGCGGAAGATGCTTGAGTGCGTACTCCTCAATGGCAAGATTAATGGCTGGATCGTGTATGCCCTGGTTGTCGATGAACAGCATGTCCATTCCTCCGTATATATAAACTGTGTAGTTTTATGTGTACCTCCTTCTATTGTAACCCAAGTGAGCGATGTACACAAAAGCTCATTTGCATTGACGCGACGCGAAAAGCAGCCCCATAATGGAGCTAATGATTCAGAACGGCCGGAAAGGATGATAGGCAATGATAGAGGTTTACGGTCACGGTGGGGACAGGGAGACGGCTGCGGCGACATTCGGCGGGGCGGTTGCGGATTTTGTGGATTTTAGCGCGAACATTAATCCGCTGGGTCCGCCACCGGAGGTGCTTGAGGTGCTGCAAAGCGCGTTGGACACTGTGGTTCGCTATCCAGACCCTGGACACCGGAATTTTAAAAATATGCTGGCGCGGCGACTTCATGTTCCACCAGAGTCGCTGAGTATCGGAAACGGTGCGGCTGAGAGCATGGCGTTGCTGTTACTGGGACTGGCTCCCAAGCGTGTGGGCACGGTGGAGCCGTGCTTTTCGGAATATGCCGAGCTGGCAGGCAAATTTGGAGCCGAGGTAAGGAGGGTGTACGGCAAGGCCTCGCTTCAATGGAAGGCGGATGTGGAGGACATACTCCAGCTCATGGAGCAGGTGGATGTTCTGTTTCTCGGTCAGCCGAATAATCCGAACGGTGTGCAATACGGCGATCAGGAGCTGCGCGAGCTGGCAGAGGCGGCGGGAAAAACGGACACCGTGCTGGTGGTGGATGAAGCGTTTATTGATTTTATCCCGCAGGAGCGGCAAATTTCACTATTGCCTGTGCTGGATCGGTATCCCCATGTGATTTTGATCCGGTCGATGACGAAATTTTATGCGATTCCGGGCTTGCGCTTGGGCTATGCGATTGCTCATCCGGACTACATCCGGCGAATGACCGCCAAGCAGGTGACCTGGAGCGTGAACGGAATGGCGTTGCTGGCCGGAGAGGCGTGTTTGCGGAGCGGTGAGGCGTACGAGCGCCGCACGCAGGAGCTGATTGCTACGGAGCGTAGCCGTCTGCTGACCGCTTTGGCGGAATGGGGTTGCGGTGTCATCCCCGGTGAAGCGAATTACGTGCTGGCACGGGCACCGGGGACGTGGAGCGCATCGGCCATTCAACAGGCGCTTGGACAGCGCGGGATTCTTATACGTAGCTGTGCCATGTACCCGGGGCTAACGGCGAGCCATTTTCGAATTGCAGTCAAGGACACGGAAGCCAACGGCATGCTATTGTCTGTATTGGGTGAAGTGCTGGAGGAGGAACGGCGGCGTGACAGTTAGCTTGATCATGATGGCTGCATATCTTCTGGACAGGCTGATCGGCGATCCGAGGTGGTTGCCACATCCGGTCATCGGCATGGGACATGCCATTTCTGCCTTGGAAAAGGCGATTCGCCACCGGGTTCACAGTGACCGTGGTTTGAAACGCGCTGGCTTGCTGCTGCCACTAATTGTGGTGGGCGGCTCCTTCGCGTTTGGCTGGACGTTACTGCGCTTGCTTGCCTGGATTCATCCGTGGCTGTCTGTCGGAGCGGAAATTGTGCTGATCGCAACCACAATTGCTTCCAAAGGACTAAAGGACGCCGGAATGGCAGTGTATCGCGAATTAAAGGCGGGTGATCTGCCTGCGGCACGCCGGGAACTGGGAATGATCGTCGGGCGGGATACGCAGCAGCTCGATGAGCCTGAGATTGCGCGCGGTACCGTCGAAACGGTGGCTGAAAACATCGTGGACGCGATTATTTCCCCGCTTTTTTATGCCCTGATCGGGGGAGCACCATTAGCGTTGGCTTATCGTGCCGTGAATACCCTCGATTCCATGGTTGGCTACAAAAATGAAAAGTATCTGCAATTGGGCTGGGCCTCGGCACGTCTGGATGATGTCGCTAATTTCATTCCGGCACGCCTGACAGCGGGGATGCTGGTAGTAGCGGCGTGGGTTTATCGGCATGATGCTGGACGTAGCTGGCGTACGGTAAGGCGAGATGCGCGGCTGCATCCCAGTCCAAACAGCGGCTTTCCGGAATCAGCAGTTGCAGGTGCACTGGGGATTCGCCTCGGAGGTTATAATGTATATCATGGCGTGCGCTCCTTTCGCGCATATATGGGAGAGCTGGTGCGACCGATGGAGCCGGATGATATCCGGCATACGATCCGGCTGATGTTTGCCGTGTCCAGCATGTTTGCGGGATTGTGTCTGTTCGTGTCCGCCGGATGCTATGCACTGGGGTGGATACAGTGAAGCGTGACACACCGAACGCTGCCAATAGAGCAGGAAGCGATATGACCTTGAAGCATTATTTTACAGAACATCAGCAGTGGGACTTGGAACTTGTGCTGGTGCGTCACGGCACTACCTTATGGAACAGGGAACGTCGATACCTGGGGCACTCCGATTTGGGATTGCTACCGGGAGCAGAGCAAGAATTAGAGCCTTTGCGGGAAAAATTACAGAGGCATTCCTTTGCCCGAATCTATTGCAGTGACTTGATACGTTGTCGTCAGACCTTGCAGATCATTTTGCCGGAATCGGAACTGGGACCAGAGCTTGGAGAGGGAGCCCACTTTGAATTGAAACCGGAATCACGGTTGGAACTGACATCCAAATGGGAGTCTGAACGTTTCCTTTCTAATAGTTCCGTTAGGTCTGCCATCATGGAACCACGTCTGAGAGAGCTTCATTTTGGGGAATGGGATGGAAAAACGTATGACATGCTCAAGGATGTGGCGTTGTATCGAGCGTGGATTGATGAGCCGCAGCGAATTACGCCGCCGGGGGGAGAGCCTTGGACAGACTTTGTGAACCGCCTCGATGAATTCCTAGACTCTTTGTATGAGTGGCGTAAAATGATGGATGTTCAGAAAACAGGCATGTCTGGTGTTCCACCTTCTGTTCTGGTCGTCACGCATGGTGGAGTGATTCGTCAGTTGGCTTGTATGCTGGTACCGGATCATGACTTTTGGAGTCTGAATCCGAAGCCGGGAGCGGCAATTACGATTCGGTTGAGGCTGGGAGAGCGACACCAGTGGATAGGAGAGGTGCTTTCTTTTTAGGTCAGATAGGGGCAGGTGAACAGGCAATTTGGGTTGTAAGCCAGTCTTTTTTAACCTATAATCATCAAGTAAAAGAACGGCTTGACCAACACTACATCAAATATCCAGCAGACGAGGTCGGCGCAGCGGGATGAAACCCTCGGGTTCTTTCCGGTGCGCTGTTAAAAGGGAAGCCGGTGTGAATCCGGCGCGGTCCCGCCACTGTAAATGGAAAAATGCCAGCCAGCCCAGCTATATGTGCCCAAAGCACATGAAGGAGCAACAGGCTGTCGCATGTTTCTGTAAGTCAGGATACCTGCCCGTCCGCCTGTCACCATAGTCCTTCGAGGAAAGGATGACGTGTTCGCAGTGACTGTCCATGCGGAAGAAACTGCCGCCTGCATATGAGCTGCGCTAACGTGACCCCTGTATCCTTATCTGAGGATGCAGGGGTTTTTTGAAAGGAAAAAAAGGCTGGATTTAGCAGATATCGGATGATGTTCAAGTGACGCTCTTAAAGAATTTATATGGAGGGGTGTAAATCATGGCAGGGAATAAAATAAAGGTCTGGACAACAGGCTTATTGACTCTGGTCTTGGCGGTTGTGCTGAGTGCATGTGGAGCTAACGGAAAGAACGCTGAAAATAAAGGGGATCTAGTCTCACAGCAACCGGGACAGACAGCAGCCGCCCAGGAGCCTCCGGGCAAAACGGTCTACCCGTTGACCATTAAGGATGCGACCGGGCAGGACTTTACGTTCAAAAAAGCGCCGGACAAAATCGTTTCCGTCTCCCCGGCTGAAACCGAGGCGCTGTTCGCCATTGGACTGGATAAGGAAATTGTCGGCGTATCCGACTATTCCGATTACCCGGAAGCGGCTACGAAGAAGCCCAAAGTGGGCGGTATTATGAAGCCGAATGAAGAGGCGATCATCGCCGCGAATCCCGAAGTCGTTTTTGCAGGAATATCGCTCAGTGAGCAGGCGACGACCAAGCTGCGTGACCTGGGAATCATGATTTTTAAAACCGAGCCGAAAACGCTTGAAGATGTCATGGCTAATATTGAACTATATGGGAAAATCACCGACCATCAGAAAGAAGCGAGAGCGGTAACCGACAAGATGAGAGCAGATGTAGCGGAAGTAAAAAACGGTGTTAAAAATATCGGTAAAGGGCAGAAGCTGAGAGTATACGTCGAATTTTCACCCGGTTGGACAGTCGGCAAGGGCGAGTTTATGGACGAGCTGATTTCTTTGGCGGGCGGGGAAAATGTCGCTGCAACCCAAAAGGGCTGGTACCAGATCAGTGAGGAAAATATTATTGCGGCCAATCCGGACGTCATTTTATACAGCAAAAATGTCAAGGACGACAAAACAGGCCAAACGCTCGGCGATATCATCAAAGCCCGCAGTGGATGGGATCAAATATCGGCTGTTCGTCTCAACCGGGTGTTTGCCGTGGATGATAATCTGATCAGTCGTCCGGGTCCGCGCGTAACGGAAGGTCTCAAGGAAGTGGCCAAGGGCGTGTATCCTGAAATTTTCAAATGAATCGTAGACTGATTGGCTTTGGAGGGGCAGGTCTTGCTTTATTGCTGCTGACGCTGCTGCTTTGTCTTGGCATCGGCTCGGCCAAGCTTCCCGTCAGCCAAATCGCGGGTATTCTGGTCAACCATCTGCCGTGGTTAGGTGAGACGATTACACCGGATTGGAATACATCCACAGAGCAGATTATTTTGAAGGTCAGACTGCCGCGTGTGTTACTGGGTATGCTGGTAGGCGCAGCGCTTGCGCTGGCGGGAGCCGGATTTCAGGGTGTGCTGCGCAATCCGCTGGCTGATCCTTACACGCTGGGGGTATCCTCGGGTGCTTCGGTAGGGGCAGCAGTGCTGATTTATTGGGGGCTTCAATTTTCGTTTGTAGGCGTATGGACACTGCCGCTGGTGGCGTTTACGACCGGAATGCTGACGTTGTGGATGGTGCTGACACTGGCGAGGGAAGGCGGCAAAATTCCGACGCAAAGCCTTATTTTATCGGGCGTGGTGATGCAATCTTTTTTGGGAGCCGTCGTTTCCTTTCTGACAGCCATGTCCAGGGAGACGGTCAATGAAATATTGTACTGGACAATGGGAAGCCTCAGTCTGCGCGGCTGGTCGTATACAGGCATCCTTTTGCCTTATGTGGTCATTGGGCTGGTGTTTCTGTGGAACCGGGCACGAGTGCTGAACATTCTGGCCTTGGGTGAACGTCAGGCGGCTCATATGGGGGTTAATGTAGATGCAACGAAGTTATCTGTTCTGATCATATCCACGCTGCTGACAGCCGCGGCTGTCTCGGTATGCGGAGTGATTGGCTTTGTGGGACTTGTTGTACCGCATATCATCCGTTTGGTGACGGGTCCCGACTATCGGATGATTGTTCCGTTATCCGCGCTGGGCGGGGCTATTTTTATGGCTTGGGCCGATACTGCGGCACGTACGCTACTGGCTCCGACCGAAATTCCACTTGGTGTTATGACCGCCTTTGTCGGTGCACCGTTCTTCGCATATCTCCTGTACCGGAACAAGAAGCTGCGCAGGGGGGGATTGCTGTGAAGGAAGCAAATGGACCACAGGCATCGCGAGTCCGGGCGTTGGAGATTGCCAGTCTGACTCGTGATTTTGGGGAATTCCATGCGTTAAAAAATATAAGCTGGAGCGTAGACGAAGGAGATTGGTGGGGCATTATCGGCCCGAACGGGAGTGGAAAGTCGACGTTGCTGCATCTGCTTTCCGGTGTGGATCACGCGACTTCGGGAAACGTTCTTGTATATGGTAAAAAGGTCAGTAGCTATGGCAGAAAAGAGCTTTCCCGTCTTGTAGCTGTGCTCCAGCAGGAGGGGCTCCCCCCGGTGGGTTACACGGTAAGGGAAGTTGTGGAAATGGGACGCTTTCCCCATCAGGACTGGTTTGGTAGAGAAAAGGTGGATAAGGAAAAAGGGATGGACCCGGGAATCATTACGGATCGTGTGCTGGAGAGGCTGGATCTTACCGACTTGGCGGACAGGTCGTTAGACCGTTTGAGCGGGGGACAGCGGCAGCGCGTGGCTTTGGCGAAGGTGATGGTGCAGGAGCCACAGATTTTGCTGCTGGATGAGCCTACAACCTATCTGGATCTGCGCTATCAGCTTGAATTTATGGAGCTGCTGGCGGAATGGCGGCGGGAAACGGGCGTGACGATTATCTCTGTCCTGCATGATCTCAATTTGACTGCCCAGTTTTGTGATGACTTGCTTGTGCTCAAGGACGGAATGGTTGAGGGGTTAGGAGCTTCATCAGAGCTGTTAACGGAGGAACGAATTCGCTTTGTGTATGGTGTTGAGCCTGTAATGTTACCTCATCCGGATAGTGGTGTGCCGCAGCTTTTACTGCGGAGAAGTGCACGGGATGCAACTGGTCGGGGCGAACGACTGGAGTAATTTGAGTAAAGTCATTGAAGAAACAGAATTTATGATGAGATCGCTAAACACATATAGGGAGCAGGGAGTGAAGGGCATGAACGAAAAATTACAGCAGTTGATCGCCAGCATTGCACAGCAGGACGGGGCGGCAGCCTTGGCGGCCTCGGAGCATTTGGACCAATTAACGAAGCCACCGGGGAGTCTTGGAAAGCTGGAAAGTCTGGCTATACAGTTGGCAGGCATTACGGGGGTGGACAAGCCTGAGTTTAACCGCAAAACGGTTATGGTCATGGCAGCGGATCATGGTGTGTGTGAAGAGGGGGTCAGCGCCTTCCCGGCTGAGGTTACACAGCAAATGCTGTATAACATGCTGTCCGGTGGCGCGGCAATTAACGTGCTGGCACGTCATGCAGGAGCAGATGTCAAAGTGGTAGACGTGGGTGTGAACGCAGATGTCGCTCATGCGGATCTGGTGAACCGTAAGGTGCGTATGGGTACCGCAAACATGGCGAAGGGGCCGGCGATGCTGCGTACGGAAGCCGAGCAAGCGATTTTGGCTGGAGCTGAAGCCGTGGCGGAAGCAGTCAAAGGCGGCACACGATTATTCGTAACCGGAGAGCTGGGCATTGGAAATACGACGGCCAGCGCTGCGGTCGTATGTGCTCTTACCGGGCTGGAGCCAGAAATAATCGTCGGTCGGGGCACAGGTGTGGATTCGGCTGGGCTGACCCGTAAAATAGCGGTCGTCTGCCGCGCATTGGACGTGAACCAGCCAGACGGGAACGACGCCCTTGACGTACTGACCAAGGTCGGCGGTTTGGAGATTGCCGCATTGGCAGGCGTCATCCTCGGCGCAGCCGCTCATCGCTGTCCGGTCGTGCTGGACGGCTTTATCTCCGGCGCAGCTGCGCTTGCTGCGCGTACACTTGCGCCTGCAAGCGCAGCGTACATGCTCGCTTCGCACGCCTCGGACGAGCGCGGGCATGCGGCGGTGCTTCGCGAGCTCAAGCTGGAGCCGATGCTTCATCTGGACATGCGGCTTGGAGAGGGCACAGGCGGTGCGCTTAGCCTGCACCTGATTGATGCGGCGTGCCGCATTATGCGCGAAATGGCGACCTTTGCCGATGCAGGCGTATCGGACGGTCAGGGAGCCGCGCAGCGATGAAGGCGCTCGTGACCGGCGGCGCACGCAGCGGTAAAAGCGGCTTTGCCGAGCGATTGTGCATGTCGCGCGCCCCGCGCGCCTGCTACATTGCAACGGCGCAAGCCTATGACGTAGAGATGAAGGACCGTATCGCCCTTCATCGGCTCCAGCGCGAGTCTGCCGGGTATGACTGGCAGACGCTGGAGGAAGAGCAGGCGCTACCGGAGCTGCTGTTACGTCTGGGCAGCGGCGTAGAGCCACGGCTGGCTGCGCAAGGCAGCAATCCTACCGACCTGCACGTCAGCCAGGCACCGCAGCCATCGCCTGCCCCCATGGTGCTGATCGATTGCCTGACCCTCTGGCTGTCGAACGTGCTGTTGGCCGCAGATGAGGACGGCGCAGCTGCGGCCCGTGCCGCCATGGATGATCTGGCGACAGCCGTGGAGCAGTATCCAGGGCTGCTCGTCATCGTGACCAATGAGGTCGGTGACGGCATTGTACCCGAGTATCCGCTTGGACGGCTGTATCGGGATTTAAGCGGGATGATGAATCAGCGGATCGCCCGCCTTTGTGATGAGGTATTTCTGGTGACGGCTGGCATTCCCGTAGAACTAAAACAGTTGGAATACAAGCTATGAGCGGCGAACGTCAGGCGATTGCGGCTGCTTTTCAATTTTTGTCCCGTCTTCCAGTTAAGGCAGAACTGGATTTTTCGCCAGAGCTGCTGAAACGTAGTGCAAGCTATTATCCGTTGGTAGGGATGGTCATCGGCCTCATCGTATGGTGCTTTGCAGTGCTTGCTTCTCTGGTATTGCCGCCGTTACCATGTGCAGTTCTTACCCTTGCCGTTTGGGTGTGGCTCACGGGCGGGCTGCATCTGGACGGCTGGATGGATGCCGCTGATGCTTTGTTCAGCTATCGTTCCCGTGAACGGATGCTGGAGATTATGAAGGATAGCCGTGTAGGGGCGATGGGCGTCATTGCTTGTGTGCTATTGCTTATGCTCAAGGCTTCTTTGCTGTATACGGTGCTTTCTGAACGGGATCTGTCCGGTTTATTGCTGCTTCCGATGGTTTGGAGCCGCTGGTTTATGGTAAGCGCGATGAAGCGCTGGCCGAAAGCTCGTAATGATGATGGACTGGCGGCGCGTTTTGCTGATATGAGTGGCAGACGTGCCGGATTGGCTGTGTTCTGGGCTGTAATCATCACGTTGGGTGCAGCAGCAGGGCAATTTATCATTGCCGGATGGTTCACAGGAACAGGCGGCATGGACATGGGCAATACATCTTTTACAGCATATGGGCAGTCAATCTTTTCCCATCCGGGCGAATTAGCCATTTGGACAGGCTTTTTGCTGCTGCCGCTGCTGGCTAATGGTGTTGGAAGCTTCACAGCAAGCCGTATTAACGGTCGTTTGGGTGGACTGACAGGGGATATTTACGGTGCCTTGAACGAATTGCTGGAGACCGTTTTATTGCTGTTTATTGTGATTTTGTACGGACTGTAAGCAGATTTTTAAATGAATTGGTAAAAGGGGAAGAGGCAATTGTCAAATTTCGAACCGTCCCGCACGAATCCCGCAGCAGTGCTTATGCTTCAGGGCACAGCATCGGATGTGGGCAAAAGCGTGGTGACCACTGCACTGTGCCGTATATTCACGCAGGATGGCTATCGTCCCGCACCGTTCAAGTCACAAAATATGGCGCTAAATTCTTATGTCACCGAGGACGGCAAAGAAATTGGACGTGCTCAGGGTGTGCAGGCAGAAGCCTGCGGTATTGAAGCAACGACCGACATGAACCCAATTTTGATCAAGCCGGTCAAGGATATGCATTCACAAATTGTTGTTCACGGTGTACCTTATGCATATATGAGTGCTTCCGATTACCGAAAGGAATTTTTGCCGCAAGCCAAGCAGACGGTCATGGATGCGCTGAATCGGCTGCGTGATACCTATGACATTGTGCTTATGGAAGGGGCAGGCAGTCCGGCAGAAATTAATTTAAAGGACCGCGATATTGTAAATATGAATCTTGCGGGCTGGGCGGACGCTCCAGTG
The DNA here is from genome assembly GCF_059417685.1 of Paenibacillus sp. LT-B23. Lineage (NCBI taxonomy): Bacteria > Bacillati > Bacillota > Bacilli > Caryophanales > Paenibacillaceae > Paenibacillus > Paenibacillus sp. LT-B23. The sequence continues at coordinate 80,861 of NZ_JBSQBM010000008.1, read as the reverse complement.
CTGCTTATTTCGGATATCGACCGTGGCGGTGTTTTCGCTTCTCTGGTAGGAACGATTGAGCTGTTGGAGCCGCATGAGGTGCAGCGTATCCGTGGATTCGTCATTAACAAGTTCAGAGGGGATCTGTCCCTGCTTCAGCCGGGGCTGGACTGGCTGGAGGAACGAACCGGTATTCCTGTACTCGGCGTGCTGCCCTATCTACCGGATATCCGCATTGAGGCAGAAGATTCCGTGGTGCTGGACAAGAAGCCCAAGCTGTCTGCAAAGGATAAAGCGCTGGACATTGCGGTCATTCGTTATCCGCGTATTTCCAATTTTACAGACACCGATGCTTTGGCCGCAGAGCCGGATGTGAGTGTACGTTATGTCACGGAGGCCGGAGAACTGGGTGTACCTGACGCTATTATTTTACCGGGGACGAAGGACACGATTGGCGATCTGCTTGAATTGCGGACAAGAGGTCTGGAGCAGGACATTCGGGAGGCTATGAATGCGGGACGCACGCAGTTGGTTGGCATTTGCGGAGGCTATCAGATGCTAGGTACAGCCTTGTTTGATCCCGAAGCGGTCGAATCTGGGTTGCCGCAGCAGGCAGAAGGGTTAGGCTGGCTGGCTCTATCCACGACCTTTTTAAAGGAAAAGCAAACGGTACGCGTACAGGGAACCTTGTCTAATCACTGCCCATTGTTGCTAATTGCGCCCGATTCGGATTCTGCTCCCGCGCCGATGATTGAAGGCTATGAAATACATATGGGCGTTACGGAATGTGTTACGGAACCACACGCGCCTACAGATAGTGCCGGGGGAACGAACCAAATGCATACGTTATTCCATATCCGTCGCGGCGAGGGAACGGCCTTTGATGAAGGTTGGGGAACAGCTGATGGTAAAGTATGGGGTACCTATTTGCATGGTGTGTTTGATAATGATCGTTTTCGTCGTTCCTGGCTGGATGGATTGAGACAAGCCAAGGGTTTGGCAGTGCTGGACAGCACCTTTACCGTACGTGAAGCCAAGGAACGTGAGTTTGACCGTGTTGCAGAGGTGGTTCGGACCCATTTGGACATGGACCGAATCTACCGCATTATGGGGATGGACTCATAACCTTTATAGATGATCGTATAAAATACGCTTTTAAAAATAAAGAGGTACCTCCATAGCCGTGTTCGTGGCCGAGAGATACCTCTTTCCTTGTAGTTCAGCTTAGTTGATTTTGAATTTTTGTACGGCTTTTTGCAGTTCGGTCGCTTGCTTGCTTAATTGGCGTACGACCTCGCTGTGGCCTTCCATTTCATTCAGTTGCTCATCGGCATTAAAACCGATTTCCTGAATCATATGCTGGGCATTGGCAGCGATGAGAGCTGTCTCCTCCACGGATGCCGATACCTCCTCTGAGCTGGCGGATACCTGCTCTGTTGCTGCGGATACTGTCTGAATCGTTGCATTGATCGTTTGCATGAGCTGGCTTAGCTGATTAAAGGCTGTACTCGCTTGCTGCACCATTTCCGTTCCCGAATGAATTTCACGGCTGACCCGAGTCACAGAGTCAACGGACTGCTGCGATACTTCCTGAATGGTTACCAGGTAATCGGAAATTTGCTGTGTCGCTTCTTTTGACTGCTCGGCGAGCTTGCGAACCTCTCCGGCTACAACGGCGAAGCCGCGTCCATGTTCACCTGCACGTGCAGCCTCAATGGAGGCATTCAGGGACAACATTTGAATCTGTTTTGTAATGTCAAAAATAGCCGAAACGATGCTTCCGATGGCCTCGGAGCGCTCATTCATACTATGGATGTATCGAAGCGACTCATCGGCAGCCTGTCCTACCTGCGACATTTGGGCTACGGCATTTTGAGCGAGCGTATTACCATTCACTGTTTCTTCAGTTGCTTCACTGATCTGATCGGATACATCATTGGCAGAGGAGGCAATATGCTGAACGCCTTGTGCGATTTCCTCCATAGCCTGTGCATTTTCGGCAGCAGCAGAAGCTATGCTGGTACTGCCCTTTGCCACTTCCTCTGCGGCAACAGTAGAGTCCTGTACTTTTCCCCCCATCGCTTCAGTCCGGCGAAGCAGCTCGTCCGAGCCTTTTACAACTGCATCGGATGTGGAAAGCACATGGCCGATCATTTCTTTCAGATTATGGGACATGGATTGGAAGCTGCGGGCAAGTTGTGCAATTTCGTTGTTACCGATAACCTTCGGTTCTTGTGACAGGTCACCTTGAGCAATTTTTTCACTATGACGAACCAGTTCTGCAATGGGCTCTACAACCTTGCGCACGACAATGGTAGAAATAATTCCACCCAGCAGGAGCGTTGCAATTGTAATACCTATGCAAATCCATAAAATTTGTTGGGATTTGTCCTGCACAAAGCCAACGTCCTCGTTCACACCCAGGACCAGGTTACTGCCCGATATGGCAAAGAAGGCGGTTTTGTGTACTCCGTATGAATCGCTGTAAATATCGCTAACATTCATCTCGCCTTGTTTTGCTTTTTTGATATCCTCCACAGGAACCAGTGCATCCTTGACCTTATATAACGATTTTTCATTTCTTGCGATAACCTCGGCCTTACCATCTTTCACCACTGCGATATATGCCGATTCAAGCTTAAGAGTGTTAACCTTATCCTGAAGATAAGATTCCATCTGCATACCAGACCCGGAATCCGAACCATTTCCTTGCTGTGCCTGGACTGCCAAAGAAATATTAAGATCCTGATACACACTCTTGGCCCCAGTTTCCAGCATTTGATCCACCTGAGGAATGACACTGTTATTAATGATACTCATGGATACTGCATAAAAACTGACACTGAACAGAAGGGACGCAAAGAGTAGAATCAATAAAATCATAATCCGTAATCTTGCGCCAATGGAACGGTTAAAACGCTGCATGAAAAATCTCCTCCCACATGATGATGACAAGTTGGTATTAAAAAGAAAATATACAGATTTCCCTGCTTGAAGTAGGTCGCTTGTCCAATTTGATATTAGACAAGTCATGATCTACTTATTTTCCTTTTCTGCTTGAAGAAAAAACTGAAAATGTTCGGATTCTATGTATATTTCAGCTGTATTCAAGGGGCAAGAACAAGAAAGGGAAGTAATCCATGAGTTACTAAAAAGTAGGTTAGACCTATTTTACATAATTAACAGGCGGTTGAATAGTCATATTTGCCCAAAAACAAACAAAAAATATATATCTATGGTCATGGGTGTTTAGGTGGAGTGATTATATGGAGCACGAAAATAAATATCTCATCCCTTCTTTTAAAACTATTGTAAAAAAGAAGTAATGAAAGTAGTATAAGGAATGTCACCTTCCATGTACTTCCTGTAAGAGTTATATATAAGTACGAATGTGGCCTTCAATATACATAAAAAAGGGGAAAAGGCTTTTATGAATCAGGATTTACTTTCCAAAGAAATGAGTTCGCAGGCAGGAGGAGAAGACAAACAGGAGCCCACTTCCGGTAGCGATAAAACGGTCACAAAGGGAAATCCGATAAGTCGACTGTTTGATTTTATTTCGGGCGTATTTACTTCAATCCTGCCGGCACTGATCGGGGCGGGAATCATTCAGGTGGTAGCTTCTGTCTTGTTGTATCTGGATATTGATTCTAATTTTAAAATTTTTACAATTGTAATGTACGTAAGCGGAATAGTATTTTATCTTCTACCCTTTATGGTGGCAGTAAGCGCAGCCAAAAAGCTTGGCAGCAATATATTTATTGCAGCAGTCATCGGGGGATGCTCGTTTTTTCCCAGCCTTACGGAAGTGCTGAAGTCCGCTAAAGAGATTAGCTCGACCAGTTTACCAGTGGCGGAGCCCCAGTATATTTCTTCCTTTATACTGATCCTTATTGCCGTTTGGCTTGCAGCGAAGATTGAGCAAGGATTGGGCAAATTAAATCGCTATTCCATTAAGCTACTGGTTGCCCCAACGTGGACACTCATCATTATAGTGCCTTTATTGCTGTTTGTTTTCGGTCCGCTGTGGACTACCCTGGCTCATACATTGTCAGAAGAATTTTCTTCATTGTTCTTCTTCAATTCGGAAGTATTGGCGGGTCTGCTGTATGGAGGCACTATACCTTTGCTTCATTTTTCGGGCATGAAATATATGCTGGTGAACGATATGCTGGAATCCGTTGCTGCGACGGGCTATGATTATATTGCTCCTGTCATGGTGGCGGCGGTTATGGCTCAAGCGGGGGCGGCGTTCGGCGTATGTATTAAATCCAAAAATTCCAAAGTCAAGGCGCTGGCCGCAACCACAGGCTTGTTAGCCATGTTGGGAATCATTGAACCGGCCATGTATGGTGTTAATGTGCGTTTCAGAAAACCGTTTCTTGCCGCGCTGATCGGCGGGGCTATTGGTGGGGCGTTTATGTGTTTTTTTGAAACAGCGCTCACAGCCTTTTCAGGCTTATACGGACTAATGACTTTACCGTTGGTTACTGACTCCACGCTTGTGTATGCCGTTTTGGGTATGGTCATTTCGTTTGTTACGGCTGGTGTAATTACGTATTTCATGGGCTTTGCGGATGAACAAGAGGAACACTCCAAAGGAGCAACTGCATCTGGCCTCAGCACAGCTTCGGACTTGGTTGTGGAAAAGAGTGCAAACAGCTAGGTGACTTCGAATAAACCGTCGCAGGACGTGTCATTCCACACATTGGGCGAACATGTTTTCTAACTTCAAAATCGGACACCCGGCAGCACCATCATGCTGATTAACGTCAGTGATTTGGTGTTGCCGCTCGCCTAGGTACCTTATGAAAGTGTTTACAAAAAAATCTTGTCAGCTCAGTGCTAATATGATATTATGATGACAGTTATTCAAAACTGCACATTCGTGGATTGTTACTGATCATATCAGGCAAAACCATAAGCAGGCACTAAGTGTCAGTTTTGGTATTGCCTTTTTTTACTACTCCAAGCGGCCTAAGGTGATGGAATGAAGATAGCAAAGGTGCTGAATAATAATGTCGTAACGGTCATTGATGAGCAGCAGAAAGAATTAGTCATTATGGGAAGAGGCATTGCTTTTAAAAAAAGCACAGGCGATGAGATTGATGAAGGGCATATTGAGAAAATCTTTAAGCTTGAAAGCACCGAGGTTTCCCGCAAACTGATGACCCTGATGTCTGATATCCCTATTGAATATGTTGAAATTTCTGATGAGATCATTCAATATGCCAAAACGATACTCGGTGTGGAATTGCATGACAGCATCTACATTTCGCTAACGGATCATATCCATTTTGCCATAGAGCGTTATCGTTTGGGGATGGATATAAAAAACGCCCTTTTCTGGGAAATCAAACGAATGTACCGCAAGGAATTTTCGATTGGGACCAAAGCACTGCATATGATTCAGGACAAGCTGGGAGTTACGCTTCCGGATGATGAAGGAGCCTTCATCGCCCTGCATCTGGTGAATGCTCAGCTCAACAGCGAAATGCGCGAAACGATAACCCTGACTAACATCGTCAAGGATATCATGAACATTGTGAGTCGCTTTTTCGTAATGGAACTGGATGAAGAGTCGTTAAGCTACTACCGCTTTATTACACATCTCAAATTTTTTGCTCAACGGGTGATGAACGGAACTCCTGTACAAAGTACGGACAATTCCCTTCATGATATGGTCAAGGTGCAGTATAAGAATGCCTATGCCTGTGCGGAAAAAATAAGAGATTATACCACTAAAATCTATGGTCGGAGCTTGTCCCAGGATGAGATGTTGTACCTCACCATTCATATCGAACGTATCATTAAAAATCAATGATTTCATGTATGATCAGGGATTTAGGATTGCTACTTCTAAACCAGAAGGCAAAACCTGAATGCTGAAAGAAGATTGGCTTATACTAAAGCCTTCTGCTTTCTGTATTCAGGTTTTTTTTATTGCCAATTTGCGCATTTCATACCTTAAAAGAAAAGAGGAACACCTCATGGATCGAAATCAATTATCCAAAGAGATACTTACACTGGTTGGTGGTGAAGAAAACGTTGAACAAGTAGTTCACTGTATGACCCGTTTGCGCTTTAACCTTCATGACGACAAGAAGGCTCAAAAAGAACAACTGCAAAAAACAGAAGGCGTTATGGGGGTTATGGAAAGTGGCGGTCAGTTCCAGGTTATCATCGGCAATGATGTAGCTAATGTCTACAAATCATTGGTTAGTAACATGTCCAAGGCACCGCAGACTGAAACAGGTACAAGCACTGCATCCAAGAAAAAACAAAACCCGGTCAGCAAGCTGTTTGATTTTATCGCGGGTATGTTCACACCTATTTTGCCAGCGATTACTGGCGCAGGTATGATCAAAGGGATTATAGCCCTTTTAGTCGCAATGCACTGGATGTCCGATAAGAGCCAAACCTATACGATTTTAGCGGCAATTGGGGACGGTGCATTCTATTTCCTGCCGATTATTCTGGCTGTGAGTGCTGCTAGAAAACTTGGCAGCAATATGTTTATCGCGGCGGCGATAGGAGCTTCCATTTTACACCCGACGATTACAGCATTACTGGCATCCAATGTAAAAGTTAGCTTTATCGGTCTTCCGGTGACGGCGGCAACTTATGCTTCGACCGTTATTCCAATCGTTATTGCTATCTGGGTGGCGTCCTATGTTGAAAAATTCATTGATAAATATACGCATGCATCACTGAAGTTGCTTGTTGTTCCGACACTGACTCTGTTGATTATTGTACCTTTGACGTTGATTGCTGTAGGGCCGTTGGGCTCGATTATTGGTAATGGCTTGTCTGGCGGTATCTCTTGGTTGTTTGAAAATACAGGTGCCCTTGCAGGGTTGCTGCTTGGCGGTACTTTCTCCCTGATCATCATGACAGGTATGCACTACGCGTTGGTTCCGATCATGATCGGTTCTATTGCAACGTTGGGCTTTGACTATATGATTCCGATTATGGGAGCAGCCAACCTGGCTCAGGCTGGTGCTGCACTGGGTGTATTCTTAAAATCCAAAAATGACAAAGTCAAAACAGTGGCTTTCTCCACGAGTTTGACAGCTATTATGGGTGTAACCGAGCCTGCAATGTATGGTGTAAACATGCGGTTTAAAAAACCATTTACGGCAGCGCTGATCGGGGGAGCCATCGGCGGGGGCTTCATGAGCCTGTTTGGCACAAAAGCGTATGTCATGGGTGGATTGGTTGGTTTGCCTGGTCTGGCGATGTTTATTGGACCGACTTTCTTGTACGCAATCCTTGGTCTCGTGATTGCTTTTGTGGCTGCTACAGTGATTACCTATTTCCTGGGCTTTGAAGATGTGAAGGAAGAAGCTGGAACATCAACAGATGCAGGTACAGGAGCAAACGAAGCTTCCGAAGCTGTAGATAATGTGGTACCTACAGTTGTAAATTCGTTGCCAAAAGGATCTGAAATCCCTGTCTACAGCCCGATTATGGGCGAGGTTAAGCCGTTAAGTGAAGTAAATGACCCTGCATTTTCCCAAGAAATTATGGGTAGAGGGCTGGCTATTGAGCCTTCGGAAGGAAAGGTTGTTTCTCCGGTGGAAGGTACCGTATTCTCCATTTCAAAAAGCGGACATGCTGTAGGGCTGGTAAGTGATTCTGGACTTGAAATGCTCATACATGTCGGCATGGATACAGTTAAGCTGAAAGGTCTTCATTTTACACCTCATGTTAAATCAGGAGATCGTGTGCAAGTGGGTGACCTGATACTAGAGTTTGATCTGGAGGAAATTCGCAAAGCGGGTTACGAGACAATCACGCCCGTTATTGTTACCAATGTAGCTGAATATAGTGAATTGGATACAGCTGGACAACAGAACAAGGATATCAAGAAGCAGGAGCTTCTATATAAAGTGATTGTCTAAGGCAGGAACAAGTATTGAATAGCAGGCAGCAAGTCTTCGAAGTATGAAGGCTTGCTGTTTTTTTTGTTCAGTTGGATGAAGGGAAAAACTGCTTTAAATTATTTTATAAATACAAAACCTACAAAAATAGTTGGTATTGTGATATAGTAATCAACGGATTGAAGGGTCACTTTATAAAACATAACAAGTTTGGAGGAAATGATATATGGATACCTTCTTTATCATTTTGAACGTAGTAGTGCTGCTTTTGCTGCTCGGCGTGTTAGTCTGGATGCAGAAGAAGCATGTTTCTTTTACGAAAAGGGTGTTTGCCGGACTGGGCTTCGGTCTAATCTACGGGGCTATTCTCCAGTACGCCTATGGCTCGGGTTCGGAGGTCATTACGAAATCGGTTGATTGGTTCAACCTGGCAGGTAATGGTTATGTTCGTTTGCTGCAAATGGTAGTTATCCCGCTCATCATGGTGTCGATTATTTCAGCCATTATGAATTTGAAGGGACGACAGAATCTTGGCAAAATCAGCGTGTCCATCATTGCTGTACTGCTGATTACAACCGCTATTGCCGCTTCGGTTAGTATTATGACCAGCTTGTCGTTCGATCTTAAAGCGATTGAGATCCAAAGTGGGGAAAAGGAACAAGCACAGGGCTTGAAGATGGAGGAGCGTCTTGGAACAGTTCAGGATATGACGATTCCACAGCAGGTGCTGGAATTTATTCCATCCAATCCATTTGAGGATATGACGGGAGCTCGTCGTACTTCGACGCTGGCAGTAGTGATTTTCTCGGCTTTTATCGGGGTGGCCGTGCTTGGGCTGGATCGTAAAAAGCCAGAGCAGGCGCAAACCTTCCGTAAAGTAATCGATGCCGTGTACGCTGTAGTGATGCGGATTGTGACGCTGGTACTGAGGTTGACGCCTTACGGCATTTTGGCGCTGATTACTAAAGTTGTAGCCACGACGAATCCGGATGAAATCTTGAAGCTGATCAAGTTTGTGCTCGCTTCTTATGTGGCTTTGTTGGTCATGTTCATCATTCATCTTATTTTGCTGGCTCTGTTCGGCTATAACCCGGTAACGTATGTGAAAAAGGTATTGCCTACGCTGGTTTTTGCCTTTACATCCCGTTCCAGTGCCGCAACGATTCCGCTGAATGTTGAAACGCAAACGAAAAAGCTGGGTGTGTCGGACGGCATCGCGAATTTGTCTGCCACCCTGGGAGCGACCATTGGACAAAACGGCTGTGCAGGCATTTATCCGGCCATGCTGGCGGTCATGATTGCGCCAACCGTGGGTATAGATCCGACGAGCTGGGATTTTATCCTCACGCTCATTCTGGTGGTTACGGTCAGCTCCTTCGGCGTGGCGGGTGTAGGCGGTGGTGCTACCTTCGCTTCTCTGATCGTGCTGTCGACCATGAACTTGCCCGTAGCCTTGGCAGGCTTGCTTATTTCGGTTGAGCCACTGATTGATATGGGACGCACAGCGCTGAATGTCAATGATTCCATTACAGCAGGACTCATTTCAGGTAAGGTGCTCAAGGAGAATGATCAGGACGTGTTCAACGACCACGGCATGGATTTGGATGCGGCGGCACGCCCCTGATTGGGATAATAGAAACTCTCCACGTAGTCTAGGGGCAGGTTTTAGAGGGAGAAGTATCTGCGTGCATATTAATACTCAGAGCCGGCCATAAGGTCGGCTCTTTGTGTTGTTTTATTGATTTAAGTTATTACTGTTCACGAATCGTAATCTGTGATACATTAAAATAATGTTTTTCCAGCTTGCTTCGGAAGAACCGCGGTTCGCGACCATCCCGCGCTATCAAAACTAGGAGGCTTTCATGTTTAATTTGCTATGGGGGGCAACTTTTGTCCTCGTCAATTTTATGTTCTTTTTGTTATGTTATCGTTTATTCGGTAAAAAAGGGTTGTACGCCTGGATTGGTGTGGCTACTGTGCTTGCCAACATTCAGGTAACCAAAACCATCGATCTGCTCGGTATTACGACGACTTTGGGAAACACAATGTATGTCTCTATGTACATGGCCAGCGATTTACTAAATGAAAAATATGGACCCAAAGAGGCGCGTAAAGCGGTGTGGTTCGGATTTTTTACTTTGATTATGACGACGCTAACGATGCAGATGGCGCTGGTGTTTCAGCCTAATGCAACCGATTTTGCCCAGGCGCCGATGCAGCAATTATTCGGACTATTACCAAGACTTGCACTTGCCAGCCTGACGGCCTATGCGGTTAGCCAATTGCTGGACGTTCGTCTATACTCATGGATTCGCAAGTTTTTCCCGGAACGTCACCAGCTCTGGATTCGCGGCAATGGCAGCACGATGGTTAGCTCGTTTATTGATACGCTCATTTTTTGCAGCATCGCCTTTTACGGATACGAATGGGGAATATGGCTGGAGCTACTGTTCACCACCTATATCTTAAAATTTGTACTAACCGCGGCGGGTACACCGATATTGTACATCGCACGCAACTTCCGCTTTGCAGAAGAGGAGGGGCAGACGCTCAAGCCGTAATTTGGCTTGGGGTTGCTCCTCCTTTTTTTTGTATAACCAATGAAATCGTTCAATGAAGCTTACAGTTGCTTATATTGAAACATAGAGATCGTCAGATGAATTGTAAGATTGGAGACTATGTAAGGAAAAAAACAAACCTTGTACTATGAAGGAGGCTATGGAATGAAGCAGTTTACCCCATGTATCCGGTGTAAATTTCGCTATGTGACACAAAGGGCCAAAGAAAGTTTTACACAGGAGAAAATGGCAGGAGAAGCCATGCTAATGCCTGCATTGTATCGGCGAGCTTACAGGTAAAGTAATGGATCAGTTCGGTAAACTTGTTTATCCTCATGAAGTCGAACAGTCTAATCGGCAGCAGCATATTCCGAGGTCGTCTATTGAGGGGTGCAGACCCTGTATGAAGAAACAAGGACGATGAAGAGATCAAGTACGTCGCTACAGTTAAAACATCCAATACTTCACTTATATTGATATCGTCAGGAAGGTGGTTTGTTCAAAGGTCAAGTTGTCACGGGTTCAGATCATGACGCGGGCCTTGAGAACACATATAAATACTCCATTCCAATCGGGATATCATTAGAATGGAATAATAAACTGGAGGTTTTTGAAGATGAGAATGACGAAAAACAAAAAAATGTTGATTAAAGGTGCGGGCAAGTTTATGGCTAAAATTCCGAATAGTGATGAACTCATCACGATTGGAACACTGAACAACATGCTTTTGGACATCCAACTGGATATGCAGGATATCGAGGGTGGAGATTCCAGTGTGCCCTTGGATGCATTGCTTCGTAAAAAAACGATAGATATTACAGCTCAAGATGCCAAATTTGACTTAAATCTGGTCCGTCTCGTCCTCGGTTCCAAGCTTCGTGAAGGTGTTAGCGGAGCGTCATACCAACTGACAACGGAAACTGTGACGGTTCCAGGGGAATCCCCATACCAGGTGCTGCTCACAGAAGCCGCAGCGACAAGTCCTGCTATGAAGGCTTACGAGGATGTAATTACAGGCACAGATGTAACCACGGAAGTTACCGTCACAGGTAATAAGGCAGTGTTCGATGCAGCGTTGGCCGGGAAAAAAGTAGTGATTGTCTATCCTGTCGCATTGAGTGGAATTCAGCAGGATGATGATGGATTTGTGTGGGAGCTGGAAGAGAAGCACGTTATTCAGGAAGTAAACGGGAAGTGTGAGGCAGAGCTTGTCTTTGGTACCTCGCTGCATACCACGCCTGAAATTTCAGTGCGTACACTAAATGGAAACAAGCTTCTCAAACGTTCGCTCACCGGAACCCCTACCGAGGAGCAATACCTTGTTGAAGAGGGAAAGCTGATTTTCAATGCGGCGTTGAAGGATGTAGCTATTTATGTAAACTATAAGCGCAATGAAGTGGTGGATGTTCTGGATATTTCGAGCAGTGATTTACCGTTGACGGTTCACCTGGTTCATGATGGCCGTTTTGAGCAAAAGGACGGCTCTGTGCAAGGATACCAAACGGAATTGTATCAATGTCGTGTGAAATCCAATTTCACGATTGATGCTCAGCGCCAGCAGGCATCTACGCATAGTGTAACCTTAACGGTCATTGACCCGGAACGTTTTGATAACAAGCTCGGCACGATCAAGCGTTATGAGATTGCAGCAACATCTGCTAACAACTAATACGTAAGGATGTGTCTTCACAATGAATGAAAGAGAGCTCACTATTCCATCCAAGAATGAGCCTTCCAAGTCAGATGCGGTGGTAGAAAGTGCAAAGAAGGTTTTGACAGAAGAGGAAGCGCAGATCAAAGAAAAAGCATTCTTTGAAGAAGATGAAAAGGTACGTTTACGTGACGGTAAAACGTATTATTTGCCCCCGCTTGGGTTAAAGGATGCGCGTAAGCTGATTACAAGGCTGAATGCTATTGATTCCGGCATTATTATTGCAAATCTAATCCCAGATGATCCGGAAGGTGCGGATCGTTATCATGAGCTGATAGATGTGCTGATGATGGGCTTCAAGCCTTACTATAGCTGGATGACTCCTGAGTATCTGGAAGAGTATGTTGACCTTGAAACGGCCAAGCAAATTATTGATGCCATGATCGGTCTGAATGGAATAAAAAAGTCCATGTAGCCACTGAGGATGAGGAGCTGGAGTATGACCGGCAAGCTCCTATTGACTGGGCGAATCTCTTTTTTAAGCTGGCCCATTATTGTCACCTGGACAAGCATCAGGTTTGGGACCTTACGCTCCCTCAGTTGGGCTACTATCTGGAGCAGTGTCATGACCATATCGAATTTACCATTAAAGTTTCCTCTATGTCTGCCGGTGGATTATGGAGCGGGACTGGTGGAACGGATCGTCCGGATATCCGCCGTAAAGGCCGTAAACAAGTCAGGGAAGACGGCTCTTATATGGGCGACTATAAAATAGCGGACGAAGAAGATATGGCATTTCTGGCTAATATGCTTGGTTGAGAGACACTCCTGCTCTGCTCCGTATGGAGGAGCGGGAGTTTCATTTTATAAAAGGCGGTGAATGTATGGGCAATATAGAGACTGATGTGCTTGTGGAGCTACAGGCATTTATTCAGACACTAAGGCATTCTTCTAATAAAGAGAAGCAGGGGCTAGTTTTACGCTTCGGGCGTTTGGAGGAACACAAGCGCACGTTAAGTACCTTATTAGATTGTAGGACAAGGCCAGAAGTAAACCAGCAAAAACCAGATCAGCCACCCGCAGATCCGAGTCAGAGTATGCAAGATGATATGAATGGTAAAACGAAGCCGCTGACCTTCCCCATGAATGAATACATGAGCAAGGTGCAGAGGGATCAAAGCAGGAAGACGCTAAACGCTGAAATAGCAGATATACGAACAGGCTCTATGGAGTATATCCGTATGCGCAAGCACCAAGCTCGGGACTTGCAAAGTGTACTCCGTTTTAAACGTACATTTCATATGCCAGAAGGCGTAACGGAGCTGACCCAAAATGAATATCTGACACGTACAAACGTGCAGCCATCTTATACGATCAACTCCGGTGACGTCATCGTCCATATGACATTGCCTAATGTCACGAATGACGTAAGTCCGACCCAACTGGAAGCGATCGGTAACGGATTGGGAAGAGGTCTTAAAAACGGTAGAGCCGGAAGCTTACGGGATCAGCTTCTTATGAATCCGACCACTGCTTATCGTAGCAGTACGTTATATTAATCCTTACTCCGTCGCACCGGAGGAGCAAACATCATTTTTAATGACAGGAGGTATACATTTTGACTCAGCAAAGTTCCCATGAATCAGAAGATGTGATCTACAAAAAGCGACTATTTTACGATAACGGAATTCGTTTTGTCGAGGTTAAGGCCAAGCTAATCAGCGAATACAAGCCACCGGCTCCCCATCTGAAATCTCATGTTCATGAGACGTTTTCCTACTCAGCAGGCTTGATCAACCGTGGAACCTCACATTATACAGCTAGCCTAACGCTGCTATTCTACAGTAAAAAGGAATACGCGGACTGGCTGTCTTTTATAGGCTCAGAGCACAAATACTATGATGAAAAAGGCACGATTTATCTGGGGATTGTGACAGGTAAGCCAGATATTCAAACGGCGGAGATGGAGACTAAATATATCATCCAAGTCCAAATGTCACTTATTCGCAAGCAAAGCGATGATTCTCGCTGCAAAAGCCAATTCATGGACCTCAAAGACCATTGGGCATCCAGCTATATCGAGGAGATGGAGCAGCGTGGCATGGTTACCATCCCTGCGACTGAAGGGGAAGTCAGCCCTTACTTCAGACCGGACGAGAGCTGTACCCGGGCAGAGGGAATCACCTTTTTGATGAGGTCCTACAGGTATGTGGACCGGATTCTAAGGGGGTATTGAGATGAAACGCTGGATTGATGTAGATCCACTGGATTGGTTTTATAGAGATATGTTAGATATGGCACGTTTAGGTCTGGATGCCCGCAACGAGCACAGCTTTATCGAGGGGACATCCTACGACACTTTTGAACAAGGACATGAACGCATTGTCAAGCGCTTTGTAACGTTTGATGGTCAGCAGGAATTTTCCATTCCCGGCTATCAGGTGCATATTGAAAATCCAGTTTTTGTTTTCGTCACTGGAGTTCAGGTACAGCCTGAAAGAGTGGAAAACGAAAAAATAACGATGCCCCATCCTTTATCCGGCGGACTTGAGGTGGTATGCATCGCATATGGCAGACCCGCTTATCAGGAGGATGGCTGTGTTCAAGGGCCTTATGTTGAGACGGACGAAAGTCTGATTTCCCTGCCTTCTGCGACCTTGTCCATGGCGGCTGATTATCAGAGCCAAACGAAATATCAGCCGGAGACGGTCACGGTTCTGGGAACCAAGCTCAAGCGGTTGCCTGTGAAAATCCAACCGGAAGAAGATCCAAAGGAAACTATTAAGAAAGCATTCGGCTTCAGACAGGATGCATTTGTGATTCATCAAGGAATTGCGTATCTCCCCTTCAACTATAACGGATTTCCCGCGACTGTCGGATATAACTATCGTGAGGCCGGGAGTGTGCAATTCAAACAGGAGACAGTCGTTGTCAGCACTGCACACGCTCGTTATCATGACCGTTTCTTTCCGAATGTTCGTATGAAAAGAGCACAGTTTCTTGTTTTTCTTCAACAGATGCGGGTGGATATCTATAACAGATATACCGACCGTGGATTGGAGAGCAATACGTATCCGCTGAGAACCTTGCAGGACCGAAGCTCTTTCTCAGGCCAATGGTATGAGCAGGATGTTATGGAGTTGATAAGTGAGCAGTTTTTAGACGGAAGCTACGTATTTCCACTCTATGAAAACAATATGCTGGAGCCAGAAAAATGTATTACACGTGCGGAAGCTGTCGTATTTTTAAACCGATTCATAGAATGGGCCCTAGAAAAATTCAGATAGGTGATGAAAAATGACTTTTGAATCCATGAATAAGCACGGACAGGCTCTGGGTCATCAGCCACGCGTAATTGTAGAGCTGGACAAAATGTCCTATGTCCGCGGATCGCGGCCAAACCAAGACGTCGTTCAATATGTAAAAGATACGTCCGTTAAAGACTTTTTATCCATTGATGGCGTGACCCAACTAACAAGTGAAAAGGAAGCAATAAAGATTAGCGAGATAGCACGTCTCTCCAATTTGCCTATGTCCATGCCTATCCTTTCAAGTGCAAAAATGCGTGAACATGTTACCGATTCGAATCACATTCAGGGCATGCTGGTTACCAGCCGTCACCGTTCAGTGAACTCCAAGCGTCCTCATCACAAGGGAGTGGACCTGACTTGTGACAAGGAAGATATCATCCATGCCGTATGGGATGGGAGAATCACTGCGGCTGGTGCCGTAAAGGGCTACGGTCACGCTGTATATATTGATCACGGCAATGGCTGGACGACCCGTTATGCTCATTTGAAACCCAATGCCATGATGGTCAAGGTTGGAGATCATGTGAAGGCTGGAGACCCGATTGCTATAGGATGGAACTCGGGTCACAAGAATAGTAGTGAAGGCAGGGATGGAGCACATCTTCATTTTGAGGTTCGCAAGGATGGCAAGGATATGAACCCCGAAGCTTTCCTGCGTGGGGAAAAAGCCATACAATTACCCATTCGAACGCTGGATACGGCTGTTCAGAATAAAAGCGTGGCCGCTTCATCGTTGGAAGCTAGTGCTGTTGAATCCTATACGGAATATAGTATGGAAGCGTGGGCTTATTATGTAAATGCTGCAAACTCTGAAGGCATTACAAGAGGCGGAACAGATGTACGGCAGTGGAAGGATTACAAAATTATCGCTGTCGATCCCTCTGTCATTCCGTTGGGAAGTAAGGTTGAGCTATTGGTAGACGGGAACAATTGGGGCGAATATGTGGCTGATGATACGGCTGGCTCCACGAAGGGCAAACGTATTGAAATTTTAATGGAAAATGCGGAGAAATGCCTTCAATTTGGCCGAAAACCTGTCATTGTGAAAATCAAGCAGTGGGGGGACGGAAGAACTCGCAGCGCAAACTCAGAAGTAGATCAATCCATTGTATCCTACCAGATCAACCGTGCCACGGAGAAAGTATCGTATTTCAAGGATTTTACGGCTCAAAAAACGAGTCTGGACCCTTCGAAATTTGTGGATATCGCAGGTGCCACACAATTTTTCACGAATGAAACGCCTAATCAGGTCCGTAATGTTTTAGGTTTTGACCGAACAGAAGGGGCAGGAGAGGTGAAGAAATTCACGTTTGTTCATGACTGGTTTAAGGCAGGCTGTTTGAGCTGGGCCTATGTTTCGGATATGGATATCGAGGACAGAGTAGAGGTGAAGGTGGACGACCATGTAGTTGCGACCATTGAAGGGATAAATGCCAAAAATGGACTGGCTTATCCTCCCTCTATTCCAGTGACTGGTGGACACCACAAAATTGAATTTTCCATGTCGAATCCTTCCAAGGCGTCAAGGGGCAATTTCGGGATCACTTTGCTGAAAGCTAGAGAATTTGATGTGGAATCCATCTCGGCCAAAACCGTCTGGACGTTTGAAGACCCGATGTGCACAATAAATAATTGGACTCCCGATCAGCAGGTAGTGGTG
The DNA here is from genome assembly GCF_059417685.1 of Paenibacillus sp. LT-B23. Lineage (NCBI taxonomy): Bacteria > Bacillati > Bacillota > Bacilli > Caryophanales > Paenibacillaceae > Paenibacillus > Paenibacillus sp. LT-B23. The sequence goes on along the minus strand of NZ_JBSQBM010000008.1, from coordinate 63,819 downwards.
ACGGATCTGGGAAATCAGCAGAAAATATCCACCGCACGGGAAGAGGCTGGTATTGAACGGGCTGGGAAGATTAACAAATTTCCAATTACGATGCAGTTCCGAATCAAGGCCGATCAGGGAACACAAGGGAAAATCATGATGTCCAACGGCTCCAAAGCCTTTGTGGTCAAGGTTACAGATCAGGGGATTTTTACGAATGTCGGCTCCTATAGCCATAACCATTTGAGCGAGTACACCGATTATGTTGTAACCTGTCATAACGAAACGGATATGGATGTATATATAAAAAACATACTGCCAGGCGGTATCGAACAATGGGAAAATACCCGGGTACGCGGCGTATCCGAGGATGATACAACGAACAGACTGCGGTTTTCCGTATCCAGTGGTGGCCTATATATTGCAGAGGTTAAATATGCTTTTCATGATTACTCTATTGAGCAGTTTGCCACCCATATCGCAGATACGTATAAGGAGAAATGGTATGACGTTGGCGGGTTTCAGTATGAGGATACCGCTTCACTGGAACGGGATGTGATGAACTGGGAGGTTCATTCTCACATGGACATGTCTTCTACCTCAGCCACCGTAACTTTAAATAATGCCAAAGGGATTTACTCCCCATCCGTGGAAAGGTACCCTGCATGTCCGGATGGAAGGAAGCAGCAGCCTAACGAATTTACCTATTGGGAGGAGGGAGAGCGACGTCACCTGATTAGTGAAGGGACTCCCGTCCGTATTTATGCAGGTTATGGCGATGAATTGGTACGTGTATTTACAGGCATGATCAAGGGTGAAATTGAGGAGGATGCCAACAGAAGGACGCTTACGTTTCACTGTGTAGACCGTTATGATATGCTGGAGGAATTTATATTTTATAAGGATATGGTCTATCCTCCGGAGGAAGCGTATGCTGGGGACGGCGGCGCCTTTGCCTGGGTGAAATCCAGTATCGTAAAGGATATTGTGGTTGCAGCCGGTCTTGATTCATGGCGTGTGCACAGTGAAGATTGCCGATACCCTGGTCTGGATATAGACGAAACCGTGTATGGTGATGTAAAGAAGGGCAATCACTCCTACATGAGATTTGATCCCGAGACAGGAGAACTTCAGACAATTCCCAAGGATCAAGAATGTATGAAGACGACCGAAGGCTGGAAAACTCCTTTTGTAGCGACGGTATCGTTCAAGGCGGGAACAAGGGCAGCGGATGCTATTCAATTGCTCATACAGGATTTGCCCTATGATGTCAGATGCGATCGTTACGGAACGTTTACACTGAAACGAATGAATTTTCTGGATACTCCGGATTGGGATCAGGTAGCGCGTTCCAAGTGGGGATTTACAGATGATCATTTGCTTGAAATGACGTCTTCTACCGACTACTCGCGTGTTCGTAACCATCTGATGATTTCTGGTTCTGAGGGGTTAACGGAACATTTTCTGGATAAAAGCCTGATTGTCGCCACCAAAGGGAATATGAGAACCGCCGGATTACAGCTACCGTGGATTGAAGAGCAGGATGGTGCATCCATGCGTGATCTCAAGCAGCAGATAGCGAATAAAGTATTTTTTGATATGAAAAGACAAGCCCGTACCAAAAACATTGTTATTCGCGGTAACCCCCTCATAGAGCTTTTGGATGGGTGTTATGTGTATGACAACCATACCTGTAATGCAGGATATTATCTGATTAAGGGCAACAGGCTGGTTGGTAATGAATACGGCATGATTAACTATTTGGAGCTAACCTGGTCGGCTCTTCCTGCAACATCCTGATTTTGACCGTATGATTCATAACAAGTTAAAAGGAAATGGCATTACGCAGCCTGCGTTAATTGTCGTTTCCTTTTTCTTATATTGAAGGAGAAGGTGAGGTGTGAACTTTGGAGAACCAGAATTTTACGAACTCCAACGAGGTATTCCCGATTATTGATCTGATTCGACGTGAAGTTCGTAAGGAAAGAGTACATGCGGGTCAGACAGACGACTTGTTGGAAAAAAAGGCTCCGGAGGAGCCCAATGTCATGACCATCGACGTGGCGCGTGAAATGCCTCAATATCCTGCATTGGTAACGTCAGTGTTATACACCTATGATAACGGCTTGCTGGAACGACTAACGCTGTATCGGGACGATCTGTTGCAGGTGACCGGATTTTTCATTGAATTTGAAGCCTCCACAACCCTGAATGCAGAAATGGAAGAAGAGGCTGATATTCCATCGTTAAACGCTATACGTGGAAGCATTATTCGTGAAAATGGTTTGTTCAAAAATCTGACTCTTGATTATGTAAGGGCGGTGTAGTCGTTGTCCAGTGGTGCTAATTTTGCAAGCTATATGGTAGGAGGACGTTTGGACCCGCCTTTTATGCCAACGAAGACCCAACCGTACATTGTGGGCAATCGGATTGAATCCAGAGGAATTGGCAAGGTAGAAAGCACAATGCAAGTCAGCCATGATTGCGAGCTGCTTGCGGTAGCTGTGGGAGCATCTTTTTATGAGTCCAGCGATTATTGGAATCTGTATGTGGGGGATAAGCTGGTATGCCAACGTATCTTCACGAAGGATCTACCTGAGGGGATGTATTTTACAGCCGTTATTCCTTGTCCGACAGGGACGGAATTTCGTTTTGAGTTTTTTAATGAAGGCGGCAGGAACAAGGATATATGGGTGAACTATCAAATGCTCCAATAGAAAGGAGGTGAAACATCATGCCAGAGGATAGTCCTTGGCTGGAAATGCTCGTTAACGAAGATCAGCTATTGAGCCAAATCGTTACCCTTTGTTCTCAAAACGGATGGGATATTGTGGATGAATTTCATAAGGTCGTCTATTCGAGCCGACTGGTCAAACCCACGATTCAGCGATTCTCTCTTCCACTCGTCAACTCCTATGTAGATATTCCCAAGCTTGCGCATAAGGGTGACTACTTTGTGTATTTGGATCGCGAGCTTATGCCGTCTTCCTATTATTCAGCAGAAGAGAAAAAGGATGGCGGACAACGTATTACCTTTGCATCGGGGGTTTCAGGAGAGGCGGCTGTTTATTACAGCGATCTGAACGGCTCGGAGGAATTTGAATTTGTTGTGGCCAAGCACTACATTTTGCGAAATGTATCGGGGCATCTTTTTGGTATGGCCATGCTGGGTAGTGTGAAGGAAAAGCTGCACAATACAGGCTCAAAAATCCCGTTTGCTGTTCACAGAAACCATGCCGGTTGGGGAACGCAGCTGGAGCCGCAATCTGACGGGATATTCTCTTGGGCTGTTCAGAAGGTCGAACAGGATAACCTGTTTGAGCGTCATACGATCTATTTTTATCAATTGGAAAAGTTCGTGAATACGAGCAGAATGATTGTAAGCTGGGAACAACCTGCTGATTTTAAAAGACTCGCTTTGGACGTAGAGATTCAATCTTCGATGTGGGGGCTGCACGATGAGACCCAAGCGCTTCAATTTATGATTACGCATCAATTCCCTCAATTCTACCAATCTCCTTACGTTGCTTCGCGGACGCGGATTCCACAATTGGATCGCTATGAACAGGTAGCCACCATGAATGTGAAATTCACGAACTGGTGGCAGGACAGCAAGGTCCAGCTTAGAGGCTACGTGGATGGAAAGTCTGCCATGCTGGTTTTGCTGGGAGATACAGCACCTGCCTGGGAGCGTAATGCAGTACCTTCAATCCCGATCTATATGGGCGATTTTGATGTCCAGAGCAATGCAAATTCGATAATGCACGAGAGCTGCGTTTTTGAACTGAATGGCGGTGAGGAATCTCGCAAAGCAACCTTTTTCTCGGATAGTCCTATGGTTAATACCGGATCGACGATGAAAGTGTGGTTATCGGGAGATGTGGCTGCGGAATCAAACTATATTTCTCTACGTATTGCAGGTCAGGAGCTTGTAAAGCTACGAACCACGGAAGCCCACACCCCCGTCCATACCAGAGATCAGGCAGAGTGCCTTGGAGAATTCTCTCTCTACGGGGTGGATGGTAAAAATTCATTTGACTTGGATGTGTTCTCATCTTCCGGAGTTGATGGCTTTAGTCCTGTTTCCGCAAGAGTCTGGGTGGATCTTCAAATCTATACAGAAAACGCGGGGGCTACAGCCGCTTTATTCGCAGGAACTGCATTTGCAAAAGACGGTCTAAGCTTAGAGAGTGCGCTCAGCCAATCGGCCCGGTTTGACTATGATGATGCAGATCCAAAACGTCATCAGGATACGCTTATACCGATGTTAAAAGAATATCCTGTTCATCCGAGTAACGGTATTGATTCTGTCATGGTCAAGAGAACAAAGTATGGTGCGCGTTATCAATCGTACTATTTTGCCTGGGCTGTTCCGTCAAACAGGATGCCTCCCTTGCGGGAGGACACAATTGGAGCCAAGCACGTCCGAGCCTGGAACAACAGCGATATGAGCAGTGCCTATCAGTATCAGTTCAATCCATCTCGATACACGGAGCAGGTACATTCCTCGAGAGCTTTATTAATACATCCGGAAGATGGTACGCACGGAACACTACGAAATGTTATTTTACTGTCGCCTCTAACTATAATGAACGGGGATGAGCTGGAGGCCGTTGATGAATACTGCAACGATGGAGAGGGGCCTAAACATCAGACGTATTCTTATTATCTGACAGAGGGCATATCACCCTTGACCAAGCGGGCAGCGACACCTTATCGACCAGCGGGTATCGGTATTCTGAAGGCTGGAAATCTTCGAAGGCCAGAAAAACGGTTACCAATTTCGCCGCCTCCGTTCGATGTATCCCTGGCTCCGTCCCATATTTCTGTCCATGCTGGGGAGGGAGTGGAATTGATGTCTTCCTATAACAAGCATTCTCCGGTATTGATCTCCAACTGGTTTGCTTCAGGGGGTGCGAATCCAGAAGGCCATACGGTGAATAACGCCCGCTTTACTTTTCATAAAGAGGGGAAGTATACCGTAACCTTTACCTTAACGAATGAGCTGGGACAGACAGGAACGGCGACAGCGGACATCGACGTAATGAAGTGAGGATTTTGCAAAAATCCAATAAGCGACTTCCAATGAACAATATATAGATCGAAAGGGTCTAGTTCGTCTATATATTGCACTTTGGAGCGATTGGAATCGAATTTTGCAAAATCCTGAAGTAGCAAAGAACAGATCGTAATTCAAAGAAAGGGGAGAAACAAATGTCATTCATTGATACGACAGCAGCAGCATTTACTCCAAAAGTAACAGAAGCGGACTTACAGCCCCGTATGGGAGAGCTGCTCGCTACCGCAGGCTGGAAAGTCTCGGCCAATTACAAAAGGGTCATTTTTGATGCAAATATTACCCATCCCTCGGATTTAGTGAGGAATTATACAAATTATCGGATCACGGTTGCCGAACATTTTATATATTCCAATAAGGAAAACCAAAGCTTCGGTATCGCCATCGCCGGAACATGGTACCCTCGATTGGTTGATTATGTGAAGCGCCCGGATAAAGATTCCTACAAGCAGTTTGGGGAATGGGCAACGAATGAATTCCGCAAATACCGGCTGTCCCATACTTTATATGTGTATATGCTGGAGGATCTGAAAGGATTAAAGCCAGACGGTGCGGATCTTGTACTGGCCTGGAACGATAATTCTGAAGCCGGACAGCTTCGAGCAGCGCTGGATATTGAAGTAGAGGAATCTGCGTGGAAGACGACGAGTAGCGGTCCCATGTTTACAGTGACCAAAGCAGAAGGCGCGCGAATGCAGTCTCCAATCATGCAAGCAGGTCTGCGCTACAAGCTGATGGAGTCTTACTACAACAACTCTTTTAACTACCCTGTTCAAAACACAAACTGGTGGAGTGATTCTGAAATTTCCGTAAAAGGGACACTTTCTGACACGAATTTCTTTTTTACCATTCAGTGTGATAATGTACCGGCTCCAGAAAATAATCTGGTACCGATCATTCCGCTCTACTTTGGCAAGCTGGACCCGGTTGAGGAAGGCGATAAAGTTTATGCTTTATTTGCAGGAACGGTTCCGATCAGGGATACGGTTAATGGAGTCGCTACGTATGACTTTGATGATACCACAGCCAGACAGCCCCATATTATGCCATTATTAAAATCATATCCTAACTTTCCGGCTAATGGTCTGGATAATATTATGGTTAATCGCGCCAAGCAGGGTGCGAGATATCAAGCCCATTATCTTTCCTGGAATTCGCCGCCCAATCTCATGCCGCCGGCCAGAACCTCTGTTGACGGCAAGAAGGATTATCCGCGAGCCTGGAATAATGCTGAAAATCCTTTGTACAAATACACTTTCAATCCTTCTCGTTACAGCGGGAAGGTGCATACTTCCAAAGTATACGTTATTCACCCCGAAGAGGGTGTGCGCGGTACGTTAAAAGATACGATCTCTTTGGCGGCCTTTTCCTTTAATGCCAACAAATTAAGAGTCAAGCGGGCTAACTGTCCAGATGAATTTGATGTATACCGTTACTTCTTGGTAGAGGGAATTTCCCCATTGACCAAAAAACCAGGTACTCAATTCAGGCCCGCGGGCATTGGCTTGTATGTGAACACAGTAGATGATGAAGGAAATGAAATAAAACCAGCCCCAACTCCTTTGCCACCGGACACTATACAATGTGGTGAGGTGAATGAATCCGGGGGAGGAAAGCTTACAGAGAAGAATCATGAAATGGGCTCTGAACCAGGCAAAGTGGTCATTGAATACGATATGTACACTCAGGCTGACCGAATGGATGTGTATTATCAGAATGAAGTAGTCGCTACTACAGGTGGCCTCGTTTCTAATAAAGGCAAACTGGAGTTCGACTATAATCCAGTTAATGGAGTGACTACCATCAAGGTAGTCGTAAGCTCAAATACCGAATCTACATCATGGAAATATTTAGTTAAATGCCCGGTGTAGTAACCGAATAGAAGCGGAATTCAGTCAAGTGAGAATCGGCTTGTCTTAATATGAAATAGATAAAAGTATAACCAACTACCCTATAGTGTAGCTTGGCTAATCTAATATTAGAGGTGATTGATTGTGTCGTGGTTTGATGGAGATGCTACTTTTCAACTGTTTCCGCAGGAATTGGAGAAACAATTCAATGCTCATGGCTGGAACACGTTTATTAAATACCGGGCAGTAACCGGGAACCCTAGAAATACAGCGACCAAATTCGCTGACGTCCGATTGTTCAGATCCACAGGCAGTGACGGTCAGATACGTAATTTCGGCATGGCTTTTGGTTACGGTGGAACGGTCAAACAGCCCGGGGAGATGGACTTCATCTCACAAAACTCCATGCTTGGAGAAGCACAGCGGGTACAAGGTAGTGACACGCAATTGCAGGTTGTCGTACGGCCTGTAGAGGCGGACTCGGAGATGCTATATAAGAATGGCGTATTCGTTCAGAAGACAGAATATACCTTTGAACCTTACAGTGGCGTGTTTAAGCTGAATAAAGCTGCACTAGCAAGCGATCAATTTACCGTATCCTATGCACCTGCTGCGAATGCTCCAAGTCTACCCAAACGTTTATTTTTCTTTACCTTCGATGATGTGCGCTCGGAAAAAATCGTAGAAGCTGTAAATAACGGAGTAAGGGTAGGCGACCCTGAATCCCTTCTTCCTGACGGAGATGGAACTCGTCGAGAATTTAAAATACCTGCGGACACGACCATCAAGGCAGGAAGCGTCCGGCTATATATTAATCAGGTAGAGGTTTCTCCTACCGATTTTACGGTTGACTACGCAACGAATACGATTAAAATCCCGGCGACAGTTAAAGCACCGGACGCTGGCAGTGAGCTTCACGCTTCTTATATCAGAGTACTGGCGGGTACGGGAACAGACATGATTAATTTCGGGGATGTGACTACCCGGAACTTTGACCCGGATTCCGGAGCAAGCTTAATGGACGCTGTGTACTCCTGCATATACTATATTTATCCTTCGTTGCCTACAGCGTTGTCCTTTACTTCACTGGATAATTATACTCGCGGCTGGCAGCGTGATTCCAGCATCTATTATTGGGGGAACTTCAACAAAGACCGTATTGTTATGTTTCTGCGTCCCGATCCTACCTCGGGTCCTGAAAACACATACTTTGCACCCCTTTACATTGGCAAAATGACCACGCTTGGCAAATCGCCAAGAAAAAATCACGTTCTGATCTCTGGCTGCCGGGAAAAGGACGAAGTGAAATGGAGAAAGGATATGAAGCTGGGTGCAACATACGTAGACTATGGACTGAATACCTCGAACGGTAACAGCTCGGTACAGCTTCAACAGTCCATTGGCGGAACGTATTACCAGCAGCATTATCTCGCCTTCATTACACATGACAAGCAGGTGGACGCGGGTGAGTCCCGGTTTAGCCCTTCGGTGTACAGTGGAAAATACCATATTTCTCCTATGTATGTGGTTCATCCAAATGATGGCTTTGTCGGTAAGCTGGACGAGTGCTACGCTGTTCATCCGAAAAATATCTCTCAGCTTGATGAGCTGGAGGTCGTAGAAACGACAGATCATGAAATTCTGGGCATAGGTGACGGGAAAAATAAGGTATTCCATTTATCTCACCAGCCTTCATTAAAAGATGATGGTACACCATTCAATCTGGTGATCAAAGTTAATTGTGTCGAGGCCAAATTCGGCACGGATTACACATTGGATCTGGAAACCAAGCAAATCACGTTCCTGGACGGTAAAGGACCGAAAGCGGATGAAGAGGTTCTGGCTACCTATGAGTATAAACAGATTTACCGTTATACCTTGGCGGATACACCTGTGAGTCCGTTTACGCTGGCTACCATTAGTCCATTCGCTCCGATCGGCTTGGGTATTCTGAAGGAAACGCTTGTTAAGAACAGTTAACCTACAGGGTTAAAGGAGGTCGGCGGTGACATGCTGGACGGTAAAAAATCTTACCTGATCAGTATCACCGCCCTTTTTTCTAAAAAGGGCTATGAACTGGCATTTGGTACAGACATGATCTTGGATACACAGCGGGATACGCGTTACCATCTGTCTGCTCCTGTGAATAGTACGTACCGAACGCTGAGGCAGGATATGTTAAAGAATGCATCCAAAGCTCCATATTCCGCTACAAGTTTATTCGGGAGAGATTGGAGAGAGGCAGCCATTGCTGGTGAATTCGAGGGTCAAACCGTGGAAGCCGTTCACTCGACCATTGTATCTTACCTATCAGATATTCACAGGCATTTTAGAGGAGAACTCAGACAGAAAGCGCAGCAGCCTTCACGTTCTACAGCGTCAGATGCGCGTTGGAAAATAGGTAGCAAGATCCATTCCATGGAACATGCAGATTCTATTCAGCAGGGATATAGGCAGGAGTCCATTCAGGCTGATTCTATTTTTAATGCGGTGCAGGAAGAAGACGCTGTTTCTGAAATGAGGCAGCAGGTAGAGGCTTTAAGTTCTGTTTATGAATACGGGAAGGTTTTCCCTGTGTATGAGGGACTTTTTGATGCAGGCTCTGAATCCGAGCAGCGTCAGGGGAACGGATCGCCTTCTTCTGAATCTGGAATTTACGGAGAAACGATTAAGCAGGGAGACACTGTTGAACAACAGACGGTTATTCACCAGATATTTCAGGATCGCGAAGCGATGTTAGAACAGCCAGTCGCGGCTGAAAGCTTTGCGATGGAAACTCTCATCCAGCCCGCAAGTGAGGCGTTGCGCCATCGAACCGATATTCGGGATGCCCTAATTGAAATATCAGAATCGAGTGTGAAGGAGCAGATTTTGGATTCGGATGAAATTAACGCTTTAACAAAAGCCAGCAAGCTTGAGCAGATAGTCGGAACTATTCCCGATGATCTACTGGGGACAGATGCTAGAGCCAAGGATGATGATGCCCCTGTAGAAGCTCGTATGGCGAAGTTCGACAAAAGCGAGGATGCCATCATAGATTGGCAGGTGTCTGTCAATCAGCTCCAATTTAAGGATTCCACCGACGGACATAGCACTGCTGCATTGATGCATTCTGGCACTGGTGCTGAACATGAGCGAATGGGCGTAACAGAGTTGAGTCATGACAGGCCAATGATGATTCAAGGGTCTGCCACAGGTAATCGTATTTATCCTCAAGTTGCTGCGGAGCCCCAAGGCATACTGAAGGCGGAGCATGGCGTATTTTCTATACAACCGGAAAACACTTCGTCCATTACAGCAGACCCAAGGATGGGATCGGTCACCGGGCCACCCGAGATGGGCACGTTGTCTGAAAGTATCCGCTCTGTATATGGCGAGTACGCGACAGAAATGGCCGAAGCGGGAATGGAAAATAACCTGCCAGAGGGTTTACAGCACGTTGATGTACCAGCTACACCAAGCTCGATTGAAAGTGCAATTCATCGAATGCAGGAGACTTCGAACGGCGGCTCACTTGAAGGGCTTCAAGGCCATTCGGCAGCAGGAAGCACGGAGTTCTCTGACAGGAAGATAGGTGTACAGACTGAAACGGTTACTAGCGGTCTCGCATCTTCAAGCGGGAACAGTTTGAATGAACCTATGAGTGTGGCTAGCTACAATAGTGAACAAGTCTGTCCTATCAGTCCAGATCGATATAGAGTAGCTTCAGCATATGATGACTCTAAAGTTGTGCCAGAGGAGCGAAGCATTACAGCCTATATCCATTCTTCCGCAGATGCTGACAATGAGCATTTAAGTTCTGGTATCCCTGAGCATCACGCAACGTTAGACGAATCTCAGCGTGGAGAGCGGATATACGTCAGTGAAGAAGCAGAGTTGGACGACCTTGGTTCTGCGCGATTAAATGGATTGGAGTTGGAGGGGCAGCATGGAGAGTTACTAGCAGCTGATGTTCTGATAGAAATGATTGCGGAATCTCCTGAAATTAGCAAAATGGCTCGAATGCTCCAGATTATGTACGGTGAGCAAGCAATGGAGCTCATTGAAGCAGGCATTGAAAATATTGTGGCAGAGGCTGTGAAGGAAGGGACAACTCAGACTTCGGTTGCTCTAATTACTGATAGCGTCATTCATCAACTGGAAACATCATTGGCTGGTGGTTCGTTGGAAGCTATCCAGATTCGTTCGGATCAAGCTAATATCGAGCATACCGAAGGGACGCTACAAACAAGTGCCGAGCAGGGCAGTAAGTCTTCCACTGAAGAGGGACAGCTTACGAATTCCGAATCCGGTAAATCTTTCTCTTCTAAGGAAGGTACGTATCATGCGATGGAACATGCTGAAAGACTCATATCTACGGAAACAGATATCCAGGTGTTGGGCCAGGCACTTATTAGCTCGGATAGTCCGAATGTCATGATACAGGACATGGAAGTAGGCAGAACCTTCTCCAGTACTACAGGTGTCACAGATTCCATGGAACAGGGCACCATGATCCAATCGTTTACAGAAGGTGAATATAGTCATTTGGAAAGGGCAGCCATGAGCACTGGGAACTTTGATACAACGGTGTCAGGACCACTCGAAAGCGCACAGTATATTGGCGAAATGGAAGCGGAGAAAGTCGCGCTGGTTCCGTCAGATCGAATAAGCGTAGAAAGTTTGGAAGCAGAGAAAGTTACGCTGGTTCCATCGGAACGTGTAAGCATCGTGAGCGTGGAAGCCGATCTGCATGAGGTCAAAGCTGGCGAGCTTTTAGAACAGATGAAGGAAGCTGATGTTACTTCATTGGAGCACGCTTTGGTCTATCCGGATATTCAAGCAAGTGTTATCACTAACGGCACTTGTGCTGACAGTCAGGAATATAATCAGGTCTCCGATGCTGTCCTCGTTGACGGAGAGCAAGCAGCCTCTATGGAATCCGTTCAGGAGACGATTACAGGTGAGATCGATCAGGCGAACAGCATCATGAGGACGAATGAGGCTGTGATCGAGCAGGTGCATGGACAAGGTAACAATGTTGAAAATGTACTTGAAGCCCTATGGGTTCACGTGGAAGGCTCTAGTGGTGAGAAGCAGACCTACATCAGTGTCAGAGACGATCATGAAACAGCCACGCTAGGAGATATCAGCAGAATCATGGATATTCAGAAGCTGGAACAAGGCCAAGCCAACGAACAAACGTTGGAAGCAGTAGTGCCTGCTCATACAAATGCAGAGCCTATTTTAAAAATAGAAGAAACCGACCTACATGCTATATCTGAAGGAACTCGCAAGAAGAAGGTCATGTCTACAAATATTGAGGATGAACACCAACAAGCTAGCAGAAAGAAAAAGGTAATAAAAACACAGATTACAGGTGCAGAAGAGGGTACACGTTTGAAAAAAACAGCTACTGTTCGTATCGAAGCTCCAGAGTCAGCCAATCGGCATAGAACCCTGAAGACGGTGATTGAGACTCCATCCGAAGCTACGAATCAATCGGTACCAGGCATGCCTAAACGAAAAATATGGATGATTATGGGCAAGATCGCTTCTTGGAACATCTGGAACTGGAAGAAGACAAGGTAGGTGATAGAAATCTCATGGGGATTTACAAGAAATGGAGTGGATTGATTTTTGATGACGCGTTCCAAAGTGGAGAAATCCATTCCCGCTACCAATTATCTCCGACAACGGCTTGTACCCTGGATACAGGCTTGCAGCAGTTATTTATGTCCCACACAGAACCGGAAACTATGCTTTTGTTTGATGCACCAAAGGATGAGCCTACCCTGCTGTTAGAAGTTACTGCTGATTATGTTCCTATTGCATACGGTGACGAAGGGGGAATTGTCATCTGGCAGGATGGCTACCATCGGCTGGAATTCCTGGAGAGTAAGGATACGACAACCCGGGAGTATAGCCGATGGCGGGCAGAGAAGAAGGGGAATCGATGGACCTTTTATGCTGATCGCGGATTGGGATGGGAGCTATTTGACTCGGCTGATCTGGAGGCTGAAAAAATAGGTATCCTCTTAAAAAATCCACAGCGTGATGAATATGAAAAACTTGGTTTAGACAGGCTTGTGTTATGTAAAAGCAACAAAATAACGATGGGAAATTTGCCAGAAGGCTATTCCGTGTTTTTATGCGATCCCCACGGATATGCTATTGCTTCCTCTAAAGTAGAGCCCACGTGGACAGGGGTTCATCTGGAGCTTCCAACGATGCCCTTTAGCGGAATGCTGAGGGTTTACGATGAAAACGGAGTTCTTTTATCGAGCCTTGGGGCAATGGATATGTACGGTGGTGATCTGTATCTGTATGGTACTGATCTTCGTGTGCTGTGGAAGGATAAAGAGCTTAGTCTAAGCGGCGAAACCTACCTGGGTACGATGTATGACAATACCATTCAGGTGCAGATGGAGCTGTATAATCCCTCAAAAAATAAGAAGGCCGAGCAAATCTCGATGGGTATCCTGAAATATCTGGAGGAATTTGGTTATGAATGGGCGGACTTGAGTCATGATGATGGATCAGATCATCCTCAAGGGGATTATATGCAGCGACTCCCTATGGGGACTCTCCCCCCCGACGGCAAGATGAAATTCTGGATGAAGATAGAGCGCAAAAATGAGCACTTTGGCATCAAGCCTCTTCATTTTATTTTGGATATTACTCATATATAAGGAGGTGTTGGATTTTGGCTGGTACGAAGATGACGTTGCGCAGATATGGAAATGAACTAATCTATTGGAACGGGCAGGAGATTATTGTAGATCAGGCCTACCTGGACAAGCATAAAGACTTGTACATCCGTCTGACACATCCTTATATATTGGGTACAAAGATGCTGGACGTATATCTGAATGGGCAGCATTTGCTGGTCCAGGGTGGATATGAAGAAGTGGACGAAAACACGATTCGTCTCGATTTGGGCACATACCCGCTGGAGCATCCCTTGGCAGGGCAGCACATTCCTCTCGTGATTAATGATGAAATTTACATCCGTACCTGGAAGGCTGAGTATCGTCAAGGGGGCGGAAGCGGTATTGATGATCTCAGGTTCAAAAGGCTGGAGGAAGAAATTGTATCGGCCCGTAAATATACGGAGCGTGATGTCCAGTTTCATCGTCTGGATGACAGGCTGGATTATATTCAAGAGCGGGCAGAGGTCAAAACGATGGTCTTTATGCTGGATCGGATTCCGCTGGGTCCCTGTAAATATGAAATGAGATTCCCCTTCGAAGGTAAGATCAGGGAAATATATGCTTCTTGCGGAGTGTACGGTACGAGTAAAAGTGAGTTTTCCATTGAAAAATGCTCACAGCTCGACTATGAAACGTTGCCAAACTGGACTAATATTTTCAGCCGTAACCTGACCATTCATGCGGGTGAGAAAACCAGTAGTACAAGCAACTTACCCTATGTTCTGTCCGATCCTCTGATTCATAAAAATGATCATTTTCGTATTTACACTCATGTGGCAGGCGAAGGCTTAAGAGGCTTGACGCTAGAAATTGTCGTTACTATATAAGGTAGAAAATAAGGTGAAAAATTAATGATTTAAAACAAAATATGACTACAATATCGGATAAGAAGGCATCAAGCAGACTTATATTGCATTCGTAACAAAACATAAAAGAGGATTTTGCAAAATCCCGACAAGGAGAGGTATGTTATGGCAGAAACAAGAGGTATTGCGAGATTTCGTGGTGAGCAGTTGAATAACAAGCTGTTGCGGAATCAACATTTTGATGAAGCGAACAAGATTGCAGAGAAGTACATTGACCTCCAGTTTCATAATCACCGTGAAATTTTGGAAGACACCAAGATTGATGTATTTGTACAAGTTAACGAAAAAGCGGTTGCCGGCAGCACACAGCTGGATGTATCTGGCGATATCGGTACAAGAACCATCTCGACCGGAGACAGAGTAGAAGGTGTTGTGCTGACCGAGAAGGTGCAGCTTCGCGCCGCCGGCACAGATAGCCCGATCGGAGACAGCGATTCTGACGTGGTATACGGTCGTCTTGAAGAAAGTAAAGGCAGCTACCTTCTGAAATTTTATAGTGTAGAAGGGGGCAAAGAGCAGCCTTATACATTTGATGCAAAAGCGGGCAAAATTGATTATCGTTTCGTGATTCGCACGAATTTGTCTGTCATTCCTTCGGATGCGATCATTCAAGGTGGTAGCGGATTCGTGGAAGGGGCCACCGATGCCAAGGCCTATATGAACCTGATTCAGTTGATGAAGGATGTATATGGTTCAACGGGTACGCTGGACAATGACGGTAATTCGAATCTCGTAGTTTCTATTCAAGATCAGATTAGCCAGGAGGTACAAGATCGCCAAGATGCGGATCAGGCGATTCGGGATCAGTTGGCGTCTGCTACAGGCGCACAACTGATCGGGGTTGCGACAGATCCGAACTATAGCGGAGTGACTTTACAGTTGGCTCTCAGCCATTTGGCGCAGCGCTTGAAATCTTCTGAGGATTTGATGAATGGAATTAATGACCGGGATGCAGATTCGGCAAACGGCTATTTCAAAGCAGGTGCTTTTGGTCATGCGGAAGGTCGTATTCTTGATCTGGAGAAGGCCGCAGATGCTGCATTCAAAGCATTAAGCGTGAAAGTGGGTACGATCGAAGCGGCGGATGAAGAAGAGGTATTTGAAGCAGTTGGTGGGGAAACGGAATACACTCTAAAAAAGGGAAAAGCCAAAGACAAAACGGTACGTCTGGCCATCAACGGGCAGCTCCAAACACCAGGCATTAACTTTACCTATATCAAGGATGCCAGCGGATTGATTACAGGCTTTAGCTTTACGCCGGATACGTTGAAGGTTGTCGAAGATGTACCGGATGTGTTGTTCATTCAGTATAAAAAGGCTGAATAAGTAAGAAGCAGGCCTCATCCTATTTTCTGAAACAATTAACTCTTTGTATCCATCTGCTTAAGCTATAGCAGCACCCCTTAGAAGCGTTGAACGAGTGTATGCTCATTCGTAGCAGCTAAGGGGTGTATTTATGTCTACCTCTAAAGAGTTTTGTAGGTTTTATTTCCGCAGAATGTTAGTTTTCGATTCTAGTTACTTATATTGAGTATGCCATGAAGAACGTGGCAAAGGGTTTTATTTTATCTTTTCTAAAATGAAGGAGGAAAAAACATGCCAGCACCAGCAGTATCATGGCTTAAAACAGACAACGTAACAACATTGTCAAAATGGGAGATCGGGACGATTGACGCAGGATCTTCTTCTCCAGCTCTGGGTGTACTTATTTGGAACAACCGGGGGAATGTAAATAACGATTTTTCGACAATGACCAATTGTACCATTACAACCAAGGATAGCTCAGGTGGAGATAATGGTGAGCTGGTCCTGAATACATGGATTCAGGTACGTGTAGATAGTATGGCAGAATCCAGCTTCACCTCAATTGGCGGGACAGCGACGAAGGTCATTCAGGCGGGAGGGAATACGGTCAATTCCAAGGGAACCTTTTCGCCGGGAAACAAGGAAATTTTGGGGGTTATCAACGATGGCTCTGTAGGCAATTCCAAAGGCAACTACACACAAGTGACACTACAAGCAAGCGTTCCGGCTACGGCCACGGCGGGTAATGTCAACTTTTTGACACGTGTGGCCTATCAATACGTCTAACAACTGATATCCAATACAATGGGAGGAAGAATATCTATGTTTGCACAATGTAACGGATATTCTCCTGTGTCACAGGATTTTATTTGGCTGGGTGAGTACACGGACGGTGCTCACCTTTCTGAGTATGATTTTGTCACTCAGGCAGAAAACAGCTTTTACGCCATTCAAAGAGAAAAATTGGTCCGTTTTGGTATGGTTGGGCATGGTCAAACCTTTTTCTTTGAAAGTGACGGTATTTTCAAATTAGCTGGCAGGATGGTGGAACTGGTATATTCAACGCCGGACAAAGACTATAACCTGACGGGTAATGTGTTTCAATCCTACAGAGACATTATTGCATATAAGGATGCGGAGGCATCTGGATTACCCAACTACAGTCCTGCTGCGGCTGGAGAGAAAGGCGTAATGAGCAGTACGATTACCCAATTTAATTTTGGATATAAGGCGGCACTTCTGATTGACCCTGTTGAATTTCATGTCAAAGCGATCTGTAAGATTCCATTCAATGCACCCGTTCATATGGCATTGAGACTCGTATCTAATACGGAACTGAATGGTAAATTACGGGTCAAAGTAAACGGCTTGGTTACACAGGAATTCAGTGCTCCATTAAAACCCGATATCGGAGGTGAATTGAATTGGCTGGTTCAGTAATACGTAATTATACGATTGAAGTGGATAACATCAATAAAAAGTCAGTGTTCAGTATATATCCTTATCCTGTAGAAGTGCTCACTCCAAATGGCTGGGAGAATATCAAAGAAGAATTTGAAGAGCTTCAGGAAAAAAAACTGGATGGCAATTATACATTAACACCTGATGAAGAGCAGATGTATCAAGAATATAAGCAATTGGCTGATTCCTTTTACGAAAATAAAATAGCTTCCACGATTATTTTGGATACCGTCGATCCGGCGGGAATTGACATCGTGGGTAGAGATCGGGTGAAGCATGTATTGGATGCGGAAACCCGCGAACAGATTCCGTTTGGACGTGAATTTGCTTATGTGCATGGAGCCTCCAATCTTAGCGGAACGATTATTTTACCCTATGATGATTATTCGGATGTATACGTAGTCAGTGATGCGGATGAAGACGGTGTTGCCGACCTGACCTATGTGAAGACGAAGGAAGAGACGGACGGCGTAAGACCCTATTATGAAAAGATAGAGGGCCAGACCTATATTTATGTGGATCACTTCTCTGGTGGTGGTGGAACGCAGGCAGATCCTTATATTGTTTCTACCGAACAGGATTTGGATGATGTACGGAAGAAGCCTGGGGCCTGGTATATGCAGGATAGGGATATTGTCATGGGCAGCTTTCAGAGTGGAGAGGGGTTTACACCGATAGGTGATGGTAGTACCTCTCTTATGTTCACAGGTGTATATGATGGGAATGGTTACTCTATAAAAAGCTTGTACATGAATCAGGATAGAAATTTTGTTGGCTTATTTGGTTATACCAGGTCTGCAACAATTCGTAATTTACGGTTAATCAATCCTAACATAACGAATAAAAAGTTATATACAGGTGCTTTAATAGGTTATGCATTCAATACTTCAGTATATAACTGTAATATTATTTCAGGTGTAGTAGAAGGTCAGAGTGGAATTGTTGGTGGATTAATCGGTCAACTATATCAAGACATCCGCAATTATTCAGGCAGCTCAACCATTAATTATTCATTTAATTATAAGTGTAACGTTCGATCCGCAGGCAATATTGCAGGAGGGTTCATTGGAAATGTAAATTATTACAACGGCAGTTTCTCAATTGCATATTGTTACTCTACCGGTAAGGTTGAGGATATCACATTAGCTCGGGAAAGAAGCAATATTGGGGGCTTTATAGGCAGTAATAATACTTCTGCAATCACAAATTGTTACTGGGATATAGAAACCTCTGGAATTCCAACCAGTGCAGCAGGTGTTGGCAAATCCACATCCGAATTAAAAGTTGCATCCACATTTGAAAACTGGGATTTTGAAAATTATTGGTATATGAGTCAGGATTACAATGGAGGATATCCTGAGCATCGACAGTTTATTCAATATCAGAACGGAACAGGAAAAAAAGAGGATCCTTTCATTATCCTGACGGAGTTTGATCTTTCCCAAATGCGTTGGTTCCGCAATGAATATTATTTCAAATTTGAAGATGATATCAAAATGACACAATTTCAGGCGAATGACGGATTTTACCCCATTGGTTTTAATCTTGTGGGTAAAGAATCGTATTTCAAAGGATATGTTGATGGTGGAGGGCGCTGTGTTGCTAACTTATTCATCTATCGTCCCAATGATTCATTAGTAAGTCTGTTTGGCTACATGATGGGTGGATGGATCAAAAATCTGGATATCATTGATTGTAATATTACAGGCAGCAGTTATACGTCAGCATTAGCGGGCCAGGTTTCCAAAGCTACCATTAGCAATTGCCATGTCAATACATTTTCTTATTGCAAAGTTACAAGTAAAGGAAATCATGGAGCCGGCTTGGTAGGACAGGTAACTACGGATGGAATCATAGAGGACTGTAGTGTAAATACAACTGTCGTAGGAGTAGACTACACTGGAGTATTTGCAGGCTATTTAACAGGTAATGGAATTATACGCAGATGCTATGCTTCTGGTAAAGGTGAGAGTACCGGTAATTACCTGGGGGGATTTTTAGGTTACGGTAATGGCTCTTCTGTATTGGAGGATTGCTGGACAGATGCGCAGTTAAATGGAGTGACAGTAGGCGGATTTGGTGGAAACACGGGTACCCTTACGATAAGACGTTGTCTCGCGTTAGGCAAGGCATTTGCTTCCTCCGGATTGAATGGATTTATTTACACAGGAAGCGGAGCCTTTTCACATAATTACTTTGATAAGGAATTGTACAAGACTACTTCCGGTACAGGAGGATCAGGTCTGACCACCCGTGAAATGAAGTACAGGGGAACCTACTCCAATACAGCCTGGAATTTTGACGATACTTGGATTATGGACCCTAAATACAACGACGGTTATCCTGCATTAAGGAAGCTTCTGCCTCTTGATCTGCCGTTGCTCGGCTTCCGTAATGAATTTGGCAAATACTATACGGATAATGCAGGAGAGCGGCTGCGTTACCTGGAGTTCGGCACATTAGTCGCAAGCCAAACCTCTTCCCCCAAACCAGTATGGTTGCAAAATAATGCTGATTTCCCGGTGAATCAACTCAAAACATGGGTGGATAGCGCGACGGTAGCCAAAGGAATGGAAATTGATTTAAGTATGTCGGATACTCCGTTTTTACCTGCTCAGGAATTAGCCTTTAATGGCACCTTGGCCAAGGGCAGCGCGGAAAAGTTCTATGTAAGAATCAAGTCGGATATTGCAGTGAAGACGGGTGGAACGTTTGATCTAAGGGCGAAAGCAAGCCCCATGTAATGATGTTCCAATACAATGGAATAGGGCGTGATGTTCATGTTTAGTAAGAGAGGATTAATCCTTTCCCTTCACGCTTCCCTTGCTGATCAAGGTTTGGAGGCTGGTTCCAACTCAAAACCCACTTCGCAATGGCATGATTTGAGTGGTAAAGGAAATCACGGCATACTGAACGGCTTCCAATTTACGAAAAATGATGGCTGGGTAGGAAAGAACACCCTTGCCCAGCCCTATGCCCTGTTTTTTAACGGGACGAGTCAATATATCCAATGTACAGGCGCGGATACCTCTAAGCCGATCAACAGTGTTACCTTTGAAGTGTGGATATATTATATCGGAGGCAACGTTGTTTTGTCCTCCGGGGGACAACTGGACGATACTGAGGGGAACGATACCCAGGGCATCTCGGTCAAGTTTAATCCTACAGGGGAATTGGAGCTTCAGATTGCGACCAGCACGAGAAAAGCATATGCCAACTTAGGGAAGTTACCCAGAAACAAATGGTATCATATTGTTGGCGCATATGACGAAATTACAGGCAATCTATCTACCTTTCTGAATGGGGCTCCTCAAGGAAATGTGCAAGCTGAAGCCACTGAGCATATCAAACAGCCAGATGGACTTTTTATTGGTAAACACAGTACAGAGGCTAGTCAGTGGTTTCGTGGATATATTCCTGTTGTACGGATGTACAATGCTGCGTTAACGATGGATGAAATCGTTGCAAACTATATGTCTGGTTACCTTTTGGGGATAAGTCATTCGGACATGCAGAATCATGCGAGAGTACCGGAAAGGCAGAATCTCATAGCATCCTTGCAAGTAGGAATTAGCGGGGGAGTTCAAGGGAAGCAGACTATTATTCCTACGGACATGGCTGACATGTTTTCACATATAACGGTTAAAAAGCCTATGGATGTAGTCAGCAATATGCATATTAATACTCATGTTTCTGTAAAAGCGCACTATGCGGCCCACCCTGCGGATCATGATGATGTACAGAGTGCTATTGAAGTTAAGGTAGCGGATAATCTTGCAGCCGTACTGGGTGTTAATACATCAGGTAAAGCAGCAGTAAAGGCTCGCTACGGTATCCTGCCTACGGATAACAGCGATGTTCAAGGTAGAGTGGCAGTTAAGGTATCCGATCATCTCACTGCTATGCTGAGTGTTAGCTCATCAGCTATAGCAGTAGCCGCATACGATGTGAAGCGGCTCATGCCAAATGATTTGCTTTCCAGCCTGAATGTTGTGCAACAGGGATTACCTTCCTGTATATCGGTTCAAGCAAGTACTACCTTAGCCGCCAAATACGATATTCATGCTGCTCAGGAGCAAAACCTCAAAGCTGCAATAGAGGTCAAAAAGCCTAATGATATCGTCTGCAGCTTAAAGGTAAACACTCAGGCAAACAGCAATGGAAGATATCAGGTGCGGGGGATTGAGCCTGCTAACCTCAGCTCCAGCCTGCAAGTTAAATCTATTCATCAAATATATTCATCATTGTCTGTACGAGCCCATACTCACCTGGCCGTGAAATATGGTATAGAGTCTCTTGGAGCCGAAGACTTAACCTCCTTCCTGACGGTACCAAGTATATCTGAACTGCACAGTAGCATTCTGGTAGGTACCCATACCCGAATCATGGGGCATTACTATATTCATAAAAGCCATGTTATAGATATATATGCTAGTCTGGAAATTAAGAAAACGGAGAATCTACCTTCATTCTTGTCTATTGCATCCTTTACCCAGTCTACCGGCAGATACCGGATAACTTCTCGGAGTTATGATGATCTTCCGTCTGCAATGACGGTTCGGGAAGTTTCGAATATGGCTTCATCCATAGGAGTTGCACCCTATACATGGATGAAAGGCAGATATGATGTTATCGAGCCTCCGACATACACGACGATTATGTATTCTAATAAAGATGCTTTTGTTCGTGAGTCTCAGCCCAGATTAAACTATGGCGTTGAGGAACAAATGTATGTTGGATATTCTGCCTCGGCTCAGGAGAGATACAGATCTTATGTTGGTTTTGATCTGGATACTGCTTCTATTCCCAAGAAAAATACAACGATTAAATCTGCCGAGCTCAAAGTGTATTTTGACGGCCGTAACGTACCCTTGAAGGGGATACAGCTTATTGAAGCATCCAGGGAATGGACAGAATACGGAGTTACATGGCAAAATCAACCGTTTCCGTTTGGCTTTAGCAGCTCGACTTCAACCTATGATGGTATAAACATCGTTCAAGACGTAGGTGGAGATTCAGGATACATTTCTTTCGATGTAACTGATTCCATTCGTGCATGGTATGAAGGAAAAAGGCCGAATTTTGGATATATCTTTAAAGCTCTGGATGAATTTGAAAATGGAAGTATCCGTTTTTTTACCAAGGAGCAAAAATCGTACCGTCCTATATTGGATATTACGTACTATGATACTCGTATCTATAGCTTGGGCAGGAACAGTATAGAAGGTGGCCTTACCTCTCGCGTAAGTAAGGTATCTGATCTTGCAGCCTCGTTTCGTATTAAACAGTCCCATGGAGCAACAGTTTGGAAGGGTAGCCTGTTTGTCCATAACCAAAGGGAGATCCTGGCCGATATCACAGTGACGGTACCTAACTTAACCAGTAAAGTGTCTGTACGCCGTAAGGATAATCATTCTTTGGCAGCTCAGCTTGTTATTGCTGTTGCACGTGAGAATTCAATGGACAGCACCCTATGGGTGAATAGGAAAATAGTACCTTCGATTATGTATGTCTTTTACAGGGAGAACCTTGCTTCCGAACTGAGTGTTGCCCGCTGGGCAGCTCCGTTTCCCGAGCTTCCGGCAACGCTTCTTGTCAATCGTAAGGAAACGCTTGGATCGATCCGTGTAAGAAGGACAGAGCATCAGGATATCTCTTCTGGTATGGAGCTGAGTATCCCTAATATATTAGGGAACATAACCGTTTTTCAGGGAGCGGTAAAGAAAAGCTCTATTTCAGTCCGTAGATCTCGTGAAGTGGATCTGATGGTGGAGGGGCGTATACTTGATAGGCAAGATATGCCTGCGGATATGAATATCCACAATCCTGATTTTTACGGCTGGCTTCAAATTGTGTTTAGTAATCAGCTCATATCCGGTTTGTCTGTAAGAGCCCAAGCGTATTCCAGGCTATCTTCAACGTTCACAATACCGCATTATACTTCTTTGAGATCAAGTATAGCGATCTGGCCGAAAAAAGATGTGCTTTCAAGCCTTACCGTGCTTTCAGGAAATTTATGGGCCTCCATATCCATTCCGTACCATAAAAGAATGGATATGCAGTCACGAATTACAGTGCGGGCTAAGCTCGTTTCTGATCTGGAAATTGCAGTAGGAGTAAGATCCGGCAATCTGGGCTCTAACCTAAAGGTTCGAGTGGACAGCCATACGGATCAGTCTTCTCATCTGCGAATCAGACGTAGTCATTTGGACTCTGTCTCAAGTGAGCTTTACGTAAAAACTTGGGAGAAATCTGAACTTAAAGGCAGGATCAGTGCACGGAAAAGCCGTGAATCTGATAGATGGTCTCGAATCTCTGTGCGAATTTCCGATCAGCAGGATTGGGATACCGAACTATCGATTCGTGTTATGGAACACCATGATCTGAATGCTGAAGTGGGGATTAGACGGGACGCAGCGTATGATAAATATGGTCGCGTTACCGTTCGACATTCAGAGCAAACAGAGCTTCCATCAGATTTGGAGATTCGGGAACATAGTCACATCACAGGCTATCTAACGGTGAGAAGGACAGTACAAATAAGCTTACAAAGTGATATGAGTGTGTGGGAGAAATCCATTGTCACTGGCTCAGTGGTGGTCAGACAGTATCGACAAAATGATCTTCATGGTTCCATGGACATTTGGAAAAGATCTATATTAAAAGGCCATATTTCCGTGTGGCAGAAATCATTACTACCTGGGGCTATACAGGTTCAGGTGTATGATGATATGGCTTCCAGTATAGATGTGGCTACAGAATACGGATACTGCTTTATCATGTAAACTTAACCCCTGCTATTCGTAGCAGGGGTTAAGTTTTACTGATTTTTACTTATATTGAACCTGTCAGGGAAGAAAATAGACAAAAGGCCAAAACAGATCCTTGAATGCGAAGGTAGAGGCATTGGTAGCCAGACTTGAAGGTGGATAGGAAATAGATTTTTAGGTTGATACTTGAAAAGTTTGAGAGAGAGGAAATAAACTGACGTTTGAAATGAAGTACTAATTGGAGGCTATCGAGGAACTTCGACAGTTTTCAAAAGAATGTTGAAATAGGTCTTATGGAACATGTTCGAATTGATTCAAAAGGCTTGTTTGAAAGATGTATACACAAAAAAAATAGAACAATATAACCAGATGAAAATAACATCAATCAATGTTAGGAATTGACAAGGTTATATATACCTATTAAAATGAGAACATAAGTTCGTATTTTGAAAAGATAATAGATAAATTGCAACTCTTCTGATAGATATGACGACTATTAGAGTAGAATCCTAAAAATTATATATTCAATTAGGTAAATGGAACTGATTCAAATGTATTACGTATTAAAAAAAAGAGTAGGGTAAGATAAAGAAAAAAGTGGAAACTAATTGTCGAAT
The DNA here is from genome assembly GCF_059417685.1 of Paenibacillus sp. LT-B23. Lineage (NCBI taxonomy): Bacteria > Bacillati > Bacillota > Bacilli > Caryophanales > Paenibacillaceae > Paenibacillus > Paenibacillus sp. LT-B23. The sequence continues at coordinate 39,202 of NZ_JBSQBM010000008.1, read as the reverse complement.
GTCGAAATTCGGAAAGGAGTTGTGATACAAGTTTTAAGGAGGGAACAGAGTGAACTGGAACCTATTGATTTAAAATAAACTATTAAAATAGGAGAACCGCAATGATAACGACAAATGTTAGCTCATTTGACCCAGATACCTTAAATCATATTTTTAACTTTATACTTCGTGGTGTTAACGAGGAGGATCGAGAAGATGTGAAACAGGATTCAATCGTTCAAATTCTGACAGCGATCCACAAAGGGAATATAAAAAAGGATATATCTACTTTTTCACATACGGTCATTAAACGTTCTGTGGTTGACTATTATCGTAAAAAAAAACGTAAAATTGCACAGTTTAGTACAACCGTTAACTTTTGCGATGGCACAGATGAAGAAGGCTCAATGGCCAATTATTACTCGGTTCAGGTGAATGATTATGGGTTTAAATTAGCAGACGTGAAAGTAGACTACTTAAGCAATCGTAACAGATTCACAAAACAGGAGCAACGAATCATAAATTTCATGCTATTCACCGAAGAAGGAATGGATATGAAACCTGCAGAAATCGCCCATTATCTTGATATTCATAAATCTCATGCTTGTCGAGCCGTGAAAAAACTAAGAGAACTCTATAAAACTGAGATTGACAAATAAACACTCTGATATACCACTATCAGAACAAAATCAAATCCAAAAGGAAATAGAAAGGCACTACGCACTGCCCCTTACTATACATTAATTAGTATACATATCTGACTGAGGCATTGCAAGTGAATGATTCTGAAAATTTAATGAAAATTGTTAATAAGGAAGGTAGTTTACATGTTGAGTCGCTATTTAGTCGGTGGAAGATTAGACCCACCTTTCTATCCTACCAAAACAAGGCCCTGCATAGCAAGCCGCAGGGTTGATATAGATGGCTTAAGAGCTGTAGAAGGTAAAAGGATGATATTAGATACCTTTAAGATATCCAATGATCTTGAGTTTTTCGCTATTTCAATAAAGGCGGATGTTATTACCCCTGCTGATTATTGGTCTTTAGTGGTTGATGAAAATGTAATTGTTAACCATGTATATTGCAAAGATTATAGTGAAGGTCTCTATTTTCAGGTAGCTCATCCTGTAATGGGCGGGAGGGAATTTCGTTTTGAATTTTACACGGAGAGTGCTGACCGCAAAAGAATAGAAGTATCCTATTATTTTTTGACAGACCCGAAGGTTACCCTTCGTCTAAACGGTATAACGAACCAAAGCTATGATCCTATTTCTCTACCAGACCGGGTTTAAGGAACAGCACCTAGGGAGGGAGGTTATAGAACATGATCGGTTATATGAATAAACGCCCCCATTGTGGGGCGGAATCTTCTTTTGTTCCTGAAGAGATGGAATGCGATCAATCCCTTGTTCTTTGGTGTAAGCACTGTGGGGATTATATCAATCAGACCATAACGATGGAATCCTTGAGGAAGTGGTGGGCGAGATACGACGCAGGCGAAGACGCATTTAAGCCACCTGTGAGCAAAGGCATACTGCTTATGTTTGAAAAGCTGGAACAAACGTTGGCAGCAGAACCTGACTGTAACCTGAATCGGGTTGAAATACATCTCAAGGATTTTACAGACTATCGCTATAAATAAACTCTGGAGGCAAGGCTATGAACTATACGAACAACAACAGGTACCAGCAAGATGGGGAAGATTCTGATTCAGTAGAATTTATACAAATTATTAGCAAAATTCAGAGAGTTGTCAAAGAGAATAAGGAGCTTAAAAGGAAAAATCATCATCTGATTTCCCAAAATAGACAACTTGCGGCCCGTAATCAATTGCTCGAATTGCAAATGAATGAATATACGTCTTTGGTTCAGGAAATGGAGCAGCAGTTCCTTACCCAGCACGAATATGTGTTGGATTCGATGCAAACTAACCAAACGCGTTCAAAGAATTTTTTATACTTGGATGGATTCCGGCCATACGTATCTCATTAACTATTCAGATAAATAAATTCTAAAAAGGTAGACCGACTACTGGAGTGTGAGCGTGATCAATGTAGAAGGAAATTCATTATGCTGGTATTTCCAGAAAATACGGGGTGAACGGATTGCTCAGTGATACGTATGTACAATTAAGAAAACCTGCTGTGAAGGATATGCATAATATAAAGCTGATCTGTGCGTGTAAAGAGGACAAAGACCTTCTTGGGGAATTTCTTCAAGAGAATCGGAAATTTATGTTTTCGATTATTATGCGATATAAGGGAAGTATAGAAGAGCTAAAAATGAAATTCAAGGTTACTGAAGATGACTTATACCAACATGCATGTATAGGATTACTAACGGCACTCAAGGATTTTGATATTCATCGAGGAATTAAATTTACTACGTATGTAGTAAGGCCAATTTTATGGGAGGTTAATCAGTTATTATATAGCAACTCTCAAGAGGTAAGACTTAGTCGAGGAGCTATTGATATGATCCGAAGGATGGTAGAGATAGAAGATACACTAGGCTACAGGCCGAGTGAGCAAAAAATGGCGAAGCTCCTTCAAGTTCCTATAGAACGTTACAGAGAAGTTGCCCAATTCAGTGATGCAATGGAACATTTTGATTCAATAGATAACTTCGAAGCTACAGACAACTCACAAAATAACATAGATGAGCATGTGATTAATAAGGTTTATGTTCAACAACTGTTATGTAGTTCTCTGTTTACAGAACATGAAAAAACGGTGATGCACTTAATTATGAAAGGAGCTAATAACTCCCGGATATCTGAAATACTCCACGTATACCCCATGACAATCAGCAGGACGTTAGCACGCATCAGGAAAAAAATAGACAAACACAAACAGGATACTGAGAATATCCAAATTGAAGCTCAATCAAAATACAGAGAAGAAATTAACTTAATTGTAGAGATGAGTAAAGAACATAAACAAGTCTTGAATGTTACAGACATTACAGATGTACTTAAAATATCCGGCTATGATATTTCAAAGTATTCAAAACGTGTTCTTTACTATATCCGAAAAAAAGCAAAATTAGCTATATAAAGTATAGCAAAGTTAAACGCAAATCACAACTGCTCTCGATCGATATTAGAATCAAGAGGGTAAAAAAAGCCCATGCAGTTTTCAGCATGAGCTTTAAAGCGAAAAAAGATATCAAACCTATCCCAGTACCGTTAGCTCTTTCGGAAAAGAGGTCAGTACTTCTACGCCGTCAGAGGTGACCAGAACGTCATCTTCAATCCGCACACCACCGAGGCCTGGCACGTAGATGCCGGGTTCTATGGTGAACACGAAGCCTTCATGAAGCAGGTCTTCATTGCCGCCATGCACAGACGGATATTCGTGAACGCTCATGCCAAGGCCGTGTCCAACCCGATGGTTAAAGGCGGGACCATACCCGGCAGCTTCTACAACTGCACGTGCTGCCTGGTCTACCGACGCGCAGGATACACCCGGACGAATGGCGGCAATACCAGCCTCGTTTGAGCGGAGTACCGTCTGATAAATCGTCTCCAGCTCAGCTGACAGCTTGCCAAAAGCAAAAGTACGCGTAATGTCTGAGGCGTAACCGTCTGAATATACGCCCATATCAAACATGAGCAGATCGCCGTGTTCCAGCTTGCGGGTACCAGGAACACCATGAGGCAGCGCTGTTTTGGGTCCAGATAGTACCGTAGTGTCAAAGGACGGGCCATCTGCGCCGATTTTCTTCATCTGGTATTCAATTTCGGCTACCAGCTCGACTTCTGTCACGCCTTCACGCACATGGGTCAGGCCGTGGCGAAGCGCGTCCTCTACCAATTGTGCGGCATGTTTCAGACGCCGTACTTCCTCAGGTGTTTTTCTTACGCGCATATCCTGAAGCACGGGACCGAGATCCACATATTGAGCCGCACCAATGGCAGTATGTAGCTGCTCGTAGCGGAGTACAGAGACGTGTTCCTTTTCCAAGGCGAACACCTTCACCCCGGTATCTGTGTGCTGGCGCAGCAAATCATATGGATTATCCGTATCTGTGTGGGTGGAGATGCGAGTCACGGAAGCAGCAGCGTGGGCCGCCTCTGCATCCAGTGCAGGCACGATCAGTTCAGGCTCCTCGTCCCGTAGCAGCACCAAGCCGAGGAATCGCTCATGCGGCTCACTGGCAAAGCCAGTCAGGTAGTAGATATGCTTGGGATCGGTGACGAGCAATCCGTCCCATGACTGTGACTTCAATTCATCATATAGCCGGGTTATTTTATCATTCATGCAGATTCATCCCTTTCTATTCATGAATTCATTATAACGCTTATTACATATTTGTTTATAGATTTGACTACTTTAGTCTCGTTCCTGACTTAATGTCTGTAGACGTGCCTGTACATTCTGATCATAAAAACCACCATGGTAGCACAGCACCTTCTCGACATCCAATACGGTCAGTTTACCGAGGCTTTCCAAGGCCAGTGGCATATCCGGTGTAGCCGATTCAGCAGGGCCGACCAGTTTGCCTTCAACTACACGCAGCTCGTCCGCCGCCAAAAGCAGCTTTTGTGCGGGCACATACAAGCTGATATGTCCCGGTGTGTGACCAGGTGTATGAATAATCTGTATTCCTCCACCATAAGGAAGATGCTCACCGTCTTCGAGGACATGGGCAAAGCGCAAGTCCGGCAAGCGGCGGATCATATCCTCTGCTTGCTGTTTGAGTGTATTATCCAACTGATTGATTCGTTCCGGTGTCAGCTTCACAAACGACCGATCCCCTGTCATATAAGGAATATCATCCTTATGAGCCAATAGAGCGGTATTCGGTAGCAAGTCCAGTAGTGCATGAACATTACCGATATGATCAATGTCCTGATGCGTTAAAATAATTCGCTTCAGGTGGCTGATATCCTCTCCCACATCTGCAATAGCCTTGCGCAACCCTTCCAACTGGCCTAGCATCCCCGTGTCAATGAGCGTAAGCCCGTCCTCATCCTTGAGCAGCACAGGATAAATCGTTGTTTTTCCAAAGAAAGATTCCATAGGTATTTCCAAAATCAAAATTTGAGTTCCAATATTCATATAAGCTGCTTCAGATTCCCGTGAACTCCGAAGCACACCTCCTGTCTCATATTGTTAAATGGGTCGGCTAATCTTTGAAACTTTTGATTTTCTTCAAGCTCTATTATAGGACCCTTTGCATCCGAACCGCAAAAAACAACTCGATATGGCTGTTTGGGAGCTTGTCTTGTACAATGAAATAAATCAACAGAACAGGAGGCGGGTACGAATGGTGAATAGGGACCAATCTTTTTCCATTGAATTTGCGCGCAGGGAGAATCTTCCGGATATTGTGGGCATTTATAATTCCACCATTGCAGGACGAATGGTAACGGCAGATCTGGAGCCCGTGACAGTGGAGAGCCGTATCCCATGGTTTGAGGCTCATCAAGAAGACCATCGACCTTTGTGGGTTCTGAGACACAAAGAGGCGATTGCAGGGTGGGCCAGCCTACAGTCTTTTTACGGACGTCCAGCTTATAACGGTACGGCAGAAATCAGTATTTATGTCCATGAAGATTCTCGTGGAACTGGAGCAGGAAGTCGTCTGGTGCAGCACGTACTGAGTGAATGCCCTAGGCTTGGAATTACGACGCTGTTGGGGTTTGTATTTGGTCACAATGAGCCGAGTATCGCCTTGCTGCGCAAGTTCGGTTTTGAGCAATGGGGTTATTATCCGCGTGTTGCGGTGCTGGACAGCATAGAGCGGGATTTGGCTATTCTGGGTAAACGAGTGGATGTTGAGGATAAATAGACGAACCAACATCGTTTATAAAGTGGAACATGAAAAAAAGCTGCATCCAAAATCTTCTGTGCACTACAATTGTGCGTGTTTTTGGAAGCAGCCTTTAATGTTGTGAAAAAATGATGTTGCTTATCCCGTCGTTTAACGCTGCGGTTTCAAACGTATATTGTGAAAAATCTGATTGAGCACCTCGGACAGCACCAAGCCGACAGCAATGGCACCTGCGATCATGAGTGTGCTCATAGCCAGCTCCAGCGCCTGAGGATAATTATGCTGTACAAACTGTCGCATCGCATTGTAGGCCATTCCTCCCGGAACCAGCGGAATCATGCCTGCCACGCTGAAAATAATAACGGGCATTTTGTACAGTCTGGCCAAGCTCTGGCTGATGATCCCGATCAGAACCGTTGCCAAGAGGCTGGCACTCACGGGTCCCATGCTGCCTGTCGTCCAATAATAGACGAGCCAGCCCAGCATCCCGACGAAGCCGCATTGCAGCAGTGAACGTCGGGGAGCGTGAAAAAGAATGCCGAAAGCAGCGGTAGCAATAAAGCTTGTGAATAATTGTGCAACCATAAACTTGGATCTCCTCCGAATCACATATACGAAATGATAACCGCAACACCGGCTCCAATACCAAATGACGTCAAGCAAGCGTCAGCCCCCTTGGATATGCCCGAAACGAGGTGTCCTGCCATTAAATCCCGAATGGCATTTGTAATTAATAAGCCTGGCACCAATGGCATAACGGAGCCAATAATGATTTTGTCCATCATCTGGCCCCAGCCTGCAACTGTCAGTAAAGCCGCCAGCAAGCCGATTAAAAAAGATGCCGAAAATTCTGAGAAAAACTTAACCTTAACGAGCCTGTGAAAATATTGCACGGCTGCGAAGCCAGCCCCGCCGCAGAGAACGGCTGCGGGGAAATCCCGCCAGACCCCGCCAAACATAATCATAAAGCAGCCACTCGCCAATGCCGCGGCTGCCAGTTGTACGCCGTTGGAATAGCGGTGCGGACCACGTTCAATCTTGGTTAGCTCCGTAACCGCTGCGCGGGGTGACAAGCCACCCAGACTTATTTTACGTGAAATCGCATTAACCTCTACAACCTTATGCAAATCCGTGGTCCGCTCCACAATCCGGATCAGCTTGGCAGGCTCTGCGTCGTTAATGGCAAAAAAAATCCCGGTCGGTGTCACATAGCTATGGGACTGGGGTATGCCGTAGGCCGAGGCAATGCGGGACATCGTGTCTTCGACGCGATAGGTTTCGGCTCCATTTTGCATCATGAGCTTGCCAGCCAGCAGACATACCTCGATGATCTCAGGAGTAGGATGGGAATGATTATTCATGCTCGCTCTCTCTCATTCGTACCGGGCCGTTAGGCCGTATTATTTGTATATATTGTAGCACAAAAAGCCGCCTTTTCAGAGGCGGTTGTGTTGGGAAATAAGGAGTAATCCGTCAAGATTCCATCGTATCGGGAATAACTGTATAGTAGGACTCTTCCAAATGTGTTGCCGCCTCAGACAAGCCCATGGATCTAAGCTGTCCTGCTACAAAAACACGAAGGGCAGAATGGGTGAACAGATGGCGTGTTTGAGCATCCCGGATAAAGGCCAATATCGCTTCACGCGAACCGTTGCGGAACAAATCACGAACCGTTTCACCTTGTTTATCCCAATGAAAGGGCTCTGCCACGCTTAAAAGAGCACTCTTAATAGACGAACGCTGTTTTGCGGAAGAAGAAAAGGGCGGAATGCCCAAGCCGTTCAGTGTAGGGGCAGCTTCGTTTTGCTTGCGCTCGATTCGCAAATTGTCGATGTAGGCAGCCATATCCTGAATCGGTTGGACACCGAAGCGTTCCCGAAAGCACTCCCGCACTAACGCGGTGCGCTCATCGACGGCCTGAGGAGGCCGGTGTCCTGTATGTCCTGTATAATCCTGTCCACTAGCGTAGTAGCGCTTTAATGAACTGTTCTCTGTATAAACAACACTTAAAAAATCCTGCAAGTGGCGGGCAACCACCCATACACCCGTCCAGTCAACAGGGGATATGCACACAATGGGGGCCTGCGAAAGATCCTTTTCAAGTCCAAAATCCGTTAAAAAGCCGTAATGTATTCCGTCCACGCCCGCGTGAGCAAAGGGAATCACATCCGGCGGTGTAGCCATATATCGTGGCGCGCGGCTATGCTCCATAATCAATCCCAAATCAAAACCCAGAGAATGCCGGTTCGCTTCAAGCTCCTGTTCAAATTCTATAAGTGCCTCAATCAAAGGTGTAGCTGATCCGTAGGCAGGGTTAGAACCGGAATTCATCGTGTATGCCTCCTTATCCAAGTACATCCGTAAAGCGTTCATCCCTAAAAGGTACGTGATTTTACACGAAATGTAAACCTGTATGCTGAATCTTTTCAAAAATGTGACCTTTTACCTGTGTGCTATGAAATAAGCCGCTTTCGGACAAAACAGGACGAGATACCTATTTTAGATAAGTACAGAAGTAAAGTGAGTTTGCGAAAAGGATGGTCTTTTCATTTTATGACTGTCACGGTGAAGTGTGAATGCGGGAGTGGATATAACAACAGATACAAATAGCAGGTCAACTATAGATACGAGCTATGGATGGCGAAGGGGTAAGATGTAATGTGCAACGCATCGGGTCAGCGGGTATAATATCAGGACAAGGTGAAGATGGACGACATCCAATGATTTTTACAGAAAGAAGTGGGTATATGAACTTGCACAAGAAGGCCGTATTTTTTGATGTAGATGATACAATGTACGATCATTTGCACCCTACTCGCGATGCATTGCGTACAGTATTAGGATTGAGTGAACATTTTCCTTATGAAGAGGCTTATCATCGTATTCGTTATTACAGTGATGTATTGTCGGCAAAAGGAGGACTATTGGAGGGGAAGGCTGGGCCGGATGAGCTGGAGGATATGAGGGAAGGCCGTTTTGTCCTGGCTTTACAGGAATTTGGGGTGAATATTACCCGTGAGCAGGCAGTGGATATCCAAAAAGAGTACCTGGATCGTCAGTACCGGATTGAGCCTTTCGAGGGAGCTACATCGTTAATGGATGAATTGAGCTCGGCAGGATATCTGGTTGGCTTGATTACGAATGGCCTCGAAGATCACCAGATGAGCAAAATCAGGGCCATGGCTCTGGAAAATCATATTGCGGCAGAGCATATTTTTGTATCCGGAACGGTTGGCTATGCCAAGCCTGATCCACGTATTTTCGAAGTGGTGAACGAACGGACAGGGACTATGGCAGAGCATTGCTGCTATATCGGGGATTCCTGGCGCAATGACGTGGCGGGAGCTGTAGCGGCCAACTGGCGGGTCATTTGGTTCAATCACAGGAAGGCTGCCCCGGAGTCTGAGGTAGCGGGAGCCTATGAAACAGTGGCAAGCTATTCAGAGTTGAAAAAATTACTGCTGCCAGACGTATCAAGCACGGCACATACCATATTTACCCAAGCGGGTCATACACCATCCTGAATCCATTCCTGAAGACGGCTCGTAGTACAACTTATCCGACATATGTCTAACTTCATTCAAATGGTTCAGAACAGAGAAGGAAGGGATCGCACATGGTTGAACAATGGAGGCAGGCAGACGAAATCATAAGTCAAGTGACTGTTTACAGTACCGAGGATAATGATCCGGTTACGATTAAAACAGTCTCCCAAGACGTCCGTTGTATTGGCATCGGGACGGATGCGGCCGTATTTATGCTCGATACGTTGCCCGGCTACGCGTTCAAGGTGTACTCAGACATGGCGATCGAGAAGAAAGATGTGGAGGCCGACGTATACGAGCGGTTGCGGGGGTCCGATTTTTTTCCTCATTATTACGGGAAAGGCGATAAGTATATCGTCATTAGCTATGAATCAGGTATTACGTTGCTGGATTGTCTGCTGCAAGGCATTCCCGTGCCGGAGCAAGTGATCCAGGACGTAGAGGAGGCGAGGGAGTTTGTCCGTTCCAAGGGGCTGAATCCCCGTGATATTCACCTCAAGAACGTACTGATGCAAGATGGACGCGCCAAGGTATTGGACGTATCCGAGTACGTGAAGGAGGGCGATGACAAGCGCTGGGAGCATCTGGTGTGGGCGTATCATACGTTTTACTCAAGTATTTCGGAGGTTAAAGTTCCGTCATGGATTCTGGAGACGATTAAAAAATGGTACTACAAGCTGGACAACTCCAGCTTTAATCTGGAGGAGTTCGCCCAACGCGTCAGCCAGTTATTTTCCAAATGGAAGTCATAGCCGCAGAAAATCTTCATCTTCTTATAAAAAAAGGATTGCACCCGTATTAGGGGAGCAATCCTTTTTGGCACGTTACCAGACATGTCTTACGGAATAAGCAGATTCTCTTTTACCTGAAATCGCGAGGTACTCTTCTGGCGGTTCCGCTCTCAATCGCAGCCCGAATAACTTTTTCACGCACCCGCTGAACGGCATTCTCGTTAAATACGCCGGGGATAATATACAGCTTATTTAATTCTTCGGGACGGATGGTGCTCGCAATGGCTTCTGCTGCCGCCAGCTTCATCTCTTCGTTAATTTCACGGGCGCGACAGTCGAGTGCCGCGCGGAATATGCCGGGAAAGCAAAGCACGTTGTTGATCTGGTTAGGGTAGTCTGAACGTCCAGTGGCAATGACGCCTGCAATGTCTTCGATATCCTCGGGGGCAATTTCGGGAACCGGGTTAGCCATGGTGAACACCACCGGAGCCTCGTTCATGTGTTTTACGTCTTCCCGTTGAAGCAGCCCGCCAGCCGATAGACCGATAAACACGTCAGCGCCTTTCAGAACCTCGGACAGCGTGCCTGACAGCCGCTCGGGATTGGTATGCTGTGCATACCAGTTCCACACCGGATGATCGTACGTTTCATCGGCTGTAATGGCCCCGTGGCGATCTACACCAATGATGTTAACTGCACCCGCAGACAGCAAAATTTTAGTGCAGGCTACACCCGCAGCTCCGATACCGCAGACGACGATTTTGACATCAGACAGCGCTTTGCCGACGACCTTGAGTGCATTGATCAGCCCTGCGTACAAGACAACAGCGGTGCCATGCTGATCATCATGAAAAACAGGAATATCCAGCTCCTGACGCAGCCGTTGCTCAATCTCAAAGCAGCGAGGTGATGAAATATCCTCCAGATTAATACCGCCGAAAGCTGGAGCGATTTGCTTGATCGCCTTGATAATTTCCTCGGTGTCCTGCGTGTCCAGACAAATCGGAAAAGCATCAACGGACCCGAGCTGCTTGAACAGCATGGCTTTACCTTCCATGACTGGCATAGCCGCGTAGGGGCCGATATTGCCCAAGCCGAGGACAGCGCTCCCGTCCGAGACGACAGCAACGGTGTTCCGTTTGATTGTCAAACGGAAGGCTTTGTCCGGCTCCTCATGAATCGCCATGCACACGCGTGCTACATCTGGAGTGTACACCCGGGACAAGTCGTCGCGATTCTGTATCGGAACCTTGGGCTGCATTTCAATTTTACCCCCGAGATGCAGCAGAAAGGTCCGGTCAGAAATGGACAGCACCTTTACGCCTTGTGCTTTTTTAATCCGGGCAATCATTCGGTCGATTTCGGCCGGGTCAGCAATGGTCACTGTAATATCCCGCACGGTGACCTTTTCAGAGGTTCGAATGACGTCAATCGCAATAACATCCCCACCATGTTCGTTGACCAGCGTAATCAATTGACCAAATTGGATGTGCTCGGTGGAAATTTCCAGTCGTAAAATGATGTTTTTACCGCCAATACCGCCTTGCATGCAAATTCCTCCTTTGTGTTCCATAAGAAAATAAGTGGAATCAATTGATTGCGCTTACAATCGAAAGCGTGCCTAAGAGGTGCAATCTAATATTTCAACTAGTGGATTCTTTCCCTATCATAGTGAACAATCTCTCACTTGTACAGATAAAGCTGAATCAATCTCCCATTTTGCATCAAAAAAAGGACAAAAGCCCGGCTCCATGTCAGCTCCAAAGCTATTGTCCTTTTCTTATAGATAACCTGTAGTCCATTCTACTGCCTTCATCCCACTATGTCATATTTTTGCCGTAATAGATTTCGTCCATTTCTATCTTAAGCCGGGCGGTTATGTTTTGCTGCTCGTTCTCGCCCAGACTTTCCTTCGTATAGCCGAATAGATAATTGTCCAGATCGAATTGTTTCAGCTTGCATTTGGTGTGGAAAATGTTTTCCTGATATACGTTCACGTCTATCATGTCATACTGGCTGCGCACTTCGTCAGGAATATAATTTTGAATGGAGGCGATGTCATGGTCAATAAACAGCTTGTGCCCATTCGTATCACGAGTAAAGCCGCGTACCCGATAATCAATCGTCATAATATCTGTGTCAAAGGAATGGATCAAATAACGGAGTGCCTTGAGTGGAGAGATTTCTCCACAGGTAGAGACGTCAATATCGGCTCGGAACGTGCTGATTCCCTCGTCGGGATGATATTCCGGGTAGGTGTGGACAGTGATATGGCTTTTATCCAACTGCATAACGACAGAATCGGGCAGAGGACCGGGTGATTCATCGTAAGACTCTGTAGGCACCTCCACGATAGGGCCTTCCGATATAAGCATGGTCACACTGGCTCCTTGAGGAACATAGTCCTGCTGGGCTACGTTGAGCACATGAGCTTCAATGATGTCAGATACATTTTTTAAAATGGCAGTCAGTCGATCCGCGTTGTATTGTTCGTCAATATATTCGATATAGGCCTCGCGTTCTTCCCTTGTTTTGGTATAACAAATATCGTACATGTTGAAACTTAACGATTTGGTCAGATTGTTAAACCCGTGCAGGGTAATTCGCTGTTCCGGTGTCATGGTCATGGGCTATTTCCCCTTGTAGTCGCAGTATTCATACATAATGTTCCCATCACGTCTTTTCATATACCGATTTCGTAATACTCCATTCTGTAGCTATAGCATTTACAGTGTATTGCACAGGTATGATATGGGGGGAGCAACGGCCTGAATTTTTAAGGTCCGAATAAGTATGTTTTACCCGTTTGAGCGGATTGAAAACAGGCCAGGGGATAAGAGAGAATCAACGTTCATATACACTCAAGTTCTGCTCATATAGACGAATTTCTACGATTTCAGCCCGTGGGCAACCGTGAGTGGCCTCCACAACCAGACGAAGCTGATCTGTAGCAACGGGGTTCCTGATTACATGAATCCTTTTTCGCTTTCGATTATTCCGTTCTGTGTGGAGGGTTACCCAGCTTCCATCTGTAAATGCCTCGATTCGATAATGACGTACCAATTCGGGGATGACTTCAAAAGGGGTCCGATGATGGTGAAGATTGATCAAATCCTCGTTAACGTCATCATTAAAGGTACAATGAATCTCCCGAACAATCGTTTTTTGCGGCAGCCGCAGCTCAATCCATGCTTCCTGTCCGGCAAGCAACGGATCGGATACCCACATGTTTGGCCCACCATATGGTCGTACATGCCCGTTTATAATATTAGCGGGAGCGTAACTATTCGTTTCCTCTATAATGCGAAAGCAAAAGCATTTGCGCACCATAGACGTGGCACCGGATCGCATTGTCCATTCCAGCACCGCGCTGGCTCGCACATATCCGTGCAGTCCCGAGCTGGAGCAGATAGCCTGATCCTGTATAAAAGAAAGCACGCCGCTGAGCGGTTGATGGGACATGTATAGCGATACATGTTCATTCGCTCTCACGATCAAGAAGGCATTCGCTACCTGGTCAGGTGCCCAAGGCAGACGGGCCTCAACCCACTGCTGATCACCTGCGGAAACCGCAGTTTCACAGGAGGCTTGGAGCGAAGCGGGGACATAGTTTTGCGGTTTGCCCGTGTCCCACAGTTCAAACCGGATGAGCGTATCCTGCTTCACATCCACCAGCAGGAACACTGTTTCCACCCTGCTGTGAACAGGGAACAGCAGCCCTGCGGCTTGTCGTAACGGTACGCGTTCATCGGGCGAGTCCACACGTAATGCTTTAAGGCTGCTGGACGCTGTTACCGTAGCGCTTCGGCTTATATCCCGCGTGTCCTGATTCGTCACGCCGAGCAGGGAGGCATCCTGCCGCAGCAATGTCTGTTGCAGCAGCGACAAATGCTGCTCGCAAAGCTCGCGGGGAGTCATTTCGCGTGCTACGCATAGCGCAGCGCCTGTTCCGGCCGCTTCGGCTATCACCGCGCAGGTTGCCATAACGCGTAGCGTACCGAAGGCGACATGCGTGGCGCTAACATTTCTGCCCGCAAATAATAAATTACTCACATTCGCGGAATACAGGGAGCGAAACGGGATGTGGTACACGCCGTCAGGCTGCAAATGGTTTGCCCCGCTTCCCGGATCATACATGCCCTGCGGTGGATGCAAATCGATGGACCAGCCACCAAAGCCAACCCGGTCCGGGAACAGGGTCTGCTCCTCGATATCGCGCTGATGAACCGTGTAATCACCGATAAACCGTCGATATTCCCTTTTGCCCGGAATCGTCCCGACCCATTCCAGTGTCATTGTATCTGCATCGAACTCGCCTGAATTTTTAATATAATCCCAGATCCCGTAGATAACCGACCACAGCTCGTCACGTATCCGTTCATTATCATGTACCGTGTCCAGTTCACCGCCCCATTCAATCCACCAGTAGTGGCAGCCGGAATCTCCGCTGCGAAGGATTCGGCTTTTGGGAATCGGTGTTTGGCGGATGTCCTTGGCAAAGGAAGGAGGTGCGTATTTGACGGAATGCCCGGTATCACGTGTATAAAATAAAATCGTACTGCCGAGTAACGTCATATCTGCCGTTTCAGGAGCCAGTGATTCTCCGAATTCTTGCTGCGACTCGCGCCCCAGCCGATATTTGGCACCTGCCAGGAATCCGACCAGCCCGTCTCCCGTACAATCAAGGAACATGCTGCTCTCAAAGCGGATACGCCGTTCCGAGCCTGTCATCCATCCGGTCACTGCCCGAATCATACGCTGCTGTCCTTTTTCCTTAGACTCGCTTTCCTTAGATTCGTTGGTTGCGAATACGAGTTCCTCCGATTCTACATCATAAATATCCGTGTTGAGGAACAAGGTAATGTTCGGTTCAGCACGAACAAGATCAAGGACAACCGCATCCCACAGATAAGGATTCCCGTCAGGGTTGCGATACTGATTCTCCGTGAATAGCTCGCCCATAATGCCGCTTTCGCGGGCGTATCGGTTTACCCCGTGCTTCGTGGCTCCGCATACCCATACCCGCACCTCGCTGCTGGAGTTTCCTCCCAGCACCGGACGATTTTGTACCAGCGCCACCGTCTGGCCCAGACGAGCCGCCGCAACAGCCGCACAGACACCGGCCAATCCCCCGCCTGCTACGGTAATATCGGCGCTAAAGGTTTCCTGTCTCATGCAGTCTCACGCTCCTTTATGATCGATTGAGATCATATTACCCGAGTGAGCTTCGTTTTGACATGCACGGAAACATCATGCACATATACTTAATTTCATGTTCAGCTAATCTTTAGTAACAGGATTTATAATGTGACTAGGCGGATCATGTAGCACGCTTTGTGGATATTTTGCTCATAGTCAGCAGGACATGGAAAATGAAGGTGGTGAACGCCCGTGTTTGGGGTACACATTCATCAGCATGTATATTGGAAGCGGAAAGAATCTTTTCAGTTGGCGTTTGATACTGACGCGTATTGGATTGCCTATGTAATTGAAGAAGGAAAGTTTGCTTATACTATCAAGGAACACTGTGGGGAGGCGAATGCCGGGTCCTTGATTCTTTGTCCGCCCGAAGAGGTATTCCACCGTAAAATCTTAACGCCGCTGAGCTTCCACTTTTTTCGTTTTTCACTCCCTGAAGCGAGTAGCATTGGCGCATCAATCCATGCTGTTTTGGATAAAGAAGATGAGGATCGCTTTCTATCGAGTTGCCGTTATTTATGTGCGAACGCGCTGGATGATAGCAGCCATGCCCGAACATGGAAAAATCATCTGCTGGAGGATTTGCTTTTTCTGTTTTGGAGCAGAGCCAGCAGAGGGGACATGGAGGAACGTACGAATCGGGTGAATGACCCGTTGATCCAACGTGCGCTTCACTATTTTCAGGAGCATGCATGTGAGCCATTGTCCATCAAAGAAACGGCTGCTTGTTTGGGGTTAAGTTCGGCGCAATTCACGAGGCGCTTTCAAGCGGCGGTGGGCTTGACACCCATCCGGTATGTGACCTCACTGCGTCTGGAGAAGGCCCAGACTTTATTGCTGGAGACAGAATATACGCTGGATGATATTGCGGAAAAATGTGGATACCTGAACGGATTTTATTTTAGTCGGGTTTTTTCTGCCAGAAGACACATATCACCTTCACAATACCGCAAGCTTAACCGAATATGATTATAGACTTGCAAGGATAGTGACTTTGGGCATTGCATAAAATGAAAATAGAAACTTCAGCTAAAACCAAGCGTATAATAAAATAAACGTAAGAAGCTGAGAATTATGAAGTTAAAATGAATTTGATAGCAAAAAGGATTTCACAATACCATCCCATGTTACACTGAAAGTAAAACGGTGAAAGGAGTTTCAAGATGCTGGCTTTGTCCGATCCGGCCTGGGCTTTGCTCCAAGGCCCCTATGGTTCCTCTCAATACGTCCCGGAAATGTTGAAGCAGCTCCAAGCCGGATATGACGGCGAAATAGCTGACACCTTGTATTGGGAGGAACTATATCACCAAAATACGTTATATACATGTACCTTTGCGGCTGTACCGTACCTCGTAGATATTGCGTTAAGCAGTTCTGATATAAGGATTCGAGCAGATATTTATAACATTTGCGGAATATTTGAAGCGAAAAATGTAAATCCCTTACATTCAAAAGTTCCGTTGGAATTTGCAAGGGATCAGGTAGAACTGGATGTAGGTCTGGCTGAGTATATATATGAACAATACCAGCAAGCCATTGTTCGGCTTACCGAATTGACCGAGGAAATGGTGTTGTATGCCAAGGATCACGAAGGAAATGTCGGCAAACGATATGTTTTGGCTGCGGCTGCTGCCTTTCAGGGTTATCGGTGCGTAGCTTTTATGCTTCAAAGCTTTGATACTGGGGATGAATATACGCTGGATTGTCCGCATTGCGGAACCCCGCTCTATATTTGGCCTGTTGAGCATAGTGATGTTCTGGTGGCTTACGATAAAGATCCGGTAAATTCAAACAGTCTGGTTCCCTATTCGATCCAATCCGGCTCATTGGACCATAAAGGCTCGAATCTACAGTGGCTATACCAATATGCCCAAAAAATTGAGGAAAACAACCTTTTAGCGCATTTACCCTACTTAAACGGTTGGCTGAATTGTCCTGTTTGCAATACACCCATTTCCATTTGGGACGAGCTGATGAAAACGGCCAATGGTGTCCGAAAGCATACCGCTTAATGAATAAAAAAGGGAGCTGTATCATACAGCCCCCTGATTCCCCGTAGATTTTTCCACTCCAATTATTCCTGCTTGTTTTACGTAAGTCTACTCTCGAAACGGATTTAAAAAGGTTTTAGGAATGTCAGATTCAAACCGCAGCAATACTCCAGTGACGGGATGAATAAACGATAGTACCCGAGCATGCAGGCCGAGGCGGCCGATAGATTTGGCTTTGGAGCCGTATTTTTTATCTCCGACAATCGGATGGCCGATATCCTCCATATGAACGCGGATCTGATTCTTGCGTCCGGTTTCTAAACGTACTTCCAGCAAGGAAAAATGCCGATTGGCCTGTAGCAGCTTGTAATGAGTAACGGCGTGCTGTCCGTCATTCGGATATGGGCTGGAGTACATTTTCAGCGTCTTGCTTTCCTTCAGCCATGAGGTGATGGTGCCCGCAGCTTTTTTAACCTGTCCTTCTACAAGAGCGATGTACGTTCGTTCATACACAACTTCCTTCCACGCTTGTTGCATTTCCTGCTGTATGGCTTCGCTTTTCGCAAACATCATGACTCCAGATGTATCACGATCCAGACGATGCAGCACAAAAATACGATTGTATGGATGTTCACGTCGCACATGTGCCGTAAGCTGACGGTATGCCGTTACTTCCTGTTCCTGCGCAGAGGCGACGGACAGCAGCCCGGCATCCTTGTGAATGACAATAATGGCCTCATCCTCATGCAAAATACGCAGCCCGGTCAGCGGCACCACGGGAGTGATCTTTTCCTTGGAGAGTACCACTGTCTGACCTTGCTCCAGCGGAAAATTGAACACGGTACGAGGAATGCCGTTCACGGACACCTGTCCACGAGCCAGCGCTGATTTAATGGAATTACGGCCCATGCCAGACACATGCTCTACCAAAAAATTCAACAGCTCGGCAGGCTCCTGTACAATATATGTTTTTGCAACGTTTTTTTCCGGTTTACCCTGCTCTCGGGCAGCATTTTTATCAAAAACCCCCGTTTTGCCCCGTGCTTCGGGTCTATGTGAGCCGGATTTTCCGGCGGGTTTGTGGCTGCGCTTGGCGTTGCCTGTGTTTGGCGTGGATTTTGTATGATTTTTTCGATTGGGTTTACGATTGTTCATGGGTTCTTTCTCCTTCTTGGTACCGTGTCTCATCATAGTAATGGACAAACTTGCGGCACCGTGTTCACTATATCATGAGAAAACAGCGAACGCCATGGTAGAAGGGTTCGATAAGAATTTCATTATACATTATACCTATGGACTTCCAGCGGTTGAACATTGCCCTGAACCCCGGTAAACTAAAGGTAACGAAAGATAAGCCGATATGCGTCGAGGACGCCAGAAATATGAGGGGTTTTGAAACTATGAGTGTACAAGCACCAACATTGGAACGGGCGCAGGATCTACTGCAAAAATTTTATGGCTACCCTGATTTCCGGGAAGGCCAGAAGAAAATTGTCGCCAGTATGCTGGAGGGCAACGATACGCTGGGCATTATGCCGACAGGCGGCGGGAAATCCATATGCTACCAGATTCCTGCGCTACTGCATGATGGGCTGACGATTGTTGTATCACCGCTGATCTCGCTGATGAAGGATCAGGTGGATGCGCTGACCACGATGGGGATTGCGGCTGCCTATATTAATAGTACGCTGAGTGGCCGGGAAGTGAACGACCGCATACGTGCCGCACGGAATGGCGATTTGAAGCTGCTATATGTTGCACCGGAGCGGCTGGAGCTGGACTGGTTTCGCGATGAGATGGCGCAGTTGCCGATTTCCTGCGTTGCGGTCGATGAGGCGCACTGTGTATCCCAGTGGGGACATGATTTCCGTACCAGTTATCTGGCGGTGGCTCCGTTCGTGGATGGGCTGTACGAGCGCCCGATTGTAGCGGCATTTACAGCAACGGCGACACCGCAGGTCATGGACGACATCGTGCGGCTGCTTCGCCTGCGTGAGCCGGAGACATTCGTCACGGGCCTGGGACGGCCAAATTTGGCGTTCAGTGTGCTGCGTGGGGAGGACAAGCGCAGCTTTCTGCTGAATTATGCGCGTGAGCATGACGGCGAATCGGGCATTATTTATGCAGCAACACGCAAGGACGTGGACGACCTGTACCAACGGCTGCGGGATGCGGGAATGGCGGCTGGGCGTTATCATGCCGGGATGACCGATCAGGAACGGGCAGACAGCCAGGAGGGGTTCCTGTACGATGATATTCGTGTCATTGTAGCGACTAACGCCTTCGGCATGGGGATCGACAAATCGAACGTGCGCTACGTCATTCACTACAATATGCCTAAAAATATGGAGGCTTACGTGCAAGAGGCGGGACGCGCAGGACGTGACGGCGATCCGAGTCAATGTATTTTGCTGTTCGGACCGCAGGATATTGTGACCCAGAAATTCCTGATCGAGCAAAATCCGCAGGATGAGGACCGCAAGCGCAACGACTACCGCAAGCTCCAGCAGATGGTTGATTATTGCTACACGACTCGCTGCTTGCGTACGGCGCAGCTTGAGTATTTTGGTGAGGCAGAGGAGCATGAAGCTTGCGGCACATGCAGCTCATGTACGGATGAACGGGAACTGGTAGACATGACCATTGATGCGCAAAAGATTTTTTCGTGTATTCATCGCATGCGGGAACGTTTTGGTGTTTCGATGGTAGCCTCGGTATTGAAAGGCTCGCGTAACAAAAAAGTGCTACAGTATGGCTTTGACAGCCTGCCAACCTATGGTGTAATGGGCAATCGGACGGAAAAAGAAATTTCTGAAATTATTAACGTCCTTGTATCGGAAGGTTATCTGCTGCTGTCTGAGGGACAATATCCGGTTGTCCGTTTGCAGCAGCCTGCGGCTGAAGTGCTGAAAGGTCAGCGCGAAGTCATGCAGCGTGTGGTGCGACATGCCACAGCTTTTGCAGGTGGGACAGGCTCACGTGGACGACAGGGACGCGATGCGTACCCGGCGGCAGTCAACGAAACGGTGTTCGAGCAACTGCGCCTGATTCGCCGCGATTTGGCCGCGCAGGAGCATGTGCCGTCCTATATCATTTTTAACGATGCTACGCTGCGTGAGATGAGTGTAGCGAACCCGCAATCTGAGGCGGACATGCTGCGGATCAAGGGTGTCGGCGAAGTGAAGTTCCGCAAGTACGGCAAGCTGTTCCTTGATTTTTTTCAAAATCAGGGGAATGCCGGAGGAACGGTGAGTGAAGAGGAGATTTATGTGGACGATGTGTACGAGGATTTTGAATAGCTATACTAAAAGGAGGATTTTGCAAAAATCCACAAAGCGACGTGTAATCAACAATATATAGATCGAAATGATTTTATTCGTTTATATATTGCACCTTGGAGTGACTGGAATCGAATTTTGCAAAATCCTAAAAGATATGAGGCGTCATGCAAACTATAAAAGGTTGTGACCTATGAAAGTCATTTTATCAACGTTAAACGCAAAATATATTCATACCTCGCTGGCGATCCGGTGTCTCAAAGCCTACAGTGAAAAGGACTTTGACATCGAGCTGGCGGAGTATACGATCAAGGACCCTGTGATGAACATCGTATCCGACCTGTTTCAGCGGGGAGCGGATGTCATCGGCTTTTCCTGCTACATCTGGAACATTGAAGAAACGATTAAAGTCATTGATGTATTGAAAAAAATTATGCCAGAGGTCAAAATCATTCTCGGTGGCCCGGAAGTCTCTTACGATACCGACCATTGGATGAAACGCCTGCCGAATGTGGATTTTATCGTTGTCGGTGAGGGGGAGGAAACCTTTCATCAACTGCTTCAGGAGATTGAGGGTACGCAAAAGTACCATTTTGTATATGGACTGGCCTACCGCAAGGGAGAAGAGGTCATTCAGATGCCGGGCCGTCCAAAGGCGGACTTGAACGAGCTGCCGTCACCGTACCGCTTTGCAGAGGATATACCGGAATTAGGCAAACGGGTTGTTTATTTTGAAACCAGTCGGGGTTGCCCGTTCAGTTGCCAGTTCTGTCTGTCCAGTATTGAGGTAGGGGTGCGTTATTACGATATTGAGCGTACGAAGTCGGATATTCTGTATCTGATCGACAACGGAGCCAACCTGATCAAGTTCGTCGATCGGACCTTTAACATTAAACGCGATTATGCGCTGGAAATGTTCAAGTTTCTCATTGAAAACCATCGCGGATGTGTCTTCCAGTTTGAGATTACGGCAGACATTATGCGTCCCGAGGTGTTGGATTATTTGGCGGAAAACGCGCCGCCGGGCGTATTCCGCTTTGAAATCGGCGTCCAGTCGACGAATGATCCGACCAATGAGCTGGTCAAGCGTCGCCAGAACTTTGCCAAGCTTTCCCGTACCGTTACGAAGGTCAAGCAAAGCGGCAAGATCGACCAGCATCTCGATTTAATCGCCGGTCTGCCTTTGGAGGATTACAACACGTTCCGTAAAACGTTTAATGACGTTTTTGCGCTAGGCCCGGAAGAGCTTCAGCTCGGCTTCCTCAAAATGCTGCGCGGCACGGGACTGCGTATCGACGCAGACAAGTACAACTATACGTACATGGATGTTGCGCCTTATGAAATGCTGAGCAATGACGTCCTTTCCTTTGCCGATATCGTTCGACTCAAACGTTTGGAAGATGTGCTGGAGAAATACTGGAACTCCCATCGTATGGATCATACGGTGAACTATCTGATCGAGCGCGAATTTGCGTCGGCCTTTGATTTCTTTCAGGAGTTCGGAGACTATTGGGAGGGACAGGGCTGGCAAAAAATCGGTCACCAGCTCGAAGACCTGTTCACGCGTCTCCAGTCCTTTCTTGAATCACGCGGAACGAAGCGAATGGATATGGTGCTTGGGCTGATGAAGCTCGACTATTTCCTGAACCATAAATACAAGCCGCGTAAAATCTGGTGGGAACACGCCTTGGAGAAGGACGATTGGTCCAGCTATATGAAAATGGCTCTCCAGCACCCGGATGCGCTGTTGTCACCTGTGGTTGCAGACTTTGTGGCAGATGCGACGCAAACTGCTGCACCTGCTTCTCATGCTACAGATGGCCATTCCGTTTCGGACAGTTCGCAGCCGCAGCCATACCGCGAGGTGATTCCGTCTTTCGCTTCCTTGAAGCTGGGTGAAAAGGAACTGCAAAAGTACGCTGTGCTGGATGTTCTGCCGTTCCGGCTGGATCATATCCTGAGTGGTGGCAGCCCTTTGACCGCTGAAGGCCGAACGTTGCTACTCGTAATCTACCAGCAAAACGAGCAGCAAAAGCCACTGTACTACACCATGCCAATTGGCAAGGAAATTGCAGCGATTTAAGAGGAATAAGGTACAAATGACATCTAAACATCAGAAGGCATCGTTCTTAACAACACAAGAGTCGGTGCCTTCTTTTGACGAATGAAAAGAGTGATCAGATTGGGCTATATTATGGACTTAAGAAAAGTGGTAGGTACCAGACCCTTAATCATGGCAGGCGCTTGTGTGCTATTACTTAATAATAACCAATTATTGCTGGGACTTAGAACAGATAATGGATTATGGGGATTGCCAGGCGGGTCATTGGAACCGGGAGAATCTATGGAAGAGGTCGCGGTAAGAGAATTAGCCGAGGAAACAGGACTGAAGGCGGGTAGCCTTACTCTATTGGATGTATTCTCCGGGCCGCAATTATACTATAAATACCCGCATGGGGACGAAGTATACAATGAAATTATTATGAGATGATCCTATAAGATTTTAACCCGGACCTGGATAGAAGCGAAGCTATCTGAGGCCGGGTTTTGTTTTTTTACATCTATGTGATCTTTTGCTTGATGACGCTTTACAATTCAAATATATGATTATTTCATCATATATTTATATTAAATCTACTGGAGTGTGACCTTGTGAAGAAGCGTTCAATGAAAAAGAGTATTCTTGCTTTAGGCGCTATTACGGTTTTGGGTGCACCATTGTTATCATCTGACCTCCCTACCACTTTTGCAGCCTCATCTAATACGAAGTCCACTACAGCACAAGTATCCAAAGCACAGAAGTCTACCTCAGTAAAAGTCGATGCTCCTAAAAATGTCATTCTCTTTATCGGCGATGGCATGGGAGAAGCAAGCCGCAATGCGGTTCGTCTTGCAACAGTCGGGAAGTCGGGATTGCTTGAAATGGATAACATGCCTGTAACGGGGCTGGTTAGCACAAGCTCAGGGGACAACCTGGTTACAGATTCCGCCGCCGCCGCAACTGCCATTGCAACAGGTGTAAAAACATATAACGGTGCTATCGGGATGGATCTGAATAAAAAGCCCGTCACAACGATCATGGAGCTGGCCAAAAAAGCAGGCATGTCCACAGGTGTCGTGACGACAAGCCAAGTAACAGACGCAACGGGGGCAGCCTTTGGTGCGCATGTCGAAAAGCGCTCTGCGCAAAGCGAAATTGCTAAGCAGTATCTGGAAAATAGCAAGCTGGATGTTATTCTGGGTGGTGGTGAGGATTTCTGGTATCCTGCGGGTACAGCAGGTAAACATCCAGATGCGCCGGCAGAAGATCCTGAGGAAGCTAGTAAGGGAACTCAAGGAAATTTAGTGGAGCAGGCCAAGAAATTGGGCTATAGCTATGTGACAGATCAGGCGGAAATGAAAGCAGCCAAAGGCTCTAAACTGCTCGGGTTGTTCGCCAATGAAGAGATGTTCCAAGCTCATAATAAGCTGGGGAACTCTTATAACCCAACCGTTTCTTTGCCTGATATGACGACGAAAGCGATTGATGTTCTTTCCAAAAACCAAAAAGGCTTTTTCCTGATGGTAGAGGAAGAAGGAACGGATGAGATGGCGCATGACAATGAAGGCGCATTAACGATCAAGGCTGGGCAGCAGCTCGACAAGGCCGTTAAAGTAGCCAAAGATTATGCCAAAGCGCATCCAGATACATTGGTTCTGGTTACAGCTGACCACGAAACGGGTGGTTTGGCCATTGAAGGCAAGGATGCGAAAGACGAAGCCGACGACGGCACCACGAATGAAGATGGTCCATTCACCATACAAGGCACGAACGAAACGTTTTATATCGATTGGACGACAAAAGGACATACCGCAGTAGATGTGGCACTGACTGCGATGGGACCCGGCGCCTCCCAATTTAGCGGAAATTACCCGAATACTGCAATTCATGACAAGCTGGTTAAGCTGCTTAAATTGAAAAAATAACTTGGGATGAAATGCTGTCATCTGATATTTGAATAGAGAATATTAGGTGGGAAATCCTACCGTTCGGTGCCTGAATAAAGGATTTTCCATATTGGCAATATGGTTTTTCCTGTGATAAACTATAGCCAAAAGGTATATACTAAAAAAGAGTAAGGATGCTACCAACATCCTCACTCTTTGACAACAGCCGCTTATAAGGGCGGTGGCTGTTCAAAAAGTTTTAGTCATCGAAATATGACCGCATTCCTTTTCCAGAGGGCGGTCTATTTCTTTTTGTTGAAGGAAATAATCAAGATCACCAACGTTGCAAATTGAATCATCAACATCAGCGTATCTTTAACCTCCACAGGCATCACCTCCTTTGCAGGAGACTAGCCGACCGCCCATCTAAGCCATTCTGTTGTTAGTTCATAGTATATCATGTGGATAGTCTTACTAAAAAGGACAAAAATGAAAACGTCTGTTTCTAGATTCTAGGTTAACTTGTTCACCAACGATTGTACAGGATGGACAGAAAAGTTTAACCTATCATTTCGTGAAATCAGAGTGTGGTTTTTGGATAAGCTATTAAGGGTAACTTTATTCCTCTAATAAGGCGAAAAGAGAAAATTATTCACCAGCCAAAATTTGGTTTAAGCAAACGCCATCTTTTAAGCCTTGTTCATACATAATAGATTCAGCCATGCCTTGGAGTAAGGTAGTATTGGTTTCATAGTTGTAAAGTGCTTGTATGTATTCCTTTGGCAAGCAATCATGTAGAATAGAAAAGAGTTGATTACAGTTTTTCATTAAATCTTCGTATTCTGGGGATGTAGCCAAAATGGAACTTGCAACATGCTCCATGCGAATAGAAATGAACTGGTTAAGGCCATCTTGTATGGTTATTATACAGTGCTATAATAATGAAATCACTATGGTGAGGAGTTTGAACAATGACAACAAATAAAAAAGCGTTCACACTACGATTAAATCAAGAAAATTTTGAGAAAATCAAAATTATAGCTGAGCATGATAAGCGGTCAATCGCAAAACAAATTGAATATTTAATTGAACAACATATTGAGGAATTTGGGAATAAGAAAGCTAAAGAGCTTGAAGAGGAAAAAGCTAAAGAGCTATATAAATTGAACTAAAGAAACAACCAGCTAGAACCTGACACAAAGACGCTCAACGATCATCAAAGGTACTTTCATAATCTCTTCCATAAACTGTTGTACGTTGGTACGAATTTCAGCGATCGTGTGGTAAAAGACGTTGTTAATCACATCGGATTTAAGCCATTTCCACAACCCTTCGACTGCATTCAGTTCGGGGCTATAGGGAGGCAAAAATAAGTTCAAGTCGATCCTTCATCTCGTTTAGGAACGATGCCAGCAGTTTGACACCCCGATGTTTACCTGTAGTTTGAATGATACGCTGCTTGCCACGAAGAAACCACGTTTTTTGAATGGCTTGGTAATCGCGAATCATGGATTCGTCTTCAAATAATACATGGTCGATTTTTTCCGTCATGTATCTTTTTTTAAATTTGGAAACGTGACTTCCGAAAAAATTCGTTGCTTTCTTCGTCTGCCGCTACCAAGGTATAGGTTGGCTTGGTGTAGCTTAGCCCCTGACGGTGCATCTTTTTGGAGATGCCGCGAAGCGAGTATGTCTGACCAAACTCCCTTTTGATGAAGGCTGCCATGATCTCCAGTGTCCAATTGTGACGCGCGGTAAAGCTTACATCATGCGGAACGGAGTCCACGATCGTTTGTTTTAACTTTTCCAGTTGTTCTTTCGTTAATCGGACAGGTGCTCCTGACGAATGATTCATTTGCAGTCCGGAAAGCCCACGTGTTTCATAAGCTTGAATGTACCCTTTTACGGTTTTGGGGCTTATGAGCAATTTGCTCGACCTCTGTTCCCTGTAGATACAAATACAGCGTCTGATAGCGTTCAAACATCCGACGATCTTTTGCTTGTTTCATCGCGGTTTGGATCTCTTGAAATGAGGCTGAATGTTCCATGCGATTGCCCTGCCTGTCTAAAATTTTTACTTTATTACGTCGACATGCAGTAGCGAATTCCTTACCATAGTTTTCTAATCTTTAGTTCAACTTATATAGTTGGTACTTTGGAGTAGTTTCACTTAAATTTTCGATTTTTCTATCTTTGTACTTAGAACAAGTTCCTCGACTGGTTATCAGCGGCGTCACTGAACAATTTTTACTGAGAAAAGAACATGTAGCACTTGAATTCAAACTTTTGTTATTCATCTAATCGGCAAAGTAACAGCTATTTTTTCGGCTTTTAATGGTACTATGTTCTTGTCCCTCGACAAGAAATAATGTTCAGACGATGTTTATGATTGAATAATATTTCAGGGTGATTAACTGGATTTATATAGAAATTAAATGCATGTATATCCAAATAGTTTATACTGTATTTCCTTACTTTCAGTATTTATTCTTAGGTATATTTGTACCTTATATCATGTATCAGCTAATTGGAAAATCTCAAAGATTTTAAGCCTTGAAAAATCCTTTTGCAAACAAGATTAAGTCCATCTTACAAATGTATTCAATCAGACCCAAAGACAGTCAGATATTTAACCTGACTGTCTTTTTTTGTGAAACAAATTCAATATTTATGCAAAGGCTTTTCTCCATCCCCCGAGTAAGCTAATATTCTCCGCACCTTCAATGGGATAAGCTTCACATAAAAATCCGCTAACCTGCCTTCCATCAACTCTACCTGGCCAATACCAAGGGGAGCAGGAATGGAAGCTGTGAATATACCAAATGAATCTATCGGCATATCCCATAACTCAACTTGAATGGAGAACCCATCTTCGCCTGCTCGCACGAGACCCGGTTTAGCCGGCTCCGTAGGAAGCTTATACTTTTCGTATACCAGTCCAAATGCAGCCTGTCCGCACGAATTGCCAAAAATCTGAACCTCTATGTGTCTAGCTCGTGAACACTCTTTTTGGAAACATATCTCCTGTTATAGTCTATCCATAAGAAGGGTAATTCTATTGGTAAAATCCTTATAATTCATTGCTTTGGTCAATTCCTTTATATTTTCCCATTCGGATAGAATGTTGATAAAACTCTCGAATACATGGGTAAACAATTGCCGTTGTGTTTTATTAATCGCAATCATGGCAATCACCTGAACCTTTTCCGCCCCCCATCTAATAGGCTTTTCGTTAATAATGATGCATATTCCCGTTTTCTTGGCATCCATCTTCATGGAATGTGGCACGGCCACGTTATTATTGAAGGCGGTGGAGGACATTTTTTCCCGTTCCAAAACAGCGTCGCAATAATCCTTCTGAACATACTGCTTTTCATAAAGTTTCTGGGACATGTATTTGATGTATTCTTCCGCATCGTTCAAATAAACGTTTTTCAGGAACAGGTCTTCATCAAAAAACATATTGAGATAATTTTTCACATGCAACATATTTTTTCTTTCATTCAATTTTACGATCACATTTTGAACTTGTTCATAATCTTCTTTTGTAATAAAAGGATGCACAAAAACCGTTGGGATTTGGAGCGACTTAACCGGAAGCGTCGTAATGATCAACTCGAATTTATTCGAATCAGGCAAATGATCAAGTTCCGAAGTCACATGCATGATTTCGATAACATCCTTGAATTTTGCTTCGATTTTTTGTACCAGATTGAATTGCATATCATAGTAATTAGGGCATACGACCGCACACAACAATTTCGTCTCCAACTCTTTTTTTCTTTCAAAAAACGACCCGATATGAAAAGAAATATAAGCGATCTCATCCTCTACGATTGAAATGCTCTCCAGTTTTTTCAATTCGTTCGAAATGAATACAGATATTTCATAGATCAATGGATAAGTATCTTTCAAACTATACGTTAACGGATTTCTGGACCATTGCTTATTCCTCGCTCTGAACACCAAATTTCTAATATGAAGCGTAAACTTCACGATGAAACTGTCATCAGAAAGGTCAATAAAATAGGATTCATGAACCTTCTTCAACAAGGTTTGCGCGAGTTCAATGTAGTGCTTATCCATAAAGTGGGTTAAAGTCTCGGAAGTCAGCGACTGATAATTCAGCAGTGTCGTTTTGCTTGAAAGCAGAAGCACAAGATAATATCTTTCCGCAGCGTTAAATCGGATTCCGTACTCCCGTTCAATCATCTCGGTAATATCTTCAGTTGCATGCATTTCCAAATTACTTTTTAAATATTCGGCTTGTTTATTTCCCTCAATGGACTTGTTGTTTTTGATTCGATCCATGGTGATTACCAGATGCAAAATAATGCTATTGATAGTGTATTCATTGCTGATCAGATTATATTTTTCCAAGATAGCGATTACGTTTTGTTTTAATTGAACAATGTTATAGTCTTTAAAGGTCTCCTGTACTTTACCCATAGTCAAAAAATGTGGCGATGCCTCTTGGGCAATAATGTGGCTCATGAGCTTTCTCTTCTCGGTTTCTTCCCCCATCAGAACCAACATGTCGTTCTTTCGCCTTACTTTCAAATGGAATGCGAAGATTAAATGATTAGCACTATTAATATCATTTTCGATCGTGGATGTGCTGACAAACAATTTTTCGCTTAAATCGAATACATTAAGTCCTTCGGTATTAACAATTAACTCCTTAAGAATCATATTCATTCGTTTTGACGGGGTATCTTGGGCATGAACAGAAGGGGTGGTTTCCTGAAGATCCTGAGCAATCAATTTATACCCCGCTTGTGTAGAAGCAATTCGCGGCGTATCACTGTTAATTACGCTTACATAGTTTCGAATCGTTCGGGTAGAAACTTTAAAATTATTAGCCAGGGCCGCAGCTGTAACCCAATCGTTATGAGCTTCCAAATAATTGAGAAACGCTGTTAATTTAGAACTTTTCATATGCATTTCCTCCTTTTTTCCTAACTGTGGCCATCTTTCTATTAGTATAATGTAGACTTAAAAATACTCAGTATTCAGAAATTTCCTAGGGGTAGGAAATTATTTTTGCTAAATACGGACACATTTCTTATAACAACAACCTTTTTCAGTTGGGAAATCCCTGTTTTCCTGGGGTTAGGAAAGTATAATATTGGCTTGGTTCTTCCGATCGTGACATACTGAATTTGTAAAACAAAAAGGAGGAAAGACATCATGACAAAAAAAGTATTATTGGTTTGTGGAGCAGGCGCTTCATCCGGTTTTATGGCGGCTGCTGCGCGGAAGGCGATTAAACAAACAGGTGACGATATCGAATTTAAAGCCAAAAGCGAATCGGAAATTGCTGAGCACTTGAACAGTATTGATCTGCTTCTCGTTGCGCCGCACCTAAAATACATGATTGACGACGTAAAAGGCGCATGTGAAGAAGCGGGCGTACAATACGGCATCATTCCCCAAAAAGTGTATGGATCGTTGGATGGTCAAGGATTAGTTAAAGTTGCCAAAGAATTGTTGGAAGGTGGAAAATAATTGTGGAAAAAGTGACTCTCGAAGAATTGGCCTTGCTCTCCATGAACGTGATCTCGCATGCCGGTAAAGCACGTGATTATGTCTATCAGGCCGTGGACAAAGCATCGAAGGGAGAGTTCGAGCAAGCCGACGAAATAATGAAACAAGCAAATAGTGAGATTGTCACTGCTCATAAAGCCCAAACCAAGACATTACAAAAGGAAGCCGATGGCATCGAATTTCCGTTTTCACCATTATTCGGCCATGCTCAAGATACCATGATGACTGTTAAATCCGAAATGAACGTGATGAAAGAAATCATCAAGCTGTACAAGAGACTGTAAGGAGGAGCAAAAATGCTGGGTAAATTGATGCCATGGATGTCTGATGTTTTTGCGCCAAAGGTGAATGCCATTGCAAAAAATCCTTGGGTTGCATCTGTCCAAAGCGCAATGTTAGCAGCGATGCCGATGGTTCTGATCGGCTCGTTCGCCACCATCTTGACCATTGTCAAAGATTTTTGGAAGGGTTTTCCTGACTTCTCGTTACTTAGTACGTTCTCATTCGGGTTATTCTCGGTGTTCTTGGCGTATTTAATTCCGGAAGCGGTCATGATTAATAAAGGCCACAAAGACGTCTCCAAACAAGCAGGACTTGCAGGTTTGACATTCTTTCTTCTCCTAGTGTTTCCCACGCTTACAGCGGAGGGCAGGATCAGTTTTGATCTGAATACCTTCGGTTCAGCTGGCATGATCGCTGCCTTGATTGCAGGACTATTCGTGGGCTTTATCATGAATCTCTTTTCCAAATGGAAATTCATCGATGAGGATTCCCCCATTCCAGACTTTGTGGCCACCTGGTTTAATACTTTAATCCCGATTGCTCTGATCCTGGTAGTGGGTTGGTTATTCACATTTCAATTGAATATCAACTTGTACAACGAAGTTAACTCGATCTTCTCGCCACTCATTAATCTGGGACAAGGGTTCTGGGGACTCGTCATCATTAATTTTTTGGGTTACGCCTTCTTATACACGTTCGGAATATCTAGCTGGGTGTTATATCCGGTTATCACTGCTATTGCTTTGCCCGGCATTGCGCAGAATCAGGCCAATTATGCTGCCGGTCAGGTCGTCACCAATATTTTCACGAATGAAGCAATAACTATGTTTCTTCTCGGCGGCGGCGGTGCAACGCTATCGCTAGTCATTATGCTTGCCTTTATGGCCAAGTCACAACGACTAAAAATGATTGGGAAAGCTTCTCTGATTCCGTCCATTTTCAACATCAATGAACCCGTTGTCTTCGGTGCGCCGATTGCGTTCAATCCTCTTCTCATGATTCCAATGTGGATTAACGGACTCCTGGGGCCGGCTTTGCTTTGGATTGTTATGAAGACCGGTCTTGTACCTATTCCACATGACCCATTCCAGCTATGGTATTTGCCTGTACCGATCCTAAGCTGGGTTGTAACGCAATCGATTCGCGGACTGTTCTTCTTCATTGTACTGTTTGTTATCAGCTGGTTGGTCTATTATCCCTTTTTCAAATTGTACGATAAGCAAGCTGTTCAACAAGATTTGGAATTAATGGAAGAAGGAGAGTGATACTCGTGCGAAAAAACAATTACCCTGCTTTTCCGAAAGGTTTTCTGTGGGGTGGAGCCATTGCTGCTAGCCAAGCCGACGGTGCCTACGGCGAAGAAGGAAAACGGCCTAACTCATCTGATGTGCAGCCTTACCTGAAAGGCTTGTCGAATATGGAGATTCAGCAATTGGAAATTGAAGGTATGACATTGGATGAGGTGAAAAGAAATCTGGAGGATACAACGCACTATTTCCCTAAACGTTACGGAATTGACTTCTATCATACTTATGAAAGCGATTTAGAATTGCTAGCCGAGATGGGCTTCAACACGTTCAGGACTTCCATTGATTGGTCGAGAGTGTTCCCGAATGGCGACGAAAACGAACCGAATGAATTGGCCTTGAAACATTACGATAAGATGATCGACAAAATGAAGTCGCTCGGCATCGAGCCGATCATTACGATGCTGCATTACGAAACTCCGATCAACATTACGCTGCAATATGGTGGTTGGAACAATAAAGCCGTAATTGACATGTTTGAACGATACGGTAAAGTATTGTTAAACCGCTTCGGAAATCGCGTTAAATATTGGATCGTCATCAACCAAATCAACATGATTCAAATTGAACCGTTTTTGTCTCTAGGCATATGTAGTGACCAATATGACTACATTGAAGAAGCGGAGTACCAAGCCGTTCACAACCAGATGGTAGCTTGCGCCAAGATCCAACAGTATGCCAAAACGTTGAACCATGATTTGCAAATCGGCACTATGGTTGCCGACGGAACCGCTTATCCGTATTCCTGCAAACCCGATGATGTTGTGCTTGCCATGCAACATAACCGTATGCAATATTTCTTTACTGATGTTCAGCTTCGTGGCGAATATCCGAAGTATGCGCTTAATTATTTTAGAGAAAATCATTATAATCTTGATATCACTGAAGAAGAACTGCAGCTTTTGAAAGATAATACGATGGATTATATGTCCATATCTTACTATTTTTCTCAGATGGTTGATTCGTCGAAAAATGTGAACAAACCTGATTCCGTTACACCAAATCCTCATTTGGAAGCTAACCCATGGGGCTGGAATGTCGATCCGCAAGGACTCTATCATTCACTCTCCCAATACTGGGATCGTTATCAAAAACCAATTATCATTGCTGAAAACGGATTTGGGATGTATGACAAGCTTGAAAACGGTATGGTACATGACACTTATCGCATATCCTATCTGGGAGATCATATTGAGCAGGTTGGTCGGGCAATACATGATGGCGCAAACGTCATTGCTTACTGTGCCTGGGGACCCATTGATATTGTTAGTTGTTCTTCGCAACAAATGTCCAAGCGGTACGGTTTTATATACGTGGATCTGGATGATGAAGGAAACGGAACGGGTGAACGAATTAGAAAAGATAGTTTCTGTTGGTATAGGCAAGTTATCTCAAACAATGGTTCTGAGATTTAAAACAGTTCAAAGAGGTAGAAACCCTGCCTCTTTTTTTAAAAAATATGTACACTATCTTTCTGCTCTGAGCACAGAATCAAATATTCTTCAAGACAACCGTTTGCCCTCTCATTTTGCCCCGCAATTACTGCCATTTCCGTTTCACTCACCTTAGCCTTCTTCTCCTCAATCCTTACTCTAACTATATAAATTGAACTAAAAAGAAACAACCAGCTAGAACCTGACACAAAGACGGTCAACGATCATCAAAGGTACTTTCATAATCTCTTCCATAAACTATTGTAGGTTGGTACGAATCAGCGACCGTGTGGTAAAAGACGTTGTTAATCACATCGGATTTAAGCCATTTCCACAACCCTTCGACTGCATTCAGTTCGGGGCTATAGGGAGGCAAAAATAAGTTCAAGTCGATCCTTCATCTCGTTTAGGAACGATGCCAGCAGTTTGACACCCCGATGTTTACCTGTAGTTTGAATGATACGCTGTTTGCCACGAAGAAACCACGTTTTTTGAATGGCTTGGTAATCGCGAATCATGGATTCGTCTTCAAATAATGTATGGTTGATTTTTCCTGTCATGTATCTTTTTTTAAATTTGGAAACGTGACTTCCGAAAAAATTCGTTGCTTTTCTTCGTCTGCCGCTACCAAGGTATAGGTTGGCTTGGTGTAGCTTAGCCCCTGACGGTGCATCTTTTTGGAGATGCCGCGAAGCGAGTATGTCTGACCAAACTCCCTTTTGATGAAGGCTGCAATGATCTCCAGTGTCCAATTGTGACGCGCGGTAAAGCCTACATCATGCGGAACGGAGTCCACGATCGTTTGTTTTAACTTGTCCAGTTGTTCTTTCGTTAATTGGACAGGTGCTCCTGGCGAATGATTCATTTGCAGTCCGGAAAGCCCACGTGTTTCATAAGCTTGAATGTACCCTTTTACGGTTTTGGGGCTTCGGTTAATGATATGAGCAATTTGCTTGACCTCTGTTCCTTGTAGATACAAATACAGCGTCTGATAGCGTTCAAACATCCGACGATCTTTTGCTTGTTTCATCGCGGTTTGGATATCTTGAAATGAGGCTGAATGTTCCATGCGATTACCCTGCCTGTCTAAAATTGTTACTTTATTACTTCGACATGCAGTGGCGAATTCCTTACCATAGTTTTCTAATCTTTAGTTCAACTTATATAGAAGATGCATGATCGTTTTGTCGCAATGGCAACTGTCGTTTTTATCCTAAAGGATATATAAGTTGAATTAAAAAAATGTACATGGAAAACGGAGTAGGCGGAATGGTTCTGTACAAGCGAAGCGGTCGCTTTTGTCCCCGGATTTCTACCCTGATTATAAGCTTTATTCAAGAAATCCGGGGGCGGTGACGATGGGAAGCACTATCCGACTGCGCAGTGGCGTATTAGGTAACTTTTAAATTCAGCTTATATAGAAGAAGATAAATTTTATGAAAGAAACAGCTATATCAGGGACAAGGAATTTTATTATTATGATTTGACTTTATAGCTGTAATTACGTTATAAAATCGGTAATAATGAGGTGAGAATAAGTAAGGAGCTGTGCGCTAACACGGCTCCAGCATACAACAATTGCATAAAGAGCAGTCGGCCGCGTAAGATAAGGTCGGAAATAGACCGTTTTCCTTAGTCAGGGCGGTCTATTTCTTTTTCATGTAGGTAAGTAACGCCAGAATGAACATGCCGAACATGAGTCGCCTTTACTCCTCAGTTGTTTTCTTCCCCCAAACGTATTTCATTATAAAAAATAGTATTGCCAGTACCACAAGAAGCAACGCGATCTGTAAGCCATAATGATGTATAAGTTCTCCTGCTGTTTGTACATGATCGCCGAAAAAATGTCCGAGCAAAAAGAAGATTAGCGTCCAGATCAAGCCTGTTGAGTAAGAGAACAAAGCATAACGCCTGAAGCTCATTTTATTGATTCCGACAATATAAGGGATGATGTGACGGACAATCGGCAGGAAATAACTGATGCAAATGGTGAAATTACCATACTTATGTACCAAATTTTCCGAAAATGTAATGTACTTGTCCATTTTCTTTTTTCGTCGTAAGCGATCCAGAACGGTTGTACCCAAGAATCTTCCCAATACATAACCTAAGGACAAGCCCGATATAACCCCTAGATATACGATGAAAAAGGCGAGTAACGGTTGAAGTATTCCCATGCTGGTTACAGCCCCGCCAGTCATCACAATCACTTCGTCTGGAATGGGTAGCCCCACAATCCCGAGCCACAAGGAAAAAAATAGTGCCGCATAGCCATACTGTTCGATGATGGAAATTAAGTATTCAACGTCCATAACGACTCCCCCTATTCATGCTTTCTTCCGGCATACATAGACGAAAGCAGGTGGAATGTTCATGGGCACAAACTTGATTTCCTCAATATCAAACCATTCCCCTAACTGCTGCTTCATTTGCTTGGAATATTGAAAAGCGATAAACATTCCCTGATCCTTGAGCGACAGGTGAATCTGTTCTACAATTTGGTCTCGCATCGTTTGTGGAAAATTAAAAAATGGCAGCCCGCTTATAATGCAGTCAAGCTGTTCAATTTCGGCATTTTGCATAGCAAGTTGAAGCTCACGGGAGTCGGAATAACAAAGATAATTCGGAAATCTCTTTTTTAAATCTCGTCTCATCGTCTGATCCTTCTCAAAAAGCAGCACCTTGGTTTGTTCCCTTGCAGCAGACGGGATATACTGGGTAATTGCGCCAGTACCAGCACCAAGCTCGGCAACGGTATGAACTTCACTCCATGGAATAGACTCAATCATTTTTTTGGCTAGAAATCTGGAACTTGGCGTTATACTACCCACATATGCTGGCGAATGCAAAAATTTAAATAAGAACAGAAATCTCTCGTGAACCAAATGACTAATACGGATCATGAATCGTTCCCCTACTTTCGATTTTCTGAATACGTTCGTTTATTCTCTGCTAAGAGTAACAAATTATACCTTTGCTTGCTCCTGTCTGGAGTAGGGTTCATATCCCCGTCCTACGGCGGGGATTTTCCTTGACTATAGTCCAGGGAGCAGTGGGGAAATTATTCAGTTATCATTCAGCGTATTCTCAGGTTGCATTCAGTTTCGCTACCGATGAAAGAGAGGTGGGCAACTAAAAACATCATGTACACTGAGAGGGGATCTACTTTGTCACTATCCATTAATAGACATCTGATCACGACTTCCTACGATACCTCGAATACGGTGAAGTCTAACGAGACTGGATTAAATAACACAGGTAACATCACACACAAGAAATCTAACGATTCACTCGAATTGAGCACGGAATTTATGGAATATGCGGGTGGAATGCAAGCCTCGCTTCCTACGGAAAACTACAGTAAGGATTACAAATACGATCAGGATGCGTTTACGCTGACTACGGATCAACAGAAAACGTTATTATCCGAGCTGCAAAGCTACCTGACCTCTTCAAGCGCCTTATCTGAAACAGATGAACCTACTAACAGCAATACCAGGAACCCGCTGGCTTCGGTTACCGAGTTATTATCCAATCTGGATCTTTCGACGGCAACGGATGAGGAAGTATCGGATCTATTCGATAAAGTAGCAGAAACGATCCAGAATAATCGGCCTACACCGCCGCCCAAAGATGACTCATTCCAGTCGGAGGTCGATAGCAGCGGTCTACCTTCTATGATGCAAGCGATGGGTGGAATTATGCCTCCGTTCGCATGGAATATACAGGAGACCTCGAACCAAGAGGACAACAGCACTACATCTGACAAGGAACTTACGGTAGATGAAAAAAGATCTCTCATGAGTGATTTGCAAAGTATTCTGAGTTCCAGTCTGGTGTCCGGGTCGACGTCTTCAGAGGATGATCAAGCAACGGATCTGTTGTCTGCATTAAAAAACGCATGGGGCAATACGGACGAATCGAATGCGACAGATGAAGAAATATCGGCTTTATTTGATAAAATCGCTAAAGTTTTTGAACAATCTGTTTCATCATCTTCATAGTTATACCTTGCAATACCATTACTTAGAGTTAGTTAGCCCACAACTGAAAACCCATACTATTATAAAGGTGGAATCTTTTATGAACATCTCATCGACATCCAGCAGTTCTATATCTATTGCAAGCACCACATCTTCATCCAGCACCAATGATACAGCTAGTCTGGAAAAGCAAAAAGCTCAACTTGAAGCGGAGTACAACAAGGTACAGCAAAGTAAGGATAATAAAGACACAAAAGAAACGCAAATGAAGCAGCTTCAGCAGCAAATTAAACAAATTGAAGCGCAAATTGCCCAGCAAAGCTCTCAATCCACCAGCACGTCAACTCCAAAAGCGCAACAGCCAGCTCCACCAAGCAACACGGAAACCACTCGTGTCAACACTGCTAACAGTAGCGACATTACCGGTGTTGGGAAGTCACTGGATATTTCAATCTAATCCAATCTTTTTTTCTCATTGTACGGCAGACGGTAGACAGCAGAAGACAGCAGATAGCAGGCTCTCCGCCTCACCGGGGGGCCTGTTTTTTTAGCATTCAGCAAACCTTCAGTAAGCACTCATTTTATTTTCAATCTAGTGTTCTAAAATGAGTTTGTAGCCGATAAGGACAAGCAATTCACTCCTTAAAAGTTACCTGACACCTTATAGAACCATCAAGTCCATGCATACAGGCTTCACCAAACTATACTTTGTGAAAAGGGATGAATTTTATGAAAAAGAAATTGAATGTAATCGCTACGGCTGTACTGCTGGCTTCCATTACTGCATCGTATGCTTTTGCCAGCTCATCGACGGACGGGACGACCGCTGATTCTACTGCATCATTTGTAACTGCCACTCAAGAGGATTCCGCTACAGTAACTTCCACAGACACCAGTGCCACAGGTACTAGCGTAACCGTAGAAGCCCCACCGGAAGGAACGCCTCCGGATGGCGAGCCACCAAGCGGACAACCAGGCGAAGGCTCGGACAGCTATACAGATAACGGAACAGCAAAATACACACAAAGCGGTAAAAGTGTAACCCTGTCCAAGCAGACGATTGCTGCGAATCAGGCAGATCAGTCGATTGTTAAAGTAACAGACAGTGGCAAATTAACGCTTTCCAAGTCCACTCTGACTAAAAAAGGCGCTACCTCATCGGACGATTATAGTAACTTTTACGGCCTTAACGCTGGGGTTTTAGCTGCTTCTTCCAGCACCATCCAGTTGTCGGACTCCACTATTAAAACGGATGCCAACGGAGCCAATGCGGTGTTTGCAACAGGAGAAGGCTCTTCCATTAATGTAAAAGATGTTACCATTCAAACCAGCGCCGACTCCTCGCGTGGACTGGATGCTACCTTGAAGGGAACGGTTCATGCAACGAATGTCAAAATCCAAACGGCTGGTGAGCATTCCGCCGCTATTGCGACAGACCGGGGTAACGGTACGATTAATGTGACCAAAGCAACGGGCAAAACAACAGGAAAAGGTTCCCCAGGCATCTATTCGACAGGTACGATTACTGTATCCAATTCGGATTTGAAAGCAGCCGGCTCGGAAGCGGCTGTCATTGAAGGTAGAAACAGCATTACAGTCAATAACACCAGTTTGTCTGGAGATGTAGATCGTGGCGTCATGCTGTATCAAAGCTTCTCGGGCGATGCTGAGGTCGGAACCAGTGTCTTTGCGATGAATGGTGGTACATTGACGGCTAAGGCGGGTCCTATCTTCTATTCTACCAATACAGAAGCCGTGATTAACCTGAAA
Source organism: Paenibacillus sp. LT-B23 (assembly GCF_059417685.1). NCBI lineage: Bacteria > Bacillati > Bacillota > Bacilli > Caryophanales > Paenibacillaceae > Paenibacillus > Paenibacillus sp. LT-B23. Next base: position 452 of record NZ_JBSQBM010000008.1, on the reverse strand, counting down.
GGGGCCAAATTAAAAGGAAATACAGGAGTATTGCTGAACGCTGCTGCTGACAAGTGGGGAACCACAGGTTCAAACGGGGCCAATGTAACACTGAACGCGGACAACCAAACATTGCCAGGCAGCATTACTGCGGATAAAGTCAGTTCCATTACAGCTAATCTGAAAAACAAGACAACCCTGAAAGGCGCTATAAATTCGGAAAACACAGCCCAATCGGTTGCATTAAATCTGGATAAAACAAGCAAATGGGTCGTTACAGCGGATTCCTATTTGACCTCTTTGACAGACAGTGACACTAAACTCTCCAACATCGTGGATAACGGACACACCATTTTTTATGATGCAAGCACGAGTGCAAATAGCTGGTTGAACGGGGAAACTATTACCCTGTCCGGCGGCGGCAAGCTGACTCCAGTCAGTGCCTCATAAGTAGCTCGTTCGATAGAGTTGTT
>NZ_JBSQBM010000007.1:0-242794 GCF_059417685.1 Paenibacillus sp. LT-B23 | reverse complement strand
AGAACATAGACAAGAGCCACTGTCCTTATAATTATAACATCAGGTCTATATGAGTATACACAACGATAATAGTAATCTTCTTTTTTCTATATCTGTCCATTCGCCAACTCGAATCCAGCAGCAAAAAAATCAAAACCTCTTATCCTTAAATTTGATTTCGCAGGCCATTCTTCTGTTCAAAACATTATTGGAAAATAATATAAAATATTAAAATATTTTCATTTCAGTATCAAGAAATTTGCGTTATTATATAAAAGAAATAAATATACTACAATAATGTAAAGGAGTGTTAATTATGAAAAAGCTAGTATGCTGTTTGTTAATGGTTTTATTATTATTGAATGTAACAAGCTATGGGGCAGTAGCTGATTTACTAGGTACTGCCAAAACGGCAAAAGCTGAAGGTGTTGAAAGCGTTATCACTACAGAAAGTACGAAGAATACAGACGAATACAAGGCAAGAGATGCTTTTTATTCTTTATCTGATTCTTCTGTAAATCGTGCTACCTCCGAGCATTTTCAAATTATTTGGGGAAACAAAGATACAACTGGAACAGTAAATAGGGAATTTGTTCAAGGCAACTTGGCCAACCTCGAAAGTATCCGTTCATTTTACATGGATAAATTTGGATTGGGGGATATCGGAACTTCTCCAAATCCAAATTTAACTGGAAAATATAAAACGAACATTTACATTGCGAGCACTGGACTGAAAAAGATTGACGAAGATTGGGCTTATATGTCAGTAGACAACGATGCATTTGCTTACATGGTCATGATGCCGGCTGCGATGCGTGTAGACCCACCAAGCTGGGTAGTTCCTCATGAATTAGGCCATGTATTTACCTATCATAATGGAGGAGAGGTCCCTTATGAGTGGTATGAAGCGGTAGCTAACTTCTTGCGTAATGAATATTTGGGTAGCGATTACTACAGTTATGGTGGAACGGTATATGGTCCAGACTCTGACTTTTTTGCCCCCTTTATACTGAATTCAGAATCACATTTTCCACATGTAAAGAATTGGTACGATGCATGGCCTATTCTCCTGTATATTAATGAAAATCCAGATCACATCAACGGACTTGGCCATCGAGCAATGTTGGATTTATTGTCTTACGGCGGAAAAGATACGACCTACTTTGAATCTATGGAAAAGGTAACTGGAGTTTCTACTAAAGAATTACTGGGTGGAATGGCAAGAAGATTGGTAACTATGGACTTCAAGAGTCAACAATATTATTTGAAACATTTAGATGAACTTTTGAGAACTAACGGCAATTATGAAAAGATATATACAACACTGAAAAGTGGTAAAGGCGGCTGGATGACCGTCCCTGAAAACAAGGCTCCACAACAGACAGGCTACAACATTGTTCCTTTAGATGTTGATTTCAGCAAAGCTTCCGTTACCGTTGATTTCCAAGGAACAAGCACAGCAAAAGGCGCTGATTGGAGAGCTAGCATTGTTACCGTAACGCATTCGGGGGATACCCGATATTCTACAATGTGGAACAAAGGGAAAAATTCATTGAATTTGCAAGGAGATGAAAAATCTGTTTATTTGGTTGTATCCGCAACTCCAGATGAAATTAAACATTTTAATATTGAAGAGGATGGTGAAACTTATCCTTATAAAGTAAAAGTAACAATAAAGTGATTGTGGATAATAATCATATTGTGGTTGAATGAAAAGCTTATCCAGGGTAAATATCAGAGTTTACGAAAAAAAGTGAATACATGCCTGAACAATGGCACTGGTATCAAAATACCAGTGCCATTGTTGTTAGTATGCTCTGAAAATAATCTTTTGGAATTGAATACACAGCAGCTTCACTAATGTTATCCATCGGGATACATCCAAAGGTAGTTTCTGAGATATGGGGTCATACAAGTGTAACTATAACATTAGATACTTATTCACATTTATTAAACAAGAAAGCAATAGAGACATCACTAGAAATTGAAGAAACATTCTATGATCAGAAATTTGACCAATAAATTTTAAAAATAGTTAATTATTAGTAACAAAATATGGATACATAATCACTTTTCGTGGTGATCGGGCATACAGTATTTTACCTATTACTGATAAAATGCGCTCCATGAGAGCATCCTGACAAGGAGGTCGGAGCTATGGTATATCGTGCAACATCCCGCAGAAGGGGTTCGCCTCACAAACGCTTAAACGCTGACACACTCAGGAAAATATCCGCCGCCATGCTGCCATTTTACAAAGCTATTGCAACCCGCCGTGCTTTTGCCGTTCAATGGTCACGAGCTGTTGTGCATGGCAATTTGGATCGGATGAAGGCCCTTCTCTGCTCGGTAGCGCCATTTGCTGCCAAGCAAGGACTGGGCACGAATGGCATCGGCTATTTTATCTCCTTCTTGGCCCAGCCACCAATGCTGTATTATACGAACGGAACGACGATTCCACCCGGTACGGTGCAGTTTACATTTGAACCGAGAGTTCACCGCGCCATCGCCAGAGCCGTTTTTCCGCTGTATCTCGAATTGGCACGCAATCGATGCTTTGCTTCTGCTTTAGCCAAAGCCATCAACCAGAAAGACCAGCGTGCGGTTACTCTGATGATCCGCAGCTTGATTCCATCCACTGCACTGAAATCCGTACAAATCGAGGATCATGGCTTTGCGTTGCTTTTTAAGTATCCTTACAGTAAATATCCATACCGAAATCTGCTCATTCAGGAGTTTTCTTAAAAAGGTCGCTACAGTCGTTACAGGCGTTTTTGCTTAAGTTGATCGATCAGCTCTTTACCCAATTGTATAGCCATGTTCGTCAACAATCGGATCTCGTCCTTCGTTACATGGTCCATATGCGCCCCGCAGCAAATTGCAAAGTTACCCGCAAACTCTTTTCGCAAACGAACGGCAATTTCTTCGGTAATATAAAATTCCTTGTGGGCTTGCAATTGAACGGTTTGAATCGGCTCCAGTCTGGCGCCTGCTGTAATCGTTCCCAGATGGGGCTGATCGCCGCCGGAAATAAGTACAACTATGTCCTCCCCCATAAAATAGGCATCCAGCACAAGGCGGATACGCCCACTTTCTTTTTCCAAATGAATCATATGATTCTCTCCTGTCTAAAAAATAGTATTGTGAATAGATTCACTTTATATGTTTCTATTTATTCTATCGCTTCCAGACCTGTTCCACAATTCAAAAAGACCCACAGCAGACCCCCGTAAATGGTGGCTTGCTGTGGGTCTTCTGTTGTTATTTTAAAAGAAACATTCCATGCACCTTATTAACGGATCGTGATGGTATGCGCAGCTTTACCGCTTGCGCCATTATTATCCGTCACCGTCAACTCTACGGTATACGTTCCGGCTGTGGTAAATTTATGCTTTACCTTGGAGCCTGACGCTGTATCGCCATCGCCAAAGTTCCAGCTATAGCTGACGATTTCGCCGTCTACATCACGTGAGGCTTTTCCGTTAAACTGAACGTTCTTGTTCTTCTTGGCTGAATCATTCGCCTGAATGATCGCAACTGGTTTCTCGTTAGAGGTCGGTGGATCCGGATCAGGGTCCTGTCCTCCACCCTTCGTTACATACAATCTTCCGGGTGCTTCCGTCTCCACTTCATTTCCTGCTGCATCCCTTACCCGGATCACAATGACTCCGCCTTCCAGGCTCAGAGAAGAGGAAGTGAAGTAAGTTCCTTCATAATGACCTGACGAAGTTTCGTTTAACGGAATTTCGTTTCGGGCCAAGGTGGTCAGATTGAAAGGCAATTCCACACGGAAGGATGCCTCCAATCCGGACGCACTGTCGAAGGATACCTGCACCGGTTGCCCTGGAGTGATACGCACATCCTCAGCAGGACTGATATTTTCCAGCTTCGGCAAAGCTGTATCGACATACACTGAACGGGTAACCGTCGTTACGTTCTCGGCAAGATCCTTGGCCGTTACCGTAATTTGATTTTCTCCTTCATTGATAAGCAGACGCTTGTTAAAGCTGCCGTCACTTCCAAATTCGGCTGGCTCACCGTTAATCGTCAAGTCGGTGAGGAACTCGTCGTAAACTGTACCGGTTACACTGACGACACCCGCATTTGTACGAGCTCCTTCATCTGGCGAAGTCAAGATCAGACCCGGTTTAGTCTGGTCAAGTATGACGACCACAGGCTCGGAACGATCTGTTACTTTGCCGTATACCGCCGCCTGAACACTCAGTGGATTGGCACCCGGCTGAAGATCGACCGCCAGACTGAACTGGCGATCCTTCACCTTGGTTGTGCCAGCCAGTTCATTACCGTTAAAGAGCTGGATGTCCGCCCCGTCTGCCGGGGAAGTACCTGTAACGGTAATTGTCTCTTCCTTCGTATACGTTGCCTTGGTCGGTGTTGTAATCGTTGGCGCATTAACCGGATATCTGACGATCGCCCGGATCATGTAATTGCCCTCATCCTCCGGTGATTGGCTCCATGCGCCACTTACACCTTGCCAGCTACGAAGCGCATTGGGTCCACTCTCGTCTGTAGCAAGACCCGGAGCTTGCGTGCCTGCGCTTGGCTGCGTATAGACGATATAGAAGTCGCCTTGAACCGTTACGGGTTCAGGGAATTGTACGGTCGTCCACTGTGTTTCATCCCGAACGGCTGTGCCGTCAAATGGACCAGCCAGCAGACGTCCCGGTGCGCCTGCCGCACCAGAGGCATCATAGACGGAGTATTTGAAAGCCGTTCCTCCCGGATTCGGGAAGGCTGAATTCCAGAACAGAAGCGACGCTCCTGTCACTTGAGCCACCTCTGATTCAGGTGTCATTCTGACTGCCCAGGAGTTGCCTGCGGCGTTAAAGGCTCTGGCATTTTCCCCGGTACCGTCATCGTAAGCAATGCCCCCCTGGAAGCCGATAAATGGCTTCAATGTGACATTCGCTTCCACACTGCCGTTCGGAGGTGCTGTGACCGTGACACTGTCGCTGTAATAATTTTCTGCTGCAATGGATAATGTATAGGTCCCTTCCAGCACATCCAGCGTAAATTCTCCAGCCTCATTGGTTTCAACCGGAGCAATGCGTGCATCCTCTAGCACAAGCACTTTCGCTTTTCGGATCGGTTCACCGGATTGCTTATCGGTAATGACTCCGTGAATCGTACCATGAGGTACCGCTTGGAGACTAAAGTTCGCTCTGATTACTTTATTATTCTCAATCGTGACCTGCTTCGTTTGAGGCTCATAGCCATAGGCTTCAGCCTTCAGCGTATAATCACCAGCTACGTGAATGAAGCTGTATTTACCCGTAGTCGGGTCTGTTTTCACCGAACGTCCGGTTTCCAGTACGGTAACTGTGGCGCTGGCTGGAAGACTTTCGAGACCGACACGTCCACTGTCCACCGCTGTTTCCGCCGGCTTCACTTTTTCCTGAAATTCGCTCTTTTCAGTACTTGTAATCTTGTACAGCGGGAATTGTTCTTCCGCTTTTTCCAGTTTGATATTCGACTCAGGCACTACATCCTTGGTCACTGTCGAAGCTGGAATGCCCAGCACACGGAAATCGTCAATGTACCAACCGTTTTTGTTCACACTGTTATCCGATTTCAAGCGGAAGCGAATTTGAATCTCATTGCCGGTATAGCTATCCAGATTGTAGTAAACTGGAGTCCATTTTTTCCCATTGGTGTTATGAGAGAATTTGCCCAGCTCGGTCCAGGTGTCGCCATTATTTTTGGACACTTCCACATAACCGTAATCATAGCCGGACTCAATTTCAAACCAGTGGTTAAAGGTAAGTGTCGCGTTCCGCACACCATTCAAATTAATTTTTGGAGAAACCAGCGAAAAGTCAGCTCCGCTCTCATAGTTACTATCGAGATCGGTTGCCCATACATTTGGTCTGGATACTGCACTTTCTGGTCCCACTTCTTTGGGGATGCCACGTTCCCATTCATCCTTGGTACCAGAATGAGTCCAGCCATTATCCGAGTTGCCGTCAAATGAATCGCTATACAGCGTATCCGGCACTTCTACTCTCAGTGAAACCTCATTCGACTTGGCTCCCTCGTTACCACTGTAATCCTCGGCCGCCACTGCATAATGATAGGTCGAGTCGCCGACCGTAATCGTATCGGTGAAGGTCAGTCCAGAGGTTGTACCCAACGAAGTGTAATTTTTGCCCGATTGGGTGGAGCGATACACTTTGTACTGCTTTACGTCTTCATCGGATGAAGCATTCCAGGCCAGCGAGACGTTGCCGACTGTATCCGCTTCGGCAGTCAGATTGCTTGGCGCGGCAGGTGCAACGGTATCCGGTTCCTGAATCGACAGATCGTCGATATACCAGCCATCTTTTACAATCGTATTATCACTTGTAAAGTTGAACAGAAGGTATACCTTCTGACCTGCAAATGCTCGCAGATCGAGATATTGTGTTTTCCAGCCGTTGCTGGTGCCTGTAAATGATAATACCTGCTCAAATGCATTCTGATTGTTGGTGGTGGCTACATATACTTTGCCGAAATCAGAATTGTTTTCGATATCGTACCAATGCTTGAAGCTGAGCAATGCCCCTTTGGGACTGTTGGTCAGATCAATCGGAGGAGCCAGAAAATAGCTATTAGAGTTGGACTCATATTTACCTTCGAGATTGGTCGCGAGGACCTTCGTTCCCGAATGTGCACTTCCTGGGCCACTTACCGGGGTTCCCCATTTCCAGACACTACCCTGTCCACCGACATTGATACCGGCAATATCCTTTTCAAAATCCTGTGTATAGCCAGGTTTGACGCCTTTGGAGACATTAACCTTGTACACTTCGGTTTCAAAACCATTATTGCCATAATCATTCACGCGAATATAGTATTCCAGACCGGCACTATCCACCAAGAAAGTCGGGATGGACGCTTGATATGTACCATCTTTGCTGTCGCCGGAGGTCCGTTCCAACGGAATATATACATAGTTTGACGTACCCGCTGTTCTGGCAAATGCCTCAACCGCTGTCACGCCGACATTATCCGTTACATGAGCAGTCAGAGGTATATCAATGCCCTCGAATGCCGCAGCAGACGGTGTATGCTCCAGAACAGGCGCTTCGAGATCATCTCCACCTGTTACAACTTTACCGGATACGGAGCCCAAGCCCTGGACGACAGAGCCGACTGCATCCAATGCATTAATGACACCATGTCCGTAGCCATTGTTCGGAGAGGTCGGATATGTGCTATCCGTGCGTGGTGTAGCTGTATTTTCCAGAATTTCTTCCAGTTGATCCACGGTAAGCGAATGATTCGCTTGCAGCAACAGAGCCGCAAGTCCCGCTACATGAGGGCCCGCCATGGAAGTTCCGTTATATCCGCCTTTATAAGCACCGCCAGCAACGGATGATCGAATATTTACACCCGGTGCAGAAACTTCGGGCTTCACTTCGCCATATGGCGACGGTCCCAGCAGGGAGAAGCTGGCCAGTTTGTCATTGAGATCGGTTGCTCCAGTGGCAAAGGATTCCGGGTAGTTAGCTGGATTCGCTACCGATCCAGGACCGCCCGGATTCGAAAGAGATGTATTACCTGCGGAGAACTCAGGGAATATCTGTGCATCCCGCCATGCTTGAACCACAGGTCGGAACCATTCATCGAGGCCAGGTCCGCCGCCCCACGAATTGTTCACCACGTCCGGTGCAAGCTCGGGATGAAGATTGCCTTGAGCATCCCTTGGCGCAAGCAGCCATTGGCCACCGTCGAGTATAATTGCATCCGTCGTTTCCGGATTAAAAATCCGAACGGCAATCCACTTCGCGCCAGGCGCAACGCCGACCCGGTTCGTACCATTTTCCTCGGAGCCGACCATCGTTCCCATCGTATGCGTACCGTGGGAATCCGCTTCCTGATCGACCGGCAACGTCGCATGACTATGCGGATCGTACCAGCTCAGCTCGGGATTCACGACATTGCCTGCCGCGTCCAGACCGCGCCATTTGCGATGCAGGGCCGGATGAGTATAGTCTACGCCTGTATCGAGATTGGCCACGACGATTCCGGTTCCGTCGATTCCTTGTTCCCATACTTGGGGTGCATTAATATGTGATATATTCCATTCCACGGTAGATGGGTCTACAGCGTTCTTACCTGCATTGCCGGGCTTCGCCGATGTTTTACTATCGTCCTTTTCCAGCTCTACAGCTTTCTCTGCGGTTGCAGATTTTGCCGTGTCTGCTGTCGCTGTTTCAGCAGTTTTGGCGGCTGTCCCCTCTGCCTGCTTGTCAACCGTCACCTTTTGCAGATAACGTGTTTCATTCGGCAAAATTTTGTCTACCTCAGGCAGCTGCGAAATATGGTCTAGCACCTCCTTGGTACTTGTGACCGCCAGGGCATTGACAATAAAGTAGCTTTTATATTCCTTCACTCCACCGCTCTCCGATTGCTTATCCAAATAATTTTCAAGCCCATATTGGGTTCTTGAAGCGGTTTCACGCAGAGAGCTGATCACATTGCTGCGGACAGCCATTTTGGCGGCAGAGGGTGTTATTTTCTCAAGCGAGGCCTTTTGGAGAGCATTTTTGGAAACCTTGTTTGTGTCTACCTGTTCTTTTAATTTGACCAGATAAGTTACATAGTTGTTCTCCTCAAACTGTTTGGTCAGTTTAGGGGATACCTTCGCGGTCGTTACCTTGTGCGAGCCTGATTTTAGCTCCAGCTTGGAGCCATCCGGGGTGTTATTCGCCAAAGCGGGTTGGACAAAAGAAAAGGCCATAAGCAAAGATAGTCCGATAGATAGTGGTTTCTTGAATCGTTTAGGTTTAATCAATTACTTCTCCACTCCTTTTACTAGGTTTAATATTTCTGGTATAACCTGTCCGAGAGTAAGACCTCATGCCTTGCACATCAAACCTACGGGCTGCACAACATGATATGGTTGGCAACCACCTCCTTCATAGAATATAGAGGTCAGCCTTTTGCATCATTCGATCCCCAACGCTCGAAAGTAGAATATATAAACGATTTGGATTTTCTTAGGTGAGTTTATTTCATAGGTGAATGTATTTCATAGATGAGTTTGTGAATCAAAGATAGCGTGCGATGAAATTCAGCAGATACCAAGGAGAACAAGCAGGAGAATGTCGAAGAGAGAACATGTTATAACACGACATGTTATATCGTTACATTTTATATTAAAAATTGATATAAAAACATATATTATGGATAGTATAAAGTTATCAAAACAGATATACAAGTCATTTTTTTGCAATTTCCTTGAAATTTATAATTTTTGTATTTTCTATGTACGAAAACCCCTTTATAGCGGCTGCGTAAATGTTGCATTACCCGGTTAGCAGGTGTATGCAAATCTCTGGACGAGCCGCTTCAAGGGATTTCCGAAGTCTTTCTAAAACACGATCAGACCATTCTAGTTAAGTACCGAATTGACTGCAGCCAACGCGTCGATCAGGCCATATCCATAGCCGTTATTCGGTGAAGTTTTATATTGGCTGTCTGTCAGCGGCGTCGCTGTTTTCGAAATAACATCCTCCAGTTGATCCACTGTCAAGGATGGCTTGGCCTGGAGCAGCAATGCCGCTAATCCGGCCGTATGCGGGCCTGCCATGGATGTACCGTTCCAGCCACCCTCATAAACTCCGCCAGGAACAGAGGAACGGATGTTTACGCCAGGGGCCGATATCTCAGGCTTCACTTCTCCATATGGCGAAGGACCACGCAGCGAGAAGCTCGCCAGCTTGTTGTTAACATCAGTCGCTCCTGTGGCATAGGCTTCCGGCAGGTTCGCCGGATTAGCTACAGACCCAGGTCCGCCAGGATTTGATAGTGTCGTGTTGCCTGCGGAGAACTCAGGGAAAATCTGAGCCGCTCTCCACGCCTTGGTGACTGGACGATACCATTCATCCAGTCCAGGTCCGCCGCCCCAAGAGTTATTCACCACATCCGGCGCAAGCTCAGGATGCTTCTTACCATTTTTGTCTACTGGAGCCAGCAACCACTGGCCTCCGTCCAGCAGGATGGAGTCTGTCGTTGACGGGTTGAATACCCGTACGGCAATCCATTTGGCACCGGGAGCAACCCCGATTTCATTCGTACCGTTACTGTCCGAGCCAACACTCGTCCCCATCGTATGTGTACCATGTCCATTTGAATCTGTTGGCAGTGATGCTCCGTTAACCGCATCATACCAGCTCAGCTCTGGATTCACGACTTGACCGGAAGCATTCAAGCCGCGCCATTTTCTTTTCAGCGCCGGGTGAGTGTACTCTACGCCTGTATCGAGATTGGCAACGACAACCCCTTTGCCGTCAATGCCTTTGGCCCAAACCTGTGGTGCTTTAATTTTGGAAATATTCCATTCGGCTCGGCTCGGCGTTACAGCATCCTTATATACGGATTCCTCCACCGATTTTTGTGCATTCTCTTCCGTTACAGCCGTGTCTACAGCAGCTTGTTCGGCTGTCGCTTCCTCGACTGCTGGCTGGGCATCCTTATCTATTTCAACCTTTTGCAGCTCGCGCGTTTCATCCGGTAAAATTTTGTCTACCTCAGGAAGTGTGGCCAGATTGTCCAGTACCTCCTTGGTACTCGTTACCGCAAGCGCGTTCACGATAAAGTAGCTCTTGTACTTTTTAACGCCTCCGTTATTGACTTCCTTCTTTAAGTATTCTTCCACAGGCTGTTGAGATTTTTTAGCAGTATCAATGAGAGAGTTCACAACCGTTGTACGTACAGAAAGCTTAGCGGCAGCCGGAGAAATCTGGTCTGCGGAAGCCTTTTGGAAAGCATGCTTGGCAACCGACTCTGTATCTACCTGATCTTTTAATTTAACCAGATAGGTGACGTACTCACTGTCACTGAATTGCTGGTTCAGCTTGGCTGAAACCTTGGCGGAAATGGTCGAAGCTCCTGCCGCGGTGGTTGTGCTCGCATCTCCGTACACCGGAGAAATCAGAGAAAAAGCAAGAATAGCAGTAAAACTAGCCGATAACGTCTTTTTGATATTTTTCGACTTAATCAATACTTTCCATCTCCCTTTACTTGGTTTTGTAGTTCTCAAGAACAACCTGCCGACAGCCGCGTGAAAAGCTCACAAAATAGCCTTTGGCCCTCACCTCCTTCAAAAAATATAGATTCTAGCATGGAATCCATAGGTCATGATTCTGTGGTGAACAACCAAGAGGGCAGGACCGAAAGAAACAGTAATCCTTTGGGCAAAGGTGACCGCTGATGCTCGTACAGCACCATTCTGCCTACTTCGTTCCCATGTAAATTTTTAAAATTCAGCTTATATCGCTTTGGAAAAAGTAAGAGAAAAACGTGAAAGAAAAAGTAGGGTAGGAAGCTAGAAGTTATCGAGGGGTTTAATATCTGTGCATTAAAAACCAAATTAAAACAAAAGAATGATACAATTGGTATCTTTTGAATCTAGTATAATGTCATAAAAACAGATATACAAGCATTTTTTTGAATTTTTTCCCTTTTTCTTAGAAAAGCAAAAAACCTCTTCCGTTTTTACGAGCAGGTGCTAATCTTGAGGGCGCACTGCTAATCGTAAAAATAAAAGAGATTTTTCAGCATTCGTTCTGCACTCCAATAGAAGAGTTCAGAGAGGGCTATCTGCCGCTGTTTACAGGTATGGGAACCGGAACAGCTCCATCCGAAATGGATGGTTTTGATAGTGCTTGCGATCTGCCGCATAGAGCAGCACATTCCCGAAAAGCCATTTGGCTGCACCCGCGACATGTATCCCGATCCACCAGTGTTATGGCTGCGGTGAGGGCTTCTCCTGTATGCTCGAAAAAATGATCATGTCCGATCATGTCGTAACATCCGGTTTTGTGAAGTAATGCCAGAGGCTGCGGCTGAAGGCCGGAAACAAGCACCGTTCCACCGGATTTCCGATATTTCTGAATCAATGTGGTAAAGTTAGATTCTCCTGTCATATCCATAAAGGGAACCTTACCCATACGCAGCAGCAAAATCCCTTGCTGGCGGTTAGCCTGACCTCCCATCCCCGAATTTTCCAATGCCGAAGCGGCACCAAAAAATAGAGGACCTTCCACACTATAAATCGCCACCTGCGGGCAATCATGCTGCTCTGTAACCATATGCGCGCCGACTTTTTCATGCTTGACAGAAGGATCGGGTAACACCTTATCCACTGAAAGTGTACTGCTCATACGCTTGACGAACAGCACAACGGCCAGAATCAGACCTACTTCAACAGCCGTAGTCAGCGTCGTAAATACCGTCAGCAAAAAGGTGACAACCAGTACGATAGAGTCAGCTGTCCGCGTCTTGACGATGTGTGCAAAATGTTTGCGCTCGCTCATATTCCAGGCGACCACCATCAACACCGGGGCCATGCTCGCCAGCGGAATATTGGATGCATACGGAGCAAAAACCACCAGAATAAGCAGCACAACCAAGCCGTGTACAATACCCGACATGGGAGACACGGCACCACTGCGGATATTTGTGGCTGTACGCGCAATCGCCCCCGTCGCAGGAATGCCGCCAAATAGCGGTGTGAGCAAGTTGGCAATACCCTGTCCAACCAGCTCACGATTGCTGTTATGCCGGGCTCCCGTCATGCCGTCCGCAACCACCGCCGAAAGCAGTGATTCGATAGCTCCCAGCATTGCGATAACAAGTGCAGGCGGCAGCAGCTTCACAATTAGGTCCCAGGTCACGCCTGGAACATGCAGCTCAGGCAGAGATGCCGGAATTGCGCCGTATGCGGAGCCGATCGTTGCCACCTGACCCGGAAAAAGCCAGACTGCCACCAGCGTGGATAAGAGCAGGCCCACGAGTGAACCGGGTACCTTGGGCCATTTTTTAGGCACCAGAATGAGGGCGGCAAGACAGATACACGCCGTCAGAATACTGTACACATTCAGTGAAGGCAGGCGATGGATCAGCTCTGCCATAGAAGGCAGAAACGTTTCATGCCGCTCTACTCCGCGCAAGCCGAGAAAGTTAGCAATCTGACCGCTGAAAATCGTCACGGCAATGCCCGCCGTAAAGCCAATCGTTACCGGCTTGGGGATAAACTTAATTAACGCTCCCAGCCTCAGCACTCCCATTAAAATGAGCATAATCCCTGCCATGAAACCGGCTATGAGCAAGTTTTCATAACCGTATTGCATGACAATAGCCAGCAAAATCGGGATAAAAGCGCCCGTAGGTCCGCCAATCTGAAATTTGGACCCTCCTAACAGTGAAACCAAAACTCCTGCCACAATGGTCGTGTACAGCCCGTATTCCGGCTTTACTCCCGATGCAATGGCAAACGCCATACCGAGCGGAATGGCCACAATTGCCACGATACTTCCGGAAATCAGGTCCTTTCGCAAAGCTCCTGCGTTATATCCCTCGAACCTTCCCATCCACTTCATCCCCTGTAACCCTTCTTTTCTGTAGTAGCATTACTTCTCGTTCCGTATACCCTCCAGCAACGAGATCGCTTCGACCAGATGATTGTCAAAAATTTGCCGCGCCACCGCAAGCAGTTCCGTCAAGAGCGGGTCCCGCAACGAGTAAACGACCGTCGTGCCTTCCTTGATGCTGCTCACCAAATTTTTGGCGCGCAACACAGCCAATTGCTGCGATACAGCAGAGCCTTCGGAACCGAGCGCAGTCTGTAGCTCATTTACGTTCCGCTCCCCTTCACTCAACACCTCCAGAATGCGGATGCGCAGAGGATGAGCCAATGCTTTGAAAAAGTCGGCCTTAAACTTCTGGAGATCTCCTTCCATGCTTGCTCCGTCCCCCTCACAAAAATTGTCCTGTAAACCATCAACAATCTCTGAATATTTGAATATTTAGACAGTAACAGGTTTGGGCCATTGGAACTATGATATAGCTCACACTTCACTATGATTAAAGTCACATCTTTCCATACTTCCTCTTTTCGGGGTTGACAGCTTCCACAGGTTTCCATTAACATTGCAATTAACTTTAAGAAAAGGGGGCCGACAGACATGACTGAGCTTTACATGATGGTGACAGACAGGCAGCATGACAAAACCACATATTTGAATTCTCGTCTCATCGGCCCCGTTCGGGCGACATGATGGGTGACATCGCGCTGTCTGACGGCGTGATTAACCAGGCTTTTTTGTATCTAAATGCTATTGGAAGAACAGGTTATTTTACGTATTAATGATGTATAGATCATGACGTGTAATGACACTTTCGGTGCAGGAAGCCGTAGACGACAAGTCTGCGGCTTTTTTTTATTTTCTTTTTAAAGTTTAATTTGTATGTAATTTTAGATTTCAGGATTTTTGCAAAATCCTCATTTACATGAAGAAGGGAACTATCCAACCATATGAATATACAACACACAACAGACTCGTTCTTAGAAAAGGGACCTTACAGCCATCTTATGAAGCTTCCGGCTGGCGATTTGACCGTATATGCTTCTCAGCAGCTTTTCTCCTCGCTGGATTACAAAGTGTTCGAGATGGCTAATAACAATTTACAAATTCCCGGTATCCGCTATATGGGCTATACTCCGGATGTGCATGTAGGCGTCGGAACCTGCATCGGCACGACAGCGGTATGGGGAATGGAGGACGGCTATGTATCTCCCTCCATCGTTGGCAGCGATATCGGCTGCGGCATGCGCGTACACCTGACGAATTTGTACAAGGACGACTTGAAGGAAACCAAGCTGCGCCGCAAGCTGGTCAAGACCATTGATAAATATTTGCCGATGGAAGCCCACCAGCGGGGACATTATTCAGATATCCGACTGGAGCATATTGTACGCAAGGGCCTGCATGGGTTACCCAATAAATATATTCCAGACAGCTACACGCCTAAAAAATCAACCTCACTCACCCATGTAGAGCACAGTAAATTCTCATTTGATGAAGAGGTACTCAATCTTGTCGAAGATCGCACGTGGCACCGGGCTCACCGACAGCTTGGCACGCTGGGTGGAGGCAATCATTTCGTTGAAATTCAGGCGATTGAGATTGCCGAGCACAACCGTGAAATCGCCGAAGCCTGGGGGATGTTCGACGGTCAGGTTGCCGTTATGGTCCACTCCGGATCACGTGCCTGGGGTGGAGCGGTCAGCCAAACCAGCTCGTCTGCCATTGCCAAAGCAATGGGTCGCCTTGGGCTTGGAACTTCTGATCCAAGGTTGGTATTTGCCCCCCTGGAACATCCCGAAGCTGCACATTACATCAATATGATGTACTCGGCGCTGAACTATGCGGTGGTGAACCGACATTTGATCGCATATTCCGTGCGTGAAGCCTTCCGTGATGTCTTTGGTACAAAGTGCGAGTTGCGCACCTTGTACGATCTGATGCACAATTATGGTTGGGAGGAATCCCACCCGGATCACGGTAACGTGTTTGTGCATCGTAAAGGGGCTACCCGCGCTCTTCCAGCCGGACATCCCGACAATCCGAAACCTTACCGGGAAACAGGACATCCGGCCTTGATTCCCGGCTCTATGGGTACGTCCTCCTATATTATGGTCGGTCTGCCGGGCGGGCAGGGTAACTTCCACTCCATTTGCCATGGAGCAGGCCGTATCCGTTCACGCTCTGCGACCAAACGGCTCGTAAGTGTGGACGATTTTGCCGGAGCACTTGGTGTAGGGACAGACGACGAGATTGTGGTCAATCAGTCATCACTGGAAAGCATTCTCGACGAATCTCCACAAGCCTACAAAAATGTAGATGATATTATTGAAAGTGTCACCGGGGCAGGACTCGCAGCAGTTGTAGCCAAATGTAAGCCGCTGGCCGCCCTGAAAGGAGCCAAATAATTTGAGTATAGATACACCGGCTATTTATAAATTTGATGAACGTACGGATGGGCGCATTACTGGCTATGCCGCTTATGCCCGTCTGATCGACGGCATCAGTGAAGCTCTATATAACCGCTATGGCGTAAAATATGAGCTGTATGCCAGCGACGATCCCAATATTGAGTATTGGGATTTGCTGGAGGAGGATATTCGTTCAGGCAGCCTGGATCTGGAGCATGTGGCACGGGTCTTTGATCGCCTGGAGGAACGCACCATCCAATATGACGATGACGGGCCGACTCCAGAGTACGGCGTGCACCTGTCGATGCGTAATAATGTATTCGCCTATCCCAAGTGGGGCATCGCGCTGGCGCGGGTTCCCTTTTTCCGTGAAAATGGCGTATATAATGAAGATTACGTATTTGCGACAGGCGATCAGGAACTGCAAGGCTTCCTCGCGGGGGTACGCGGACGTGAACGCAAGCAGAACATGAAGCGGGTCACCGTCTTTACGGACACAAGCCGCGGATTATCCCGGCAGGCGGAGCCGATTACCCGTGCCATTACGCGGGATGACGTTATTTTGAAAGCGGAAATCAAGCGGGATATTTTCCGTTCACTCGATCAGTTTTTTGAAGCAGATCGTACCTTCTATCAGACTTATAATATTCCATACAAACGCGGTATTCTGCTGTACGGTCATCCGGGCAACGGCAAAACGACACTTGTAAAATCAATTGCGAGCAGCGTACCGGGTCCGGCTGCCTACTGGCAAATTACGGAGTATACAACCAGTGAATCGGTCAAAGAGGTGTTCGAGGCGGCTACCCGCCTGGCTCCGATGGTACTGGTCATTGAAGATATTGATTCCATGCCGCAGGAGGTTCGTTCCTTTTTCCTGAATACGCTTGATGGTGCTACTTCCAAGGAGGGCATCTTCCTGATCGGAACGACCAATTATCCTGAAAAAATTGACCCGGGTCTGATGAACCGGGCAGGTCGTTTCGATCGCGCCTATGAAATCAGTCTGCCTGACGAAGCGCTGCGACTGGCGTATCTCAAGCTGCGCAACTTCCTTGTTTTTGCAGGGGAAACAGGTACACAGAAGGCGGCATCCATGACTGACGGGTTTTCGCTGGCACAGCTCGGAGAACTGTATGTCAGCACTGCTCTGGAGTGGCATGAGCAGGGAAAAGCCGATTTTGAACTGATTATCAAAGGTATGCGAGGCGAGCTCGATAAGAGCCGTAAGCAGGACTGGTTAAAAAATGTGGCCGAAGGACGAGTCGGGTTCTTCTGAGTTATCCTTTCATCGCCTTATCAAGAAATTTATGTTACGTTTATAAATAATAAAGTATCGAAAGGGTGACTTTAAGCCAATGATCTACTAATCCTATTCCACCAAAGGAAAAAATCGTAATCTTACGAATTTTCTGGATAGGATTAGTGTAGGCTTTGGGTATTAACGATAAGAGCATTGCTTCTTTGACGGGAGCAGTGTATCTTCCTGTTCGCACGTCTACCTCCTATCCAGAAACCAATGGATAAGGAGGTTTTTTGCATGAAAAGAATACTTGGAACTAATGATTAATATCTTCATCGTTATGGTGGGCGTTGGTTTAATTACCCCCATCCTGCCAGAACTGATCATTGAGTTTGGAGCCAGTGGGCAATCGATAGGATTATTAGTAGCAGCCTATGGCATGACACAATTCCTACTCTCTCCAATGACTGGACAACTGTCTGATCGATATGGGAGAAAAGTATTCATCGTCGTAGGTGTCATTGTTTTTGCTGTAGCTAAATTTATCTTTGCTATCGGAGATGAGCTGTGGATGCTGTATACCTCAAGACTTCTGGAAGGAATGGCAGCAGCCCTGATTGTTCCACCCATGATGGCATATGTAGCGGACATTACAACAACCGAAGAACGCGCCAAAGGTAATAGCTTGCTAGCCGCATCCATGTCATTCGGATTTGTCATTGGACCTGGACTGGGTGGTCTTCTTGCAGGATATGGAACGAGAGTGCCGCTTTACGCAGCGACAGGTGCTGCTATGGCTGCTGTTATTTTTTCAGTGTTTTGTTTGCCTGAAAGTTTATCGAAAGAGCAAATGAAAGCAGCGCGGGCAAGAATTATTCAGAAGGAATCTATTTACAAACAATACGTGAGATCGTTGAAGTCAAAATATACGATGCTCTTTGTACTTGTCCTGGTGATGACCTTTGGACTCGCTAATTTTGAATCTGTTCTTGGTTTATATGTAACGAAACGCTTCCAATTCTCACCGCAAAATATTGCTGTCATTCTGACCGTAGGTGCTGTGATTGGAGTCGGTATGCAGGCATTATTTGTTGCTAAAATAATCAATAAGTTTAGTGAACAAAGGGTGATCAAAGGATCGCTTCTTTTCACCTCAGTTGCTTATATTTTATTTCTCTTAGCCAAAGATTTTTGGAGTATCTTCCTTGTCACTTCCCTTATTTTCTTTGCCACAGCTATGCTTCGTCCAGCTCTTAATACACAATTATCGAAGATGGCCGGGAATGAGCAAGGATATGTAGCTGGTATGAATAACGCCTATATGAGTGTCGGGAATATTTTAGGCCCTACTCTAGCGGGATTTTTGTTTGATGCAAATCTGTTCGCTCCATTCATAGCAGGCTGTTGTATTCTGTTGATTACTTTTTTGCTAACATTAAAATTGAAATAAAAGAGGACAACTGATGAGCAAAAGGCAACTACTGGTGCGAGGCTTTATTTTTCAATGCCCGGCTGTAGCTGCCTTTTTATTCAGTCTAAACGCTTATTTTAATAAATACTGTAATTCCCTTTATTCCGCTTCCCCGCTCAGACGATTCAAAAACTGAATAGCCCGCGGACTGGTGGGCTGCTCCAGAACCTCATGCGGCGTACCCTGCTCAACGATTACACCCTGATCCATCAAAATCACATGGTCCGCGACCTCAGCTGCAAATTTCATTTCATGGGTGACAATGACCATGGTCATCCCTTCGGCAGCCAGTTGCTTCATGACCTTGAGCACCTCGCCTACCAACTCGGGGTCAAGCGCAGAGGTCGGCTCGTCGAACAATAGTACCTCAGGTTCGACCGCCATTGCCCGGGCAATACCGACTCGTTGCTGCTGTCCTCCCGACAACTGATGCGGATAGGATTCCGCTTTATCAGCCAGCCCCACTTTTTTAAGCAACTCCAATGCACGTTTGCGCGCCTCATCCTTGCTCTTTTTCTGAACCGTGACTTGTCCCTCCATCACATTTTGTACGGCTGTCATATGCGGGAAGAGGTTGTAGGATTGAAATACCATCCCTGTCCGCTTGCGCAGCGCCAAAATGTTTTCTTGCCTGAGCTTCGTTCCTTTCGCAAAATTCAGTGCAATATCCCCTACTTGGATCTCTCCTTGGTCAGGAATTTCCAGCAAATTCAAGCAGCGTAAAAGCGTTGTTTTACCAGAACCGGAAGGACCGATGATAACAAGCACTTTCCCCTTACCCAACGTCACGTCAACACCCTTAAGCACTTCCAGCGAGCCGAACGATTTGTGTATATTCCGAATTTGGATCACCGGTACAATCTCCTTTATCTGACGGAAAAACGGCCTAGTCGCTTCTCCAGGTAATTTTGTAACACAGTCAAAATAGTGCTAAACAGCAGGTAAATAACCCCCGCCTCGGTATACACCAATAGCGGTTCGTATGTGGTAGCTACAATCTGGTTAGCCGTTCTGAACATTTCCACATAGGTGATGGTCGCAGCCAGTGAGGTATCCTTCACCAAGCTGATGAATGAATTAGCCAACGGAGGTACGGACACACGGGATGCTTGCGGAAGCACGATACGCCGCAATACTTGCCAGCGCGTCATACCCAGAGAGTATCCCGCCTCCCATTGGCCTTCCTGAATGGATATGATAGCCGCACGCATAATTTCAGAGCTATAAGCCCCTACGCTGAGGGTGAAGCCGATCACTGAAGCAATAAACGGGTCCAGTGTAATACCCACGGAAGGTAAACCATAGAAAATAATATACAATTGCACCAGCAAAGGAGTTCCTCGAATCACCCATACATAGAAGCCGAAAATCAGCTTGAGTATTCTCCATTTGGACAGCCGGGCCAACGCTGTAATCAGCGCCAGTACGAGTCCAAGAGCAAAGGAGATAAGCGTAAGCGGAATCGTAAAAGAAACCCCTGCTTTTAGCAGAGGCAATAATGAATCGATAATGATTTGTATTTGACGATCATCCATTGTACAGACATCCTTTGAAAAGATAGGTTTGAGAAGATTCGGTTCGACTTGGCGAACGTTTGGTCTTCATTTATTATTTGGATACGTCAGCTCCAAAATATTTCTCGGAAATTTTCAGATACGTACCGTCAGCCTTCATATCAGCCAGCGCTTTGTTTACTTCCTTGATCAAATCTTCGCTGCCTTTATTGAATACAGCTGCGCTGTGTGAAGCATCTGGAGATTCGTCCACCTTTTTGATTGGTGCGTCAGGCTTTTGCTTTTTCAGATCGAGATAGGATAATCCATCATTGACGGTCGCATCCACCCGTTTGGAAGTGAGGAGGTCAATGGCTTGGTTGAATCCCTCTGTTGCCACAATTTCCGCACCGTTGCTTTTCGCGATTTGAGTCAGGTTACTGGTCAGGGACTGCCCAGCCTTTTTCCCTTTTAGATCAGCAAATTTCTGGATGTCCGTATTGTCTTCGCTCACGATCAGAACCGCCTTGGAGACAATGTAAGGATCGGAAAAATCGTATTTTTGCTTGCGCTCATCTGTAATGGATACTTCATTGAACACCGTGTCAAACCGCTTGGAGTTCAACCCTGCGAATATACCGTCCCATTGCGTCTCGATAAACTCCGGTTGTACACCCAGGCGTTTACTCACTTCGGTCGCAATATCGACATCGAAGCCTGTCAGTTTACCAGCAGCATCATGGTAGGTAAACGGAGCATAGGTGCCCTCCGTGCCAATTCTTAGCTTGCCGCTCGCTTTTACAGATTCAAGAGTAGCTGTAGCAGTTGTATCTGCTTTTCCATTATTAGATCCGTTATCTCCGTTAGATGCATTATTGGTATTGGCGCCTTTATCGTTGTTACCACAGGCCGAAACCAGCAATGCCATCACGATGAGTACAATTGGAAAAAAACTAAATTTTTTCATGGTATTCACACTCTTTCCCTTTTTCTTGGTAACCTAGCACACAGCTGGTCATTGAATAGTACATCATTCATTTTCACGCGTCAATGCTTTTATCCAATAATCCCTATGCAAAAAGTAAGTTATATATCATTTGCAGCCTAAAGTTATTCTAGGTTGACTCTTTCATTGGCAAGCTATTCATTACAACTCCCCTCACAGCAACTTTTTCTGTACCCTTACGTTAGAGATTTCGTATAATAAGCTTCAATATGAAATTTAGTATTATTTACCGGAGTGTGATCATGGATACCCAAAATTCAACCTTTTCCTCTACTTCACCCGAAGGAAGTCACTCGGCCTGGGCTACCTTCACTTCACCTTTAAAACAATCCAAAGCGTTCACCCTGTTGTGGCTTGGACATTGGATCGCAATGTTGGGGAGCTCGGTCACCACAGTCATTTTGCCACTGATTATCTATTCCCTAACAGGCTCGACTACTATCATGGGACTGGCGATGACTGTTTATATGCTGCCAAACGTACTTATTCTGCCTTTCGCAGGAATGATCGTGGACAGAATTGACCGAATCCGTCTCCTTCTGTTTACGAATATCGCCCGGTTTGGGCTGATGTTCCTTGCGGCGGTGCTGATGTTTACGGGCGGGATGAAATTGCCGTTTCTCTTCGTTGGCCTTGCGTTGTACGGATTGATGGACGGTATCTTTAATCCCGCTTATTCTGCCTTACGTGCACAGGTGTTCACACCGGACATACGCAATGCAGCCAACGCGCTTAGTCAGATCAGTATACAAGCCGTCCGTCTACTTGGCCCTCCGTTAGGAGGCTTCATTGTATCCTTTTCCTCACCAGGTATCGGCTTTGGGCTGGATTCTATCACTTATCTGATATCTTTTGCCTGTTTTTGGATGCTGAGCGCTCATTTGGCCTCCATCATCGGCAAAGGTCAGGTAGATGCAGAACAGCAAGATCAGGGTGGACAGCATTTTCTCAAGGATTTTATCGCAGGCTTTACCATTCTCAAAAGCCACCCTTGGCTATGGATTACGATTCTTGCCTTTTCCTTCATCAATATTTGTTATTCAGGCATTATCGCTGTACTCATTCCTTGGCTGTTCAAGGTTCATCATGGCTACAGTCCAGTCGTGTACGGCATTGCGATGGCAAGTAGCGGCATTGGCGCCATGCTGGGGGCTTTTGTATATGGGTCACGCAAGCATTGGAAGCATCGCGGCCTGCTCGCTTACTTAGGAGCTTTTGTCAGCGGTCTTGCTTTACTATTGTTGTCTATAGTCACCTGGATGCCAGGATTGATTATGAGCATGATGCTCGAAGGATTTGGCATTATGATATTTGCGATTATCTGGGAGACAAGTCTTCAGGAATTAGTCCCAGCCGAGTCTTTTGGACGTGTAGCTAGTCTGGATCTGATGTTTTCCTTTGCTCTGCTCCCTGTCGGCTATCTAGCAGTAGGTGCTGTGGCGGATAAGCTTGGTGGTATGTTCACAATTGGCATGTTTGCAACCATCGGTATGTGTATCGTGCTGGGCGTTCTAAATGTTCCTCATATCAGGCGGTTTCAATAGGAAAAAGCCGTCACTTTTTCACAAAAAAAGCTGCTCCCACAGGTTCATTTGCGAACCTTGCGGAAGCAGCTTCTTTCCATTTTAGCCTTGTGCCCCATAGGGGCTAGTCTATTCAATGATTCGTAAAGTTAGCCTCTACTCCGTCCAACGGAACGGAAGATCAAGCTTACAATCACGACCAGCACAATCGCACCAATTAATGCAGGAACGATGTAGAACGATCCGATTTCAGGACCCCAGTTTCCCAGAATCAAGCTACCCAACCATGCGCCGATAAAACCAGCGATGATGTTACCTATCACGCCACCCGGAACATCACGACCTGCGATAATTCCTGCCAACCAACCAATAATACCACCAACAATCAATGCCCATAACCAACTCATTTTGCGTCACCTCGTTTAAGTTTTTATCGTTGTGTTCTATTATTAACCACTCGAACTCCTTTTGAACACATAAAGGACAAGTGGTTAATATTACCACCGAACGGAATGCTGATTTAGGGGCTTGATACCATCCTACGTGCCTCTACGACTATTTATACCCCTTGTGTGAAAAGTGTGTCTAATATGCGTTTATCCTTGTATTCCTGCTTTTTTTGTGCCATCCTCACATTATGGCTTCATTAATGTCACTTCATGCATAAGTTACAAAAATAACAGATTATTAAGGAGTGACCCCAACTGGAGTGTAGAGTAGGATGCGCCGCGTGCTGTATTGCCATTACGATTTCTTCCCCTATTCCCGGCATGCCTGATGGAAAACCAGCTGGTGTTCCTTGCCCTCAGCTCACTTCCGATTACCGTTGCCGATTGTTTGGCAAACCTGAGCGCCCAGTTGTATGCAGTGGATTCCATGCTGATGAGGATACGTGCGGAAGCACTAATGAAAGAGCATTTGAACTGCTGAGAGAGCTGGAGGAGTCAACTTTACCGGGTAAAGCTTAAGGAGAGATTCATTTTATATGAGGGAGAATTTTGATTATGAATGTTATTGAGAAAAGAATTGCCGAATTGAAGCAGTATCGGCCCGATCTTACCGCCCCGAAGGATATAGATTTATTCTGGGATAAAACACTGGAAGAAGTCCACGCCAAACCAGTACGTGCGTTCAAAGCTACCGTAGAAACACCGTATCCTCATATCCTTGCCTACCGGGTTACTTTTGAGGGTGTCGATGATACGCCGCTGCATGCCTGGTATGTACGCCCCCGATTTGCCGGAGATCAAAAGCTGCCGTGTATCGTTCTGTTTCATGGCTATACAGGCGGAAAAGGCTACCCTGAAGATTATTCCTCTTGGCTCATGCTTGGCTTCGCTGTATTAGCGGTAGATGTACGTGGTCAGGGGGGAGAAACGGGAGACCGTCTGGATGATCCCCATGGTACCGTTAAAGGTTGGGTAACGAAAGGCATATTGGACAAGGATACCTGCTACTACAAAACGATTACAACCGATGCCCTTAGAGCCGTAGATTGGGTAGCGGAGCAGTCGGATGTCGATTCAGCTAAAATCGCAATCAGTGGCGCCAGTCAAGGCGGCGGACTTGCATTAATGGTGGCGGCGCTCAGCGATAAAGCTTCCATTACGGTAGCGGATATTCCTAATATGTGTCATATGGATTTTGGTATGATGAATTCTACCAGTTCACTGACGGAAGCTGCCGAATTCGCCAACCGATTCCCGGAGCATTTGGAGCAGGTACTACATACATTAAGTTATTTTGACGTGATGAATCTTGCTTATCGCATTCGTATACCGGTCATGGTATCGGTAGGGTTTAAGGATACTGTGTGTATGCCAGAGACGATTTTCGCCGCTTATAACCGCATTGAATCAGCGAAAACGATTGAAATTTATCCGTTTACCGGACATTGGGTTGAAGGCTTTCAAAGACGCAAGACGGCTGAATTTTTAGTTCAGCATTTTTCATAATTTGATTTCCAACGCTCGAAAGTACAAATATATAGAATGATTCCTCCGGTGCACAAAAAAAGAACACCACGCATCAACCTGCGTAATGTTCTTTTCTACTGCATCGGGGCCAGTCCCGCTTACGCCAGACAAACTCCTCGACACTTCACACGAAGCACATCTTCAAATGTTACGATGCAGTTCGCTGTTCTGCTGCCGAATCCCCTGTCCATTTTCGCACCCAAACAAAATCCATAATCATCAAACCAAATGGGATGAAGGATGCAAACATAATAAAAAGAGGCCGCCGTATAGACCAATGCAGTGCTGTTTTTCCATAGATCAAAGCAACGAGGAGCAACAAAAAGCTCACCCGGTATATGTTACCAATCGCCATAACCGCCTGGGTCATACCCGCAGCTTGCAGAGGCTGGTGGGTGAATAGTATCGCCAAATAAGCTATAGCTTGAATCCAGAGCATGAGTCGGACACGCCCCAAAGGTGTTCTTAACACAAATTCAATCCCCTCTCCATTAGCAAGGATGTTCTCTCATCCTACACTTCCTTCATTATAACGAAAAGATTCCTAAACTCCAACCGATTCAACTTTAGCACCAAACCATCCAATTTCAAGTTTTGACCTAATGAGTTGTGTCTGATACAGTTGTGTAAGAGGTGATTGCAAAATGCTTAAACTGGGTATACTGGACCAGTCTCATATTCCTGAAGGCGGTAATGCTCAGGATGCATTATCCAATACAACAGATTTAGCGCGTGAAGCTGATCAACTGGGGTACAGCCGTTATTGGGTATCCGAGCATCATGCGTCCAAAACTCTAGCGCACTCCAGCCCTGAGGTGCTGATTGCGCATTTGGCTGCTCATACATCACGCATTCGTGTGGGTTCAGGCGGTATTATGCTGCCACACTACAGCGCGTATAAAGTCGCCGAAAACTTCCGCTTGCTGGAAGCGCTCCATCCAGGACGCATCGACCTGGGAATAGGGCGTGCTCCCGGTGGTTTACCGCTGGCTACTCGTGCCCTGCAGGAAGGCAAGTACCAATCTGTCGAACAATATCCACAGCAGATTCTCGATTTAATCGACTACTTCCATGATACGGTGCCTGACAATCATCGGTTTGCCGGTCTTCATGCCTCCCCGATGATTTCGACCGTTCCTGAATTATGGTTGCTTGGCTCCAGCGGGGAGAGCGCCAGAATGGCCGCGATGATGGGTGCCTCCTATGCCTTTGCCCAATTTTTCGGGACTCCAGGTGGTGTAGAAGCTACCGCACGTTACCACGAGCAATTCCAGCCTTCCATCCTGGGTGATAAGCCCCACTCCATGGCAGCAGTCACGGTAGCCTGCGCTGAAACCGAAGAGGAAGCCGAGCAGCTGGCGTCCAGTGCTAGTTTGTATTTCCTTTTGCTCATGCAAGGTAAAGAAATGAGTTCTCTTCCGTCGGTGAAAACAGCAATGTCCTATCCATACACGGAGTTTGATCGTGAGCGGCTGCGTCAGTCCGCAGCATGGCGCGTTGTTGGTACCCCTGAACAGTGTAAGGAACAGCTGCTAAGACTGGCTGAGCAGTATCGTACCGATGAGTTGCTGGTCGTTTCATCCATTCATGACTTTGATAAACGTGTTCAGTCCTACCGTCTGCTGGCCAAAGCTTTTGATTTGGTATAGACGCAGTTAAACGGAGGCTGAGCTTCAGAAACATTAAAACCCCCGCCTGCCTATGATGGCAACAGCGGGGGTTTGTCGTAGAGAGGGGTTCATTGGAACCAACCCCTCTGCACTATGGAAGTAATTCAAGCACCACAAAAGTCGAACATCACATGGTACTTTGGTAGTATACACACCGAAACTAAAGTGTCAGTCGTCCCCTCCTAAAGTTCCAGCCCGCATATACTAAAGGCGCATATGCTATACTCCAAACCTTGGAAAGATTGCACCCAAAAATCCCATCACTTTACTCGTTCCGGTAAAGTTAGTTACGGTTGGATTCTAAGGTTCTATGCCCCAAGCCAGCTTCCCCTGCTGATATACAGTGCCATGGTCCCAGTCTGCGAATGCTGTTTGGGTAGCACCATAAGAGTAATCGTTGGTCTCATCAAAATTGCTCCAATTTGCAGCATGAATACGGGGTTGAATTTCTCCGCTTTCCCCGCCAGGCTGGATAGTTCCCGCTCCGTCTGTGAAAGAAATCTCCACATATTTATCAGCCTTGGCCTTCGGATTTGGCAATGTTACAAAAGTTGCTTTTACCTTTTCATTGCCAATCCTAGCCCAGTCCACAAAAAACTGCTGAGCTTGTTTGCTTTCATCTGTGTAATAGTAGCGAATTTTTAGATCACTCAACTTCACAGCTGTTTTTCCTGTGTTTTTGATATTAAATTCAGGACGGATTGCGTTATCCTTGGCGTTCGTGTCACCGGTGCGATACTGTAGCACAATCCCTTGATCGTTACTGCCTGGTGTACTTCCTCCGTTGCCGTTATCGCCGCCGTTGTTGCCACCACCGTTATCACCGCCAGTGTTGCCATCTCCGCCGTTATCCCCCCCGTTATTT
Organism: Paenibacillus sp. LT-B23; assembly: GCF_059417685.1. Classification (NCBI taxonomy): domain Bacteria; kingdom Bacillati; phylum Bacillota; class Bacilli; order Caryophanales; family Paenibacillaceae; genus Paenibacillus; species Paenibacillus sp. LT-B23. Next base: position 215,784 of record NZ_JBSQBM010000007.1, on the reverse strand, counting down.
CCGCCTCCACCAATGTTGCTGGAGCCTTCCAGTATCGCTTGTTTTACGAATTTGCCGGAAGCGGACAATTGTGAATCAGGCCATCCGCCTTTACGGTCAGCACCAGGCAACAGCGCAGCAGAGGTCTCATTTTTGTCTGCCAGCGACCAGTTAGCCCAACTGATTCCACGGCTGGCCAGAAAATCGGTCCATACTTTGGATTCATTCAGGAACGGACCACCGTTACCTGAAGCATCGCTTGTACCCCACTCGGTAGCAAATATACCCACGCCTTTGTTCAGCGCATAATCGACCCGATCGCGCAAATACTGTCCATGCGTACCCGCATAGAAATGTACGGTATACATTGTATTCTTGTCTGGAAGTGGATGGTCTGCTGCATCATGTACATCCTGACTCCATGTGCCTGTTCCTACAATAATAATATTGTCCGGGTCCTTAGCGCGAATAACCTGAGATACCTCAGACGCATAAGGTCGGATTTGATTGTTCCAGTTCACATTCCCATTCGGCTCATTGGCAAGCTCATAGATTACGTTAGGCAAATGGCCGTACTGAGTCGAAAATTCATTAAAGAAAGCTTTGGCTTCATTTTTATGAATGTTCGGATCGCCATCTGAAAGAATGTGCCAGTCGATAATGACGTACAAGCCCAGTTTCTGTGCTGCCTCAATCGCTTCCTTCACTTTATTTTTCAATGAAGGATTGGCGATATAACCATCTTCTTCAGTGTACAACGCAACCCGAAATACGGAAATGCCCCAATCGTCCCGTAGCCATTTCATAGAGTCCTGATTTACCAGATCCCCAAACCATTGGACGCCGTGAGAGCTAATACCTTTGAGTTGTACTGGCTTGCCATTTTTATCCACCAGTTTACCATTCTTTACTGAAAGTTGTCCGTAACGTTCCACAGGGGTCGTCCCAGCAGCCTCTGCTGTTTGCGTATTCCAGTTGAATCCGTTCGTTAACGTTAACAGTAATACTGCTGTTAGCATCACCGCTACTCTTTTTGCGATCCTTGGCAGGATCCATTGCCCATTCATCATTTACACATTCCTTCCTTTTAATAAAGTGGATAAGCTTATCAGTACGTTGTTCTCCGCCTTTTTGCTCCCCTCCTTTATACAGCAAGAGGATCAGGTCCAACATTAGGTGTCACTTACCTGTATATGGATGTTACTACTATTATAGTTAGTTCCATGTTATATTTCGACTTTATGGTGGAAAATGAACAGGAAGTCACGGTTTCGGGATGTTTGCCATTACGTTTGTTATTGCGGAGAGCAGGAGGGACAAAAGACTCATCTGCGGACTGCAAAATTTGACGAATTTTAGCGGATATAGAGAGGATTTCAACTTTCCATCATGCTAAAAAAAGACTGCTTCCCGACGCCCTTCGGCCCGGTATAGCAGTCTTATACATGATCATGTATGTGAATCGTATCGTGTTAAAAAATCGTATTAACGTATGATCTGCCTATTACCCCTGAGTGGTTGCTTGAGGTTCTTTGGTCGTCTGATCTTCCTTCATATCGCCGCCATCCGTCGCTTGATCTGTCAGTACAGTCTCAGATGAGTTACCTATTACCTTGTCTATAAGTTCCAACCAAGGTTCTTCACTACCTCCACAGCTCTCAATATCACCGAGCAGGGACTCTAGCGTGGTTCCTTCTTCTGGCAAATCAATAACTAAACTGTCTTCGTCAACTTGGATGGTGCAGCAGGTTTTCATTGTAAATCCCTCGCTTAATTCATATTTGAGCATGCAGTAAGCTAGCTCAGATGGGATGAACTCCCATGGATTCAGGGATAAGCCCTTTGAATCCGTCTGAAATTATAAACCTAATGCACATCAATTGCAATGAACAAACCTTGAATTTTTTCAGAATTAGCGAGTGTTACAGGTGAGAATGGATAACTGAACGAAGTGTTCGCTACAGTAATTTTGGATATATAGAGAATCAGTTCAAACACTCAGCGAGCTCCGTAAAAATCACCCCAAGCGCATAAGCCCCCGCATCTGGATAACCGAGGCTTCTCTCTCCGACCGTTCCGGCACGGCCCATGCGCGCCACGATGTCTTCCGTCTTTTTGGCACCTGATACAGCGGCTTGAGCACCTCTTACAAAGGCTGCCTTCACATCAAAATCTAATTTCGCGCTCTCCAACCAGCTATCCGCACATGGCACTAATGCATCTATAAGCGTTTTATCGCCAACAACGGCTCCTCTGCCGAAAGAACGTTCGCCTGTCGATTGTATGCCTTGCACCGCAGCCTGCATCATATCCGCGAATTCGGAAACGGTGAGTTCGGTTCGTTCGCCCGCAGATCGTGCCGCTGCGCGAAATGCTGAGCCCCAAATCGGGCCCGAAGCGCCACCGCAGTATTCCATGATGACGAGCGAGCATGAATGAAGAAAGGTTCCCATTGTCAAAGAATCTTGATTCAGGATGTCTCTCCATTCCCGTTTCAGCTGACGAAATCCCTTTGCAACGCTCATGCCAAAGTCGCCGTCGCCTGCATGAGAGTCAAGATCGCAGAAAGATACCTCATTCTTGATGATAACCTCACTCATCTTATCGACTAGGTAGATAAGATTGTTCAACGTAATCTTGTTGTTCTCAATAACCGCGAAGGCAGGGTCAGTTTCCACCTCAAAGGATACTTGCCGATTTTCGTCTGCTACAGTTGAAATATCCGTAAATACGACATGATCAACAGGTCCAGACACCTTGAACGCAGGCGTGTTGCTTTCATGGGAAAGAAGTGTTTTCAGTTCGTTGTCCAGCTTCATGATGGAAACCGAGATACCTGCCATATCGATACTCGTCATATAATTGTTGACAAAAGTGCGATCAATCTTAATCCCCTTCGCTGCTAGTTCGCGAGTGACCGCATGATTGAAGAGGTACAGTTCTTGCAGAGGCGTACCGCCGAAACCATTGATCAACAGGGCAACTTCTCCGCTGAATCCAGTTTCGATCTGCATGTCTCGAAGGAGATCGGTTACCATTCTGCCTGCCAGCGTATCCGCATCCGTCAACTTCTCGCGGCTGGTCCCAGGCTCGCCGTGAATGCCGACGCCGTACTCGATTTCATCATGCCCGAGCTCTAATGTTGGCGAGCCCTTCGCCGGCACGGTACACGAAGTCAATGCGAATCCGATACTGCGTACATTCGCAGCGGCTTTCTCGGCAACTGCTTTAACTTCCGCCAGACTCCGACCCTCTTCCGCCGCTGCACCCGCGATCTTATGGACGAGTACCGTTCCCGCCACCCCGCGTCGTCCGACCGTATATAGGCTGTCTTCTACAGCGATGTCGTCTTCAACCTTTACATAGTCCACTTCCAGACCGTCTTCAGTGGCCAGATGGGCGCCGTTTCTAAAGTTCATAATATCGCCGCTGTAATTTTTGATAATCAGCAGCGCACCTTTTTTCCCGGTTGTCGCTCGGATGGCCTGATATACTTGAATTTGTGAGGGAGAGGCAAAGACATCACCGCAGACCGCGGCATCGAGCATCCCTTTGCCAACGAAGCCGGCGTGGGCGGGCTCATGCCCGCTACCACCGCCGCTGATGAGCGTTACTTTCTCCGCGTTCAATTCCTTTTTCTTGAGCAATTTGTATTTTGGCAGAAATTCCAACTCGGGATGCGCGAGCGCAATACCGCTGCACATCTCAAGAACCAAATTTTCCGGACGGTTGATGACCTTTTTCATGCTACTTTACCTCCACTTTGTACTGGCTCCCGATACGGTCGGCCGCAGCGATTGCCGCTGCAACCTGCTCCACTGTGACCGGAAACGGCATGGAATGGATCGATTCCTCCAGAATGCAGGCCTTTGCAGCTACTTCCATGAGTTCTTCCTGGCTGATATGATCGACGCCGATATCGGCCAAGCAGACCGGTAAACCGACGGCTAAACAGAAATCAAGTACCTGATGCAATTCTTCCGTGGGCGCGTTTTCGAGCACCAGCTGTGCGATCGTGCCGAATGCTACTTTCTCTCCATGATAATAATGATGCGTGCCTTCCAAAATCGTGAGTCCATCATGAATCGCATGGGCCGCCGCAAGTCCGCCGCTCTCGAAGCCGAGGCCTGAGAGTAAAATATTAGTTTCAATGATATTTTCGAGTGCTTGCGTAACTTGGTTTTCATCACATGCCGCTTTTGCTTTGGCACCGTCTTTTAACAACATTTCATAACATAGCGTTGCAAGTGCAATCGCCGCATTCGTACCTACTGCTGGCGCACACTGTCCTTCGCGTACTCCGTTAGGCAGTCCGGCATTGACCCTGGAGTAAGAACGGGAGGTCGCACGGGCTTCAAAGTAAGTCGACAGCGCATCACCCATACCTGATACGAGGAATCGGGTTGGTGCATTAGCGATTACGGTGGTGTCGACTAATACGACACTCGGACTTTGCTTAAAATAGGCGTAATCGTCGAAAGCGCCTTCCGGGGTGTAAAGAACGGCCGAGTGACTTGTCGGTGCATCCGTCGCAGCAATCGTCGGACAGATGATAAGCGCTTCCCCTTGAGCCACGCATTTCGCCGCGTCGATCGCTTTCCCGCCGCCGAGACCTACGATACAATCGCATCCATTCGCAGTGGCGATTTCCTGAAGTCTAGACACTTCCTGTCTGGAACACTCACCCATAAAACCGCTTTCAATAAAGGTCACGTTATATTTATTCAAAGTGGAATCAAGCTTATCTTTTACCCGCGCCACATCGGCAGGATGCGCAATCAGTAAAGCGGATTTGCCGAAGGTGCTCACATAGTAACCCAAATTCAACAATTCATTTTCACCTTGTACATATTTGCTTGGGCTGATAAAAGCTTTTCTCATCTATAATTCCTCCTTATGATTGTGTTGGCTTCGTTCTGATTAAAACTATAACCGAACCATGTAAACTTTACATTGGAGGAATCAAGGAATATATTATAATCTACAATCGTATTCTTTTGCACTGTAGATCACAAATTGTACTTTTTTGTTATTGCTTACAGGATAATTTACCATTAAGGGATGAGAATCTTGATACGTGAACATTTGAGCATCCAGAAAATCTTTGATTTGAAAAAGTGGGAGCAGTTGCAGGATTCGTTAGCATCCGTTACCAAATTAGCCATTCTCACCGTCGATTTTAAAGGGAATCCCGTAACTAGCCACAGCCAATGCCAATCGTTCTGCAAGAAGGTTCGCCAGGATGAGAATCTCCTTCCCTACTGCCAAAAATGTGACTCTCGCGGTGGACTTGAAGCGGTGCGTTCCAATAAACCTTATATTTATCTCTGTCATTATGACATCGTCGACATCGCGGTACCGATCATTATCAACGATAAGTACATCGGCGCCGTCATGGCAGGTCAGGTCCGCTTAGCCGATCCTTCGAGTGCCTTACAGCTGGAGCAAATCCTCACGTCAAAAAATGAAAAACTGTACAGTTCCAAATGGGAGGAACTTAAGAACGACTTCGCCGATCTGCCATCCATGACCTATCAGGAAATCCAGATGATCTCCAACATGTTATCCTTATTGTGTAATTATATTGTTGAAGAAGCGATGAACAAAAATCTTCTCGCAGAAATGTTCGAGAAGGCGTCAGCCACACAGTCTACTCTGCAGTTGTCCGAGATCCTTCCTGGCTACTCGCTGGAGCATATCGAAAGCCTTAAGAAAGAAATGAATAATTTCTTAGCAGATGCCTATCTGAATTCCTCAGGAGATGTGGATATTCCGTGCGGAAATCCCGTACTAAAGCCTGCCTTCGAATATATTTTTGAGCACAAGGGTGAAACTTTTTCTCTTAAAGCCATGGCTGACTTGTGCCACATTAGCCCAAGCTATTTTAGTCGGCTGTTTGCGAAGGAAACAGGTGAGAACTTTTCTAGCTATCTTTCCCGCCTGAAGATTAAATGGGCGAAGCAGTTGCTCGAAGCTACAGATATTCCTGTATCTCAGATCAGTAGCGAGCTCGGCTTCAATGAGCCGGGGTATTTCATTAAAATATTCAAAAAGTATGAAGGCACAACGCCCGCGGTGTACCGAAAGTATTACAAGGGATAAAAAATACGAAAAACAGATGATTCACAGGTCTATCGTCTCCATGATCATCTGTTCATGTAAATTAGTTCTGCTCAGCTACTTATGTCCTGTTGTGCTTCTCAAGCTGCAAGAGATGGTGATTTGCGCTCAATCACCATCCCCTTTTTATCAGCATTTTTATGTTGGAGTGTTTTTTTATCTTTACTGTAGTGTTTCTGACTGATCCTGAACGTTCGTTTCATTGTGCATGGATTCCGATTTTTTCTTGCGAAATAATTTGGCAAAAAACTTGCCTATCACACCAAAGACACCTGCACAAGCAGCACCAATAAGTATGATAGCCTTAATTCCCGCGCCCTTAAAAAAAGCAATGAGTAATGCCAACAAGCCTACTTTTTTAGCTACTGCCAAGCCTGCTCCTCCCAAAATCAATCCGGTCAGGCCGTATTCGGAAATTTTGTCCGTTGAAGCATTAAAATCCTCGTACCGCTCACCTGATTTGACTGTCAGCTTGGGTAATATGTTCTCATTCAAAAACTTCTTATCTGCGTCCAAATGCGCAGGATCGGACACTAATATTGCAGAGATATAACCCTGGCGAGTGAGCAAACGAACATTATAATTGATCAGCTTTTCCTTGTTCCCATCCTCCGCCAGCATAGACCAGGTTAGATTATGGGTCGCTTCATTATAAAAAGGCTCCACATCCCAGCCCGTAACATACAGGCGATCACTTTCCGCTTTTTCCTTGTTACTCTCTTCCGTACCCTCTTTATAACTATCTAGAATGGCATCCGCATCGATGTCTTCTTTTTCATCATCCTTGATGTGTCCAAGTTCATAGTATTCAAAAACAACTTCCCAATTTTGATTTTCATCTTTCGGAAATATACTCCCAATTTCCTTGCCAGATGGCTTCTCGTGATTCATTTCGCTTACCTTTGCTGTGTTAGCTGCATCCAAGAAAAGAAGAGAGGAGTCCAGTTCAACCGCAGCCATTTTTCCCAGGTCTACCTTTCGGCCACCCTCAATCCATTTTAATTGTTCATTGGATGAGGCCCACGCGTTACCCCCACTGAGTAACACCAGACTAAGCGCCAACAGCGCTCCAAAAATCGTTTGGCCCCATTTCATTTTGCTACTACATCTGTTATCTAGTCTCTTGTTCAAAACTCATTACCCCTTTATAAATTCCAGTATCTTCCGTCTCCCCAACCATATTAGCCACTGCTTCATATTTTGTCAATTCGCAGTAGCAAAGGGAGTTTCCGAGACTTAATACTCATTTTTATACATATGTATGCAAATATTCTAATCTAATCGAACTGAATTTATAATATGTGAATGAGCGATAAGAAAAACTCATGAAGGACAAGCACAATCGCGCAATGGCACTACTTCTCCGTTAAAGTCTCCTTCTTATGAATTCCTAAAAAAGACGTATTCCTTGATACGACAACCTCGTTGACTTCTAGCTTAATCTCGAACACATCTATCTAGCATAAAAAATGTCGAATTTCAGCAGATTAAGGAATGTATAATCATCTAACAAGCGACTTTAGTCTCAGTGACTTTTTTCCTATTTTTAAACATATGTCAACTTTTTTATTTAAAAGAATGTATAGGCTTTCATAGGGTCGATTGATTATAAATAAGCTAATGATTGAGAAGCCCCCATACAAGTTTACTGCTTGTTTTGGGGGCTAGGAGTTATTCACCAGTATTTGATAGTGTCACCAAGTATTTGTTTAAGTTTGGTATAACGTTCTGCTTACTGAAATGTATCCACAATCTCTAGTCCAAAAAAGTAAAGAAAAACATTACTGTTTTTAAGAAAAATAAGCAATAAGTCTTCCTTCGTCACCATCCCACCCACATGGAAAACCACCAGCCTTATAGATTCTAAAAACTTGTTCATAAAAATTTTCAATTTCACCATTTATTGCACGATTCATTGCGCAGTTTCTCAAATCTACTACAACACTTTCAAAAAAATCACTATAAGAGTCCGTTATTTGACTTCTAAGACCATCTGCTATTAATTCAGTTAATTCATCCAAACCATTAGGTTTTTGGGAAGAATCTAATTTATACAACTTTCCCTTAACTTTTCCCATTTCAAGTTGTCTTATATCAGACCAAGTATATTCATCTTCACCGAAAACTTCAGTAATGGCTAGTCTTTTCGCCTCTTCATATTGATTAATTGTAACAATATTTTGAGGTCTTTCTATTTTTGGAAAATCCATCATAGAATTTGAGAATTGAATAACCTCTTCAACTAAATTACTGTGTATTCCGTACTTCATAACTTATCAAACCACCTTTCCCACAAATCTATTATTGCGCCCCCGCCTCTGTCCCAAACAGGCTTAATTTTATCTTTGTTTTTAGCTCTGTCAAGTAAATAATCATCCATACCTTTGGATTTTATTTTTTTCAATTCTTTTTGTAGATAATCATCTGTCATATATAGTGGTAGCCCTTTTTCTTGAAGTTTTCTCAACTTTTGTTGCAAATCAAACACTTGCTTTTCAATAGCGGCTATATCTTGGTTTATATCTATTTTATTAAGTTTACTCTCTACAAAATCGCTATAAACTGAATGATAGCCTTGATGCCTCGAGGTTGAACTTGTATATTTGTCTGGAACGCGAAGGAAAAAACCATTGGAGGCATGGTCCATATCCATTCCTATTTTTTCAATAACAGGATGTTCGTTAAACTCTGCTGGAATAACATGCTGTGCTTGATAAGGAGTACGCTTTGTAGACCTGCGTAACCCCATCTCTTCAAACATATTCTTACCTAACTTCGTGGAACTTCCCCCCGTTACCTTACCAGGAGTTCCCGGAATCAATCTCTTAGATTTGCCAGTTCCATCAACCTTTTTCCCCGCGTTCTCTTCCATTTCCTTCATAACCTTATTGTAATTCTTCTGCACATCCGTCTGTGGAAGTGGTCCGCTGTCCATCTTATTCACGTGCGGAATTGATGGAACTGGGGCTCCTTGGCTGTGGTCAACTTCTCGGTGTTTAGGCTGTCTGCCATTTTACTCAGTTGCTCATTAAATTTCTGACCCAGTTTGCTGCCGGCTTGCTTTTGTATGTATATTGTTGCAGTTTTATTTGAAAAAACTGCAACAAAGCGAACATAACAAAAAACAGGCCAATCATGGTAGTATCTGACCATATGACCTGTCTAACGTAACGCTATTGCATTAAATAGGGTATACTTTTTTCAGCTTTTTTGTGCGAACATCTCAATTCGTGAAAAATTGGATTACGTTATAAACACAAGGCTAAGTGGCTCATTGAGCACCGGATTGCCTTCTCTCGTGTTGCCAAAGTCTTTCATAAATGACTGAACTTTATCATTCTATTTCTTCCGGTTTTCTAAATAAACAAAGAGTGTCTAGTGCCTCCAAAATGTTATCTCCGAACTTAAATAATGAATACCCGTTTTTCCCAAAAACCTTCCCTGATTTCGAGATAAACATTATTAAGTTTCCACGGTATGCCTCTCCAACTACAACAAGCGGCTCTTTCACTCGCGCTTCAAATTCCTCAAAGTCTTCTTTTTCATAGTAATCCCCAACAGCTTCTTCAGGGCTAAAACGAAAGGTTTCCAAACTTCCATCCGGATGCTTAAATTTATATTCAACTCCACCAAATAGACTTAATGCTTCAATAACTGGATTGAATACTTGATACCCCATTGCCTCTAAAAATTTTACTGTCTCGGTTAAATCAACCTTATTATTTGGATTCCATCCTGCTTGTAGCAGTATTTCTCTCGTTTCATCTGATAAGTTCCGCATAAGCAGCCTCCTATTTATTCAAAAATACTATTCATGAAAATCATTAATGAAATCGAAAAATGTCTTCTGACAGTTTCTACATGGTGGCTTGTATTTCCCTTTACCGTTAACCGTACTTATTAGTATATCTTCTATTTTTGAACCTGACCATAAAAGCTGATTGACCGCCTGGATTTCAGCACAATTTTCAACATGCCATAGTTCGAAACTTTCATCGTCCTTGTACGGATTATTGGGGTCGTTTTTGGCTTTCTTCCTTGTTTCTTGTGCTATCTTAGTTAAGTCAGGATGCAGTTCCGTTACACTTGGATTGAATTGTCCTTCCCTAGCGCCATTATAGCCAAATGTTATTTTAGTTTTTTTACCACCTACTGTCGTTATGTCTACTGCAGCACTTATTACGTCCGGTTTATATTTTCCGCCACCAAATCCATTTTTATCTAAAGGTCTTTTTATTCCACCGTCCTTAAGGAACTGAACATGCTTGTCTAACTGCTCTCTAGCAAAATCTCTAGAATCCTCAATTAGCTTTTGTCTGCTAGCATCACCAGTCCCCTCAATCTTCTTCGCTGCTCCCTCTTCCATTTCCTTCATAACCTTGTTGTAATTCTTCTGCACATCCGTCTGTGGAAGTGGTCCGCTGTCCATCTTATTCACGTGTGGAACTGGCGCTCCGTTGGCTGTGGCCAACTTCCCGGTGTTGAGGCCGTCTGCCATTTTACTCAGTTGCTCATTGAACTTCTGGCCCAGCTTGCTGCCGGTCTGTTCCAGCTTGTTTACAGCTTTGCCAAAGCCTGCTCCGACTGCATCTACACCTTTGCTAATCCATTGCGGTGTGACCTTACTGCCTACTTTTTCTGCGAATCCGCCAATGGCCTTGCCTACTTTGGAATCCAGTACGCCCACGGTGACAAAGCCCAAACCCGCGTCTTTTGCTACCGAGCCCCAGTTAATCTTTTCGCCGCTTAGCGCCTGGCTAGCCAAATTTTCTGCCGCATTTGTCACACCGCCGATCGCTGCTTTCCTCAGCAAGGTTCCCCCTACACCGAGAGGGCCAAAAATCGCTCCAGATACCGCCCCGATCCCCGCTTCTTTCAAGCCGGTCAGGGCATAGTCACTAAAGTCGCTCACTTCCCCTCGGGCGATATCCGATGCCGCCAAGCTTGCTACCCCCAAGCCGCCCGCCAGCAGCGCTCCTCCGGCTACCGCCGCAATGACCACCGTACCCGCTCCAAGCGTCGCTACCGTAATGGCTGCTACCACGGCTACGGCTGCCACGACTGCCAAGCCTCCCAAAATATTCCTCCCCAGCTTGCCCCAATTAAACGGCTCAGGGGGTGGCGGCGGTGGAGGTGGCTCGCCTTCCTTCGGTTCATCATCAAACGGCGGGTATGCAGTTCGGTCGCTTCCGTCCGCCCAGACATTTCCTCCCAGCACATGGTATTCGTTTTCTACCGAAAGCCCCGTGCTTCCTCCCGTCTGGTACGCCATGACCTGGCTCGTCCCGTCAATAATAATTTTCTTCGGCGTATTCAGAATGATTTCCTGCTCTGCTTCTAGCGTAAGCTTCTTCGGACTTGTAATTTCAATCCCCGTAGCATCGTCCAGACTCATCTGCAACGTTCCACCCGGATCACCCGTGATGTGGATGCGACCTGGGGCCATTTTCAGCTCACTTCCATGCTCCGTACCAAAATATCGGTCATTCGGATCACTCGTTTTCGCACAACCGTCTCCGTTCGTACGAACTGCACCCAAAATCATCGCTCTGGAGCCAGATGCATCCGGAAAATACAGGCTTGCATGTGTTCCCACCTTCGGCATGCTGTACATCGCACTTCCCGTTGAGGGAGCAAACGGGTACCAATGCGGCTCGGATACCCCGTCATCCTTATCAATCACCAGCCGCAGCTTCACTTCCTCCCCACGTACCGCGAGGACCTCTCCTTCCAGAGATATTCCGATCGTTTTAGAATTGGGAATGAAATCACTGCGAATGCCCTCCGCGCGGGCCAACACATAACTGAATAGCAAATGCCCCTTTTCCATGCGGCTTCGCAATTCAGTTACAATCATCGTTTTCTGGCGAAATTGCACCTCGTCTCCGAGAGCATACCGTTCTCCGCTTTCGATCTCGTATTTGAAAAAATCGGTGTCATGTAGCCCGGCTGATGTTCCGCCTGCTTGTTGATAGCCCTTTAAATCTTTGCTTGCCGTATAAGGCGAATTCTCCCGAATCGTCCGCTGGATACCTGCGGGCATGCCAAAATACAGCTTCGGCGCTGCAGACTCCCATATGTCGCTTACCACCACTGTATGTAAACGACTCGCCATCCGTTTCATAAACTCCCAGTCGGTTTCATCATATTGTAAAATGGCTTCGTCCACCGACTGCTCCCCGGTTTGATACAGCACATCACTTCGTGCATAGCCTTGAGCAAGCTTATTCACTAACTGCTTGTATGTTTGTTTTTCCTCAGGAAAAGACCGCTTTCTTTTGACAATATCCAGCTCAAATGAGCCACTGATTCCCTCCAGTGTAAGTGTATATACTCCATTATGGTTCTCAACCTCCACCGTATGGACGACACCCTTAAACAAGCTGATTCTCTCTTGTTCTTTTTGGGCATACACATGTAGCTGATCCTCTGAAGTCGCATCCAGCGCAGCCGTGGCATGACTCGACTCCTTACAAATGCCTGTGAGTGTAATACGCCCATGCTCACCCGGCTTCCACTCGATCTGAACATCCTTTATGACCTGAATGGGGTAGGGGGAATCTATTCGAATCTGATCATATCCTATCATGTTTTCAAACCTCCCTTCCAGCTACTCCTCCTGCTGGCCATTCGTATGAAATTCGATAAATCCATGATATAAACAAGTCTGAAATGAAGAAGTCGTCAAGGCTGGCTGGCCTTCCACCTTCGTATGCTCTTTTGTGTTTTTCCACTTGTCCGTCAGCATCGGCATGCATGGCTTTCCAGAAATCGTAGAGCCATCTTCAGCGATCAGATAAACGGTTTCGGCACTCGGCTGTTCCGGACTATTACAAATTCCAAAATGAGGGACATTTTCAGGAGAATAATCTCCTTTATTCATCATCGGTTTACCATTAACATAAGAGCCGTGACTGTTCGGCAAATTGATCTTTCGAGGATGGCTCCCGCAAGTGCAACGCATACAGGCTCCCCGTACGACATAAAACTCATCGTCTGGCATGTTCTCTCAACCTCCCTATTTCGCCCGGACCTGTTCCAAAGTGATCCCTGTATAATCACGCCGCAATATACTTTCCGCCACGTCCAAGCGGACGATGATCATCGGGATGGCACTCTCCTGAATTCTAAATATCTTGTGGCCCCGAATAGCGTCTGCCTGTAATACCAGCTTTTTAAGCACACTTTGATCCAAATTCCATTCGCTTTCCGGATGTACGGCTACAAGCCGCTCCACAAAAGGAATATAGTAATTCTTCTGTATCTTCTGTTCGATCTGAGTAAGTATCGTTAATTTCATAGGCAGCTCCGGCACATAGGCCTGGACAAGACGTTTTAAAGCATCTGATATGAGAGGAATAGGGCCTTCCAGATAATCAATAAAAATACTTTCTGCATCTGCCCTCACGTTGAACATCAATGGTTTGACAATATCCTCCGGCTGTAGATCATACAGCTTCCACGGATCAATCGTTTCCATCACCTTTTGCAGCATAGGAACGTTGGTATACCGCACATCCTGCTTTAAGTGGAAATAATCCATGAGGATTCCCCCTCTCGCTCCCCGACTTCCCCTATACGCGTAAAACGGCACAATATCTCGCTATCATCTCGATACTCTCCGGCAAATATCGTGCATATGTCAGCTTTCGGCAACCTTTCTAGTGAAGGGGAAGCAACGAAGGCGGGCATCTGACTTTTCAGAAACTCAACAGTGAGCAGGTGGTATTTAACCGCTTCAATTTGTTGAATCTGCTCAATATCCATCGTCGTAATCTTACGGGCATAGTCGGATTTAAGCTTTTCCAGCTTAGCCATGCGATTGAACAGAGGCTCGAAAACAAAGTCTGCCGACCACTCCACCGCACATTCAGCCTCATCCAGAAACCAATCCTCATCATAGGCATCTATACGATAAACAGCTCTATTTTCCATCACACGGCTTCTGAGCAAGGAGATATAAATATATCGAATGTCTCCCTTAAGACCTTGCTCGTGCTGGACCGTAGCGAGCTGGCATAGCGACTCTAAAGCCGTTATAAGTTCTTCCTCAATGGCTTGCTGCCGTGTCAGAAAGTTGTTTTCAATGAGCGCCAGATCATGCAGCCATTCCGTAAATACGTGTTTTTCCAATAAGTCCTGCAATGCCGCATCCCGGTCCATAAGCTTCATTCAATGTTCACCTTACCCCCGGTTAATCTCACATCGTCCATGATGTCGAGCTTAGCTCCGGATTGAATAAAACTCACGCCTTCTTTCCCCTCCATAATAATTTTGGCGCCCCCTGTAATTTGGATATCCTCCTGAGCAGACAGGGTTATTTTTTTGTTGCTGTTAATTTCAATACCGCCTTCATCTGTGAGGCGCATCAGCATTTGTCCACTGTTGATAATTTCTACTGCACCAGGCTTGAAAACCACCTGTTTGCCATATTTAGTGCTAATGCTTTTGACCGCAGGATCGCTTCTTTTCACAGGATCAGAGGAAGCAAGATCGACAGAACTGGCGGCAAAAGCATGCTGCTCCCGTTCATCCGGAAAATACAGACGAATTTGATCTCCTGCTTCCGGCATGACATACCAACCGCTGCCATCGGGAGAAGAATAAACCGTAGAATAGGGAAACCACATAGCCCCGGATGCAGTCGAGCCTTGGTCAATTTCCAGCTTGATTTTCACTTTTTCTTTGGAAATATCAATTACCTTGCCAAACAGAGAAGCACCTGACAGATCATAGGCGTAGTGAGTTGGGCATTTTAACCCATGTGCATCTCGTAAAATGTAACGATTCACGATCAGATTTCCTTCGGTGGTCGTTTCCGCCTTGGCTATGTAAAGAGTTCTTTTATGAAAAATGACGGAACTACCGAGTTCTAGTACTTTGTTGCTGGTAACCTCATAGCTCAAGCTGTTGGACTCGTCAAATTCCGGCAGTCCGTTGCGGGACATGAGCTTGTGCTCCTTCAAGTCTTTTTTAATGGAATAGTTAGGTTCGTTCAGCGGTTGAGGGGCACTGGAATGGGGGACACCAATCACGTATTTCAGTCCTTGTTGCATCGTAATTGGAATTAAAGCAGCATGCAGTCGAGAAGCAATTCTTTTGACAAAGGCCCAGTCCGTTTCATTGTATTGCACCAATAATTCATCGATAGCTGCACCATGAGAAGCCTCATCAACCACTTCTGCATCTGAATACGAACCTGTAATATGCGAAAATAAGTTGTTATATGAATCCCCTGTTTTTTGGAAGGAACGGCGTTTGGGGCGAATATCCATCAATAAGGTTTCACTGCTGGCTTCAACGGTAAGCTCGCGTACTCCGTTTACGGCTTTTACAGCAATTTTCGTGACGATTCCCTGAAAGAGACGGATTTGCTTCCCTTCACTTTTTAGAAACACTTCGATGTGCTCATCTTCATCCGCTTTTTCCACGTATTGATCCAGCTTGTCCTCCGAAACAATTCCGCGAATGCTGAAGCTCACATGCTCGTTTAACTGTTTAATGAGATGAACACTTAATACACGTTGAAACTGATAAGGGGCAACCTGGACATCAGCCGTGGTATAAATCGGGTTACTCATTCATATCCCTCCTCTTCCGCCTCGTCAACCGTTTGAATGGTATGGATCATTTGCAGGGCGATATTCCGCCATTCGGCATACTGCTTATATGGACAGCAAAATGTTCCCATGACCGTCTTTCCTTCCAGCTCAAAGTAGAACATATTGTGGTAAATGGGCTGATCCAACGCCGGGCTTTTAAAGTCAAAATAGCCGATCTGCTTGCCATGGATCTCTTCTACTTTTTCTTCATAAAATACATGCGCAGGATTCATGTTTTTCATCATTGCCTTCATGCCAGAGGTGAGTTGTTCCACCCATTCATCTTGTAGTGCCTGATCCACCCGATTCAGGGTAACATCCACACTGCCCAATTGATTCGTCAAAATGATTTCTGGACGCTGCTCATGAGGATACTTCATCTTTTGCAAATGCTTGGGCATAGGGGTAAAAGCAGAGGGAACATGTATTTTCAACCGATCCTTAAAGAAAAATCGTTCTTCAAACACATAGGATTGACCGTCAATGATTACGGGACCTGCCAAAATATTTTTAGGCATCTTCAGCTTCTCCATCTCATGGAGCCGATCCAAAATCTTTTCATCCTCATATTTCATGGTTTTTCCTCCTTCGCATACAGACTAATCCACAATCATCCGTCCGGCTCCGCCGCCTTGCCAACGACCTGCTGTGCGTTTCCCCCGTCCGGCCCCTTCCAGAATAAGAACCAACTGTCTGTGCAGTTGCATCTGGGAATAACCCCTGTATTCCGCACCATTTCGGTTTGCAATGTAATGCTGGATAGATTCTCTGTCCACGGCTTCCAGGTTCAGGCACATGAGCGCAAACATACAATCCATCGGATCGGTTGTGCCGCTTTTAAGCAGCTCAGATGCGAAGTACCGCATCGTTTCCGGGCGCAATGTACTCTGCTTCAAACCCGCAAAGGGAGCATGGATATCACTCCATGTATTGAATTCGGTTGCCATGTCGGCAAAATCCTGATAATCCGAGCGAAGCACGGCTCCATCTTTGAGCTTAAATCTGCCCAGCTCCAGCTCATCCAATCCGATCTCGGCCTCATCCTTCAGTACAATATCTGCATGATGAGCGATGAAATCCGGGCGATCTGTTTGTTCCAAAAAAAGCAGCTTCAACACCGACAGCCGACCTGTGGCTGTATACGGAACCTCTTGCTCTTGCTCCAGCAGGTACAGCCTGCCCTTGTGCTTTACAATGCCTCTGCCAATGGTCAGCGTATGCTCCCCGACAGTGACGTTCATCCCGGTAATAATGCCATCCGAATAATCCTGATACCGGATATCTAGAAAACTGCGAGGATAATCTCGCAGATTTTCCAGCATCTCGGTTTTAAGAATACGGCCTTTCTCAAACTTCGGCACGATATGGGTTAACATGGTTCCCCTCCTTTCACAATTCTTCTTTATTCAGGGGAACAGACAGCCGATTCACACCGGGCGCAGGAGGCGGAACAGTAACTCCATCATCAGTGGGCTGAGCTTTACTTCCTCCGAGTAATCCAGTAAGCAGGCGAAAATTCTTTTCTAAAAATCTACGTATATCCATCGTGCTCCCCCTGATTAAAATCTACCTTTACATCCCGGCTCCCCGCTCGGCCTGCTCACGCAGGATATGATTCAGCTCACGTTTGTCCACGACATAGGTACGAGCGATCAGATCGTGAAGGGCTTGTTTTCTAGCTGTAAAGGCTGTCATGATAAAGCCGATGCACAGAATGATAGCGGATATAAACTTACTCCAATGGCGGGCACTGGCACGTCCAAAGCTGAGCTTCTGGTTAAACTCATCTACCACGACGATCCCGAGAGCCAGCTTGCCCACCGAGGCTTTGCATTTGGAAGATTCCATAATCGCGTGATACAACCACATCGCACACCAATTAAGCAAAGTCTGTCCAACCATCTTCATTGTAAAAATAGGGGGCGATCCGTCTGTGAGTAAAGAGGTTTCTGCCGAAGAAGACCCCCAGTCCCCAATGGCTTGAATCACAAACCAGATCAGACCCAGAATCATAAACACGAACCACATCAACAAATTGTCAATAATACTCGCCAAAACCCGTTTCCAAAAACCTGCGTACAGCATGCTGTTGCCTCCCAATGATGTATATTTTTCTTGTTGTCTTACTTCGTGCCGTCAAAGAAATCCAGCTCGGAGAGATCGTTTTCGAAGGCAAAAAAGCGTTTGGGTCCCAGATGCAGCAATTCATCCCGGCGGGTAATCGGCACCACATAAAATCCCCAACGGCTGTCGCCTGCAAAAACGAAATATTTCGTCTCGCCGTTGCGAATAGAGTCGGTATCATCCTGCGGAATATCCCGCCCGTACAGCACGGCGATTTCCTCATACGGCATCGGCTCGAAAGCTTCTGGCCGACTGCGGTATACATGGCGCTGACGCAGCTTGCCGCCGTTCGCTGTCAGGAAAAATTCCACCTCGGCCGCATGGGACGGCCTGGAAATAGAGCCTCGCACGCGGTTGCTCTCCAAACTCGCAATCAGCTCCTTCTCGCGCCCCGTATGCGTCCATGCGCTGACGGTGTACGGAATGGCCGGAATATGATTGGTAATGACAGGCTCAATCGTGCCCATTTTTTTGGCGTTCAGATAACGGATAGCGCCGCGCAGACAGGCCATTTTCAGCTCAGGCACTCGGCTCAGGTCTTCCGCCTTCTGACGGAACTCAATGCTGCGCCCCGGCACAAATTCCTTAAGCGCCTCGCGAAATACGTCAATTCGGCAGGACTGCCCGGTCAGCTTGATAATCGAATAATCCTGCAAGCGCCCCTCCTGATAAAAATCATCTAGAAACTTGCGAACAATATTATAGATATCCCCCTTGAGAAGCTGCTGTATTTCACGGATATTGAACACTACATCAGGCAATCCGTATTCATCACGAAAACGTCCATTTTCGACAACTGAAACCAGCCAACGATCCATCACGGCAATGTTCAGATCACTTTCAGATGAAAATACCTGCTCCGATTCGAAGCGGCTGCGCAGGATACCTGTGCGTAAGAAAAATTCCTTTTTCATATTTTCCGCCGCGCTCCACAATAGATGAAAATTGCTCAGCACCCGCTGATATTCATCTCGTGTGGCATGCTCATACTGTTTGAACGCCGTAGGCAAGATGGCCTCTGCCTCTCGATAACGTTCCTCCAGTCCCACATACACAGCATCTACGCCAAACTCATCCACATGGCGGTACAAATCCCCTGAAGGAATGCCGATCAAGGCATCAATATCGGTGTCAGGCAACCGCGTTTCCGCAGCATAATAGCCTGCAAACACAATTTTCATGAACTGCATAATCCGATACGTCAGATTGTTTCCGCCAAAATTGGTATCCCCATTTTCATATGTGGTGTGAATATCCAGCTTATAAGCAATACGTCCATCCTCAATGCGGAATCGACAGGATGACAAATCCGTTGTACCTCCACCGCAATCAATCACAAGGGCCTGATATTCCTCACCGTCCGCAAACGTCCCTCGTTCCATCTGGTCTGCCAGCGTGTTGTACAGCACAGCCAGCCCTTCATCCAGCGCGTCCTCTGCTTCAATCCGGTAATCCGGCAAAATATCGCTAAACATCTCGATAAACTGCGGCTGTAGCTTGACGGGTGCCGAAAAATGCAGGTTACGAAACCGGCACTTGAATTGCTGTTCGGCTGTCGCAATCACATAGCGGATAAAAGCCGCTAGAATTTCGCTGCGGGAAGCAGTCGCCGTATTCCCCTCGGAATCCATTAATTCCTCGGTTCGCTTATAGTCATTGACCCAGCGCTTGATGCCCCGCAGTACCGTCGCCCGGCTGCCCGCTACATCCGTTCCACGCAGTGCTTCCTCTCCGAATACGTATACAATATGCTCCGGGTTAGAGCAGTCCGCGACACGAATGGCGGTCGGCAACACTTCGATCCAATCTCCCTCTGCTCCCTCCGGGCCGGGGAAGGACACATAGTTGATCGCGTTTAGCCGTACCGTGCTGCTCATGCCCGCATCCGGGGCAGTAACATAGGAGCTATCCAGATATGCGCCTGCCGTGGTGTTCGAGGTGCCAAAATCAACCGCCAATACTGCATCTGTCGTTTCAGTACCGCGAATGATCAGCTCAGCCACCGGAATACGTTGACCTTGGAGCTTCAATGGCAGCATCGGCTTATCTCCATAGTAGAGGTTATAAAAATATTCCGATTCCTGTCTTCGCAAAAACAGCAGACTGTAATTATGGTTGGCCGTCTCCCGCAGTTCAGCGTCGAGATGGCGGGAAAGGTAATATACGCCTGTCCGTCCCTCGTCCTTTAACAAATTCAAAACACCGCATAGTTCGCCTACCGCATTCACTAGAAGCACATTAGACGCGTTCAGCCAAGGCAGGTCGGATTCAATCCGATAATTGTCCATACGACCTGTCCGCACACCCTGATACAGTGTGATTTTGGCGGGAACCCGGATACCGTCGCTCTCCTGCCGACGGTCATTCCAATTTCGCCGCAATGCCGATTCGATGCGCTCGAAGCCGCCGGGGTTAGGCCGGGTAATGAGCAGATGCTCATCTGCACTCCGAAACCGCAAAATCACGCGGATCAGTTCTTCACGTGCCAGACGATTAGCAAAGCCCTCGACCAGACGCTCCTTATCACATATTCCGCGTAGCTGAAAGGTCGTCATTTGCTCTAGCTCCGCCCGCGTGTATTTCGCCGTGAAGCGAATGCCTTTTCGATCGGTGAGCGGGTCAAGCAGCCTGTATGTATAGGGTCCGTTCATCGTTCACATGTCCTTTCTCTGCCATTTGGCCTTAATAGAGGGCAATAGCGTCTATTTTCATCGTCGGGTCTGCCTCCAAAATACCGAAATGACGTGTCCAATACAGCTCAATCGTAAAACGCGCCGGAAGAAACAGGTCCAGAATTAAATCCGCTTTGATCCGTGATAACTGCGTTTCCTCCTGACCGATATAGATGAGCAATTCGTCCTTTTCCTCACAATTGGTATAAATGATCGAACGGTGAAATACGCGGCGCATCGTTTCTTTTAGCAGATGTACAGCTTCCCCCGTCTCATACAGCCGCAGCAATCCTTCGGCAATCGCATCCTGCTCCTCACGGTTTAACTGTACAAAGCTTTCGCTCACCTTCGGGCCAAAAATGCCGTTCCCGATGTCACGCTGAACAAACCGGATATGGTACTCCCGCCGATTCATGCCCTGATACAAATCCGTTTCTGCCAGAAAATGTATCATAATATCGAACAGCGATTCCCTCAGCTCCAGGTACTCCTCAGCATCCGGCGGAAACAGGTCCCGAAAAATAGAATAAAAGCGGTAGTATGGATTGATTTCCACCACCTGCTCCAGCTCGGATGTATTCAGCTCGGTCAGACTCAGCTCCATATACGGGGAATAGCTGACAGCGGGTACAAACCGGAAGCTGTTAACATCTAACTCCTGTTCCTTTGCGCGCATAAGCAAATCCCAGACGTAATTCACAGCCATTCTCCTTCACACTTGTACTCCGGGAAATACATTTGCACTTCCGACACCAGAAAGCTCATCAAGTCGGATAAAATGTATGCAGGAAATGTTGACGAAGCTTCCGCAGAACCGTGTCTGAACCCCAATCGCATGATCTGCTTGCCTTCCTCCGTCCGCACGTTGTCACTGACAAACGGATTTAACGGATACGTCTGGGATTTGGATAAAAGCTTGCTCACATCATTTCTGCCTGTGCCTCCCCAAATGTCCACACGCTCCAATTCCAATCCCTGTGCAGCTTCAAAAGAATGTACAATGCGCGTAATCTCAGCTTTGGCTCGAACGATCACAGCCTGTTTGCCTGCATAGCGGCCCAAAAAGCTGTCCTGCCGCCGATTGGACAACACCGGATAGGTCTGACGACTAAGTCGCGTCAGGACGGGCTTCGTAACCTTTAACACATTCCATTCGCCGGACTTATCACGTGGCGTGACAATCGTCAGTTCCTCTTCCGTGCGCTTGATATACCGGATATCGCCTTCCACTCCGTCAATCAGGTAGCCGTGCTCAGGTCCTGTTTTACGTAAGGGAAGCACATGCTCATAGTTCACATGATCTATAGCCGGTATTGGGAAACCACTGTTTTTCAGAGACAGTCGTTCAATGTTCCAAAGTGGAAAAACATCCACCTTCTTAAAACCATCGAATTCCTCCAATGAGATCGTAATTTCGTGAATTTCCTCATCAGCGGCAGGCTCGCCTTCTCCTCCAACCAGTACACAATCGACAAATTTATAAGCATACGGATGATTAATGGTCTTCCACGGCATGCCATTTTGCATGAACATAAGATATAGCTTCTCAATCTCCAAAATATAAGAACGGTTGTGCTCCAGACGAAAACGAATCGGATAGCTTCCCGTTTCCGTTACCAACGTTCCCCCGAAAACCCGGTTGCTGCGTACAAGTGCGGTGATCTGCTCGGTCTCCATCTCCAGAAAAAGAGTAAATAGCGGCAACGCTCCGTCTTCCCGAACGACCTCTGCCACGCGGCTGATATCCATGACCTTGTCCTTGGTATCTGACGGCAACACCGGATATAAAAATTCATGAATCGGATCATAGTCCTCACGTGATGTCAATGACACGTACACGTCAAACTTCTCTTCCGTATTCTCAATTTCCTCAAATACCCGCCGTTCCAGCTGGCGGGTCATTTCTTCCTGATATTCGACGAGGTTCATAAACACCCCCGCCATCATATTTTTCAGCAAACGTCTCTGCTCCAGATCGTCCATCTTGCTCAAACGGTCCTGCACCAGCTCTTTCACGACGTCTCACTCCTTCCCGGCTCCAGCATTCATTGAACATGAAAACCTTAACTTCCGTTCGCAGCCGCCTGATTCTGACTGCCTGAATCAGACGCACCCGCTTCTTTGGAAGCGGAATCAGCAGTTCCTTGCTCCTTGCTGGCGGGTGCCTTCGTCGAAGAGGCATTCCCATCACTCGTACTGCCGCTCTTGGCAGTTGAAGAAGCTTCCTTCTTCGCGGCTGCTGTATCCGCTGATTTCATTGTTGCAGCATTACCCGTAGCTGCCGCAGCCTTGGTTTGCGATGCTGTAGCAGGGGGCACAGCAGTAGCAGCTTCGTCCGCTACGTCCCCGGTGCCTGTATCGTTCAGCGCTCCGTCAGATAGTCCCGCTCCAGCAGCAAGTTGACCATTTTTCTGCTGATCCGCGCTCTGTTTCTCCTCTGCCTTCGCAATACTCCGCTCCAGTGCCAGTACGCTTTCAAGCTTGCCGATTTCCTGATAAATCTCCTGTGCTCCGCTATAAGCGTCAATGGCTCCTTCATAATCGAGATCCTTCATCAGCCGATCCCCTCTGGCCTGTAGCTTGCCAGCCTGAATTTCCTTGAGTTGCTGCTGGATGGCCGTCATTTTATCATTGGTCTCGGTAATCTTCTTCTCCAGCTCTTTTTGCGCAGATGTATAGCCGGATTCCATCGCAGCTTTATTCGCCTTCGTATACAGCTTGAGCGCACTCGTGTAATCGCCGCCCTGAAATTTCAGATCCCCATCCTTCATCCAGCTCGCCGTTTCGGCATAGCTGTCCAGCTGGTCGATTTTTTTCTCAATATCCTTCACATTAAACGGCGGGTACAGACCGGCACTTTTCCGCGCTTTATCGTAGCTGGCTTCGGCTTTGGTAAAGTCTGCTTTTTCCACATATCCATCCCCGTCAACCATGAGTTGAGATACTTTCTGCTCTGCCATATACAGTCGCTTGTGAATCTTATCGTTAATTTTAACTGCCGCGTTTTTCGCTTCACTGTAGGACTTGAGCGCCTTCGCATAATCTCCTGCCCTGGCATAATCATCCGCGGCCTGAGCCGATTCGACCATTGTTTCCAGCGCAGCGGCCTTGTTCGCAGCCATACGAGCCAGAGTAATCCACGCTCCCCCGCCTACGATCACAAAGGCAAGCAACGCTATCAAAATCCGTTTGATCAGCTTGCGACGGTTTTTAGGCTTTTCCTGAAAAATTTTGTTCACATAGATGGCGGCAGCCGTATAATTGTTCACCGTCCGGCGCTGCTTGCTCAGCAGAACCTCTTCCAGCTTATCCGTCAGCATGACCGGGTCCTTTGCTTCCTCCAGCGCACCCAGCATTTCCGCCAGTTCGACGTCCTCCCACATGCCGGATGTGGCGAGCAGCATTACATCTCCATCTGCAAGCTGTGTCTTTTTGGCAACATGGGCATGAACTCCATTCGGATTTCCCAGATATTCCAGCAGATTTCCCCGTTCCTCATGCGTGCTGGTCGCTTCGTCGGGAATACGTCCGTCATCCGCCAATGACTGAGCCAGGCTATGATCCTTACTGCGAAAATTAAGCCGTCCATTGCGAAAATGATACAGTCGCACATTACCGCACGAAACGTATACCATTTTGTTGTAGTTGGTCACCACCATCAGCAGACTGGCCTTGAGCCGCACACGGCGGCTTTCAAATTGCAGCCATTCCTGCGCTTCACGCAGGTCTCTCATCAGGCGACGCTTGGACATGGAAGGCTTCTCCATGAAGTTTTCCAGCACCGTTTTGACAACCATTTCTGCGCTGCGCAGCTCCTGATCCGAATCCAGACCGTCTGCGAGGACATAACAGGCCATGTCGTCCGTCTCCATGAATGCAAAATAGTCCCGGTTGTCTATGTAAGAGCCCGCTTCCGACACAAAGGCGGTACTAAAATCGCTGTTGTCCTTGCGCATCGCTACCCCCGTCTTTCTTGTTTCATCCTATCGCCAACATAACCACTGTCGCGTTATCCTGACTTTTAAAACCTTTATCATTAATCGTATCGATCATCGCTTCCGCCATTTCCTGCGGTGTTCCACCCTTGCGCATGATCTCTTCCAGCTCAATCTCCGTCAGTGCCTCCTGAATTCCATCGCTGCACAACAGCACATGATCGCCTGCGTACAGGCGAATCGGCGCAGCACCAAGCTCCATGCTCTCAAAGCCCTCATAGCCCAAATAATTGACCAATTGATTGCGAACCGGACTCGTTTTGGCCTCTTCCGAGGTCATTTGCCCAGCCAGCACCCGTTCCTCCAGCAAGGTTTCCGCTGTATGCTTGGAATTGACGCTCTGAAAATGACCGTTACGGTAAATCGTAATCAGGCTATCTCCTACCGCTCCGTAATACAACTGATAGCCGCAAACGATAACCGCCGCCAGCGTCGTCCCTCCGCCCTGCCCATTCAAATTTTGCAAAATACCGCGATTGCTCTGAGTTGCCGCTTCTGCAAAATATCCGTTCAGGTTCGACCCATCCTCCAGCTTGGCGAACGCCTTCGTAAAGGTCGTCACCGCCAATGTACTGGACATGCGTCCATTAGCCAGCCCGCTGATGCCGTCTGCGACAACGGCCAGCGTACCGACAGGTGTTGTCATACTTGCAAAATAATCGTCCTGCTCGCTTCGGCTCCCGATCGTTTGACCATTTCCGATCTCAATTCCACTCACGGTACGGCTGCCGGGACTTCGCGTCAGCCGCATGCGGATCATGAGAAGAACAGCGAATAGCACCGCAGCTCCGCATACAACAAAATAAGGCTGCATTTCGTTACCTCCCTGCACCATGCCACTTCCGTCCTAGTTTTCGTTATCCCACTCAAAATGGGCGCCGCATAGCGGGATAAAGATAAATTTGCTGTGTCCCAGTTGAATCACGTCATAAGCAGCCAGCTCTGCTGGTGAATATACTGCCTCGTTATTGTGATACGCCAAGCCTGACGAATCCCCCGGCAGCAAGTAGAAATTACGCTTCTTCGGATCATACACAATGACCGCATGATTTCTGCGGGAAATCGTGTTATCACCAATAATACGGACATGCATTTCCTCGGCGCGTCCAATAAAGTTTTTCTCAGCCATAATGCGGTAGTCCTGACCCACCTGCGCACCTTCGATGCATACCAACCATCCGGTTACCGGGTGAATCCCCGTGGTTTCGCCCAAATACGGCATCGTTCTGTCATCGTCTCCCGCACCGTTGGTTTTTGCCGTTGGTTCAACACTTTTGGGTGCGGCTACATTTACCACCGTATTACAATAAGGACACGTATTTCCGTGCTTTCGTGTACTGAACATGTGTCCGTTCGGGCATCTTGTCAAACTCATAATCGGTTCCTTCCCCCATTGTCATGATTGTCTTTTCAGCTATTTCACGAGCAGTCTCGTATTGGCGATATATAATAAATCACCTGTGTAAATCCGGTATGGCTCACCGCTTTCCAGCTTCTTGGTGACACTTTCGTTTGCAGGCCGCAGCCCGGTACCGTTACCGGAATCCACATCCTCCACAAACCAGTCGCTGTTCACCCGGTTGAGCACCGCATGCTCCACGCTTACAAGAGATGCATAATCTGTACCTGCCAAATCAATATCCGCCTCGGAGCGAGCCGTTGTTTTGCCGATCAGGAGCGAAGTTTCGCCTTCGATATACCATTCTTTAATGGACTCACCCTCTTCATCCATCAGTATCAGCTTGGCAATCCGATTGCGCTGTGTCTTTGGCTTCACCACACGTTCAACTGACACCAGATTACGCAATATGTATACAAGCACGCCGATTCCGATACCTATCACGACCACGGTTTTCAAACCGCTATAGCCTGTACGACTAAACATATAAAAGGCGATCGCCAGCATCAGCCCGAACATGGCAACATCTATGATGAAAACCCATCTGTTCTGCGCCGTTTTCACTGCTTGCTTCCCCCGTTTCTATCCTGAAATCATCACTTTTTACGAATACCAAAAAACTGGTTAAACATCGCCGAGGTATCCGTCGGATCACCGGATTTTTTCGTTTTTTTCCCCGGTGAGCCTTCTTTCGTTTTCGGATGAAAACCGAAAAATTGCTCAAAATCAGTTCCTATATCAGCCGGATTAAATCCTTTGGCTGCGGTGCGAGCACCGCTGGAAGATGCTGACCCTCTTCCTCTCTCTTGCTGCGGTCCGCCAGCTCCCTCTGTTTTTCGGATGAGCTCGGCATCGTATGCCTGCCGCAATGCTTCGTCACGCAAGGTATTGTAAGCCTCGTGGATCAGCTTGAACTTGCGCGTTGCTTCCTCGCTTCCCTGGTTGGTATCAGGATGATACTTTTTGGCCAGTTTGCGGTAAGCCTGCTTAATCTCTGTCTCCGAAGCATCCCGGCTGACACCGAGCAGCTCATAATAATTGGTCATTGTGTGATGTTCCCCTCTCCGAAAAAAACAAATATTAAGAGACCCGGGGGCCTCTTAATATTGATCCACCCTACGCTTGCACGTGGAGTGAGTGTGTGTTCAAGCTGCGCTTAACGTCAGTACGTCAAGCTTAAACCGGATATCCGCCGTCGATGGTAGCCAGCTCGGTTTTGTCTTTCTTTTGTTTAATGTAGAGTGTAAATGCACCTACACCTTCTGTGTCACCGAAATGCTCGTTGTAATCTACAACGAATGCGTTCGGGAAGTGGATTTTACGCACAACTTGGTCAGCTGCGATAACTTCCAGTGTTACTTTACGGTAGCTGTCTGCTTTTTCAGCAGGAACCAGGGACCACAAAGCCAGTTTCAGCGTGTCATCCGCGCTGTCGCCGTCTACGGCTGTGATAATTTTACCGCTGATGCGCAGCGTGGAGCCTACGTCAGTGGAGCGTGCATTGGAGTCGTCCGGTGTATCGGTGTCATAAATAACCGTTTGGATGTTATCCAAGCCCAGCTCGATTGTTTCCTGTCCTTCAACTTTCAGTCTGAATCCCATGTGTGTTGCCTCCTTGAAATTAGGTAATATGATGGCGGGAGAAGCAGGGCTTCTCCGCAATTTATGTATAAAGGCGGTTCTGGATAGAAACGCCTCTAACATCTTTCGTAGCGCTCGGATCATGATTTGACCGAGCTGGTTCCTTTAGTAATCATGACTTCCAGGTTCTTCACATTGCCGTTGAAGACCAGATCGATATGGCACATATTGCTTTTCTCATCAATAATAAAGCTCATATCGTCTCCGTCCTGAATGATCGAGTTTACAGATCCTCTGCTGCCCAGCCACTTGCTCTTTTGGCTGCTTGGATTGTTACTGAAGAAGCGGACGATATTTTCGTGCTTGAAGTCTCCTGTCTGGTAGCGCAAAATACGTTCAATGTACGTGCTGACCAGCGTCTTGTAGATGGAGTCAAAGCCGTCCTCGGACATCGCCATGCTTCTCGCCTTGTAGACGGTAATCCGGCGGATATCCTTATCCTGAATCTGAGCATTCTCGGACGAGAATACAAAGCCGAAGTTTTTACGGTTGATGGCATCCTTGATCGTGTTGGTGAACCCCGTGATTTCCTTGGCCATCGTCGTCACTGTGCGCAGACTGTTGTCTCCCGCTTCAATGTCGAAGCGTACGCCAGGGAAGTTTTTGTTGACCGTTTTGAACGTCTCACGCAGGTATTCGGGACACTGATAAGAAGCAACCAAACCAGCAGCAACGTAGGCTGCACCCACATAAACGCCTTCGATCCACAGCTTGAGGATATCCTCTTTCTCCTTGGAGAGCTGCACACCGCTTTCGGTCTGTAGCATTTTGCTATCGATAATGACACCCGATTTGTCCTTCGGAATAATCGTGAAGTTCGGTACGCAAGGAATCGCAAATTCGCTGTATTCTCTGCGAACGAGACTGGCGCATTTGTCGACATATTTGTCGATACCTGCTGTCGCCATACTGTTGAAAGTCGTTTCTTCACCGGATTCAAAATTAAAGAACATTTGAATTTTGTAATCCTTCACAACTTGCAGCAGCATCGAGAGCGATTCCATCGAATTTCCGCCCTGCTTAACGACCTTCTCGTTGCCCTTAAAGCGTTCACGTGAAACCTTCACCTTACCGGCTGCTTCCAGCTCGACGGATGGAACGATACCGAACCAGATCGTGTCGCTGAATTCATTTTTGGCATTCACGGTGTTCAGGTATGTTTCAAGACGCGGGATATTGCTGCTTTT
Organism: Paenibacillus sp. LT-B23; assembly: GCF_059417685.1. Lineage (NCBI taxonomy): Bacteria > Bacillati > Bacillota > Bacilli > Caryophanales > Paenibacillaceae > Paenibacillus > Paenibacillus sp. LT-B23. The sequence goes on along the minus strand of NZ_JBSQBM010000007.1, from coordinate 187,065 downwards.
CACCAGCATGTCCAGCTTGTTATTGGCCACCAGCATGGTCGGCAACATACCTTTGCTCTTCGTTGCATATTGATCGAAGAACATTTTGACACCGAGGATTTTTTCCACAAGCGGCTTAACCGCCTTTACGAAATCATCCTTGGCATTTTTATAGAACTCCAGATACGTGTTGTAGTTCTGAACTTCAACTGCTGTATCAACCTTGGTCTGAACAGCCGGCAGCGGCACAAATGTGCGAACCACCAAATCCTTCACATAGTCGGAAGGCGTATCGGTAATCGAGTTGTAATCTTCCTCGAACACCTGTGACAAATCGCCCGTGCTGTTCTCGTCCAGCAGCATCAGCTCGGTGCTGTCACTCTTCGGTGCTTCAATAATTTTCAGCTCGCCGCTTTCCCCAATAGAAAGCATACCCACCTGGATCAGCTCACCGGAGTTTTCCTCCTGGGCGCCACCGAGCAAAAGGCGGGTTTTGATATCCTCAATCGCCAATGGCAGCATCGCCATAACGTTGTTATAGTTCTGGCTTGCTTCCTCGAACATGCCATTCAGCTTGTCGCCCATGTCGAGTTTCTTCGGATCGCCATCATCCAGCTTGTCATATTCACCATACATATAGTGAATTTCTTTGCGGACTTGGCGAATATCGTCCATAACCTTTTTCGGAGAAATCATGTCCAGCAGATTTTCAAACTTGAAATCCACGTTTGTGATTCCTTGGCTGCGCTTGGTATCGATGAGCGTAAACAACATTTTCAGAAAATCATTACTTTGGTTCACACGAATTTCAGAAATGCTGTCCTCATCAATCCCTTCCGGCTTTTTGAGGGTATAGACCACTTTTTGATTAGCCGCGTTAAAAAACGAATACACAGTCGGCGAAAATTTATCCAAAAATTCGTCGAAGCTGCGCACCAGAAGGTGCTGGTTAATTTCCTTGATTTTCTCATCACTCAAGCTGTCAATGCCCTTCACATCACCTACAATTGTGATCAGGTCCAGCTTTTCCGGGTTGATTTCTTCAAAAAGCATTGTCCGGTTTGTTTGATAAATGATTTCCATCGCTGTCGGCAAACGAAATTAAAGTATGGATATACGTCGAAAGCCCCATACACGGACACGGGATGTCCAATTTAGAGCAATCGGGTTTCCACGCTTAGTTCCTTTGCCTCCTCCCCCCTACATAACATTCAAATTGGCCAAAGGATTCGGCTCATACTGCTATACGCAGCACAGGCATGTAACCTCGAAAATCAGTCCGAAGCGTTCGTTTAACTTTTAATGGCAAAATTAACAAACGGAGATATATCGTTCAGGTAACAAGGAAAATTGCGATTCTGTTATTCCGTGATCCTACTGTTATCCCATTTTTTGCCGTTGATACGAGAGCTATCATACAAAGTACCCGTTAGTTTTGTCAATTTCTGTAGCCCCAGATTGAAACAGGGCAATTCGACTCATTTTATGCGTAAATACGTAATTTTTATGATATGTTAGACCTGTTTATTCAGGGAATTATTCACAAATGGAACTCAATTGCCGATAGAAATCCATTGGATATTTCTGTTAAGCGTAAAAGTATCAAATTCATGGCTAATGTGAGGGTTAACAGTCTGTTTTGATCCTTTATCCCTTATATACCAAGGATTAGGAGAGTGGGCGCGCCCGCATTGGCCTCGTCGATGGAGGGGCTTATGTTCAGAATGAGGAAATTGGGAATTATTGCTTTTATGACTTTTGTACTATTTTTTCAAATTGGCTCAAACGGGGTCATTTGGACTGTAAATCAGGCCAATGCCGCATCTTTGGGAACTGTTCCAGTCGAGGGTTATGATGCCGTTTTTGTATTGGATACCAGCTATTCCATGAGGGATACCGATCCCGAGGGCATTGCGGCCGAAGTTATCAATATGTTTATGGATTTGAGTGATGCAGACCGTACACGCGTCGGATTCGTCGCTTACAACCATCATGTAGTCGCCTCGAAGTCGCTGACTTCTATTGCGGTAGCAGCGCAAAAATCACAAATTCAGCAGGAAATCAGAACACTGAACCGTTCCGGTTATACAGATTTGGGACTTGGATTGCGTAAAGGCTCGGAACTGCTTGCCGCAGGGACTTCCAAAGGACGTCAGCCTTTTATGATCCTGTTATCGGATGGAGAGACTGATTTTGGAGCCTCTTCCGGTTCCCGATCCAAAGGGGACTCAAGTAATGACGTGTCCTCCGTCATTAAGTCTGCACAGACCAAAGGATACCCTGTGTATACCATTGGACTGAATCATGACGGCACGGTGAACCGACAAGAACTGGAGCGAATCGCTTCGCAAACGGGGGGAGCTTCTTTTATAACGAGCAGCGCCGAGGATCTGCCGGAAATTTTGAACCGTATTTTTGCCAGCCAGATTCGTTCCAAGCTCGTTCCAGTCGCCGCGATTACGACCACCGGCGAAATGCAAGAATTAACAGTAGATATACCGGATTCCAGCATGGAAGAAGCCAATCTGGTGCTTTTGTCGGAGCATCCTCTTCAGGAAACACAGCTCTATTCCAATTCAGAAAATGTCCGCAGGTACAAATCGAGTCGATATGCGATTTTAAAAATTGAGCATCCACAGGCAGGCAAAGTCAAGCTGAAACTGAGGGGCATACGCGGAGATTTGGTCAAAATCAATTTGCTTGGCAGCTATCGACTGGAAGCTGAGGCTACCATGACGGGAAACAAGGAAACACAAGCCAGTGGAAACAAACCCGTGCAGCTACTTAAAGGACAAGCCATACCGTTCAAGGCCCAGTTGTTGCTGCCGGACGGTCAAAAGCTTACAGATGAAGCCGTATACAAATCGCTTCAAGCCAATATCATGGTTACACCCGTAAAGGGTGGTACAAGCAAAAAGGTACCTATGACCTACAAGTCGGGATTCTTTCAGGCCGAATACGCGTTCCCTCTAACGGGAGATTATACGTGGCAGTTGTCTTTGGACAGCCCGCAATGGTATCGCAAGGGAGCAGTCCATACCGTCCATGCGGCGAATGCAGCACCGCAGGCTTTAAAGGACCTGACGATTCGTCTCGTGAAGGAAGACGGGGATGCCCGCCGGAGTTTAAGCGAATTTTTTGCTGATCCTAATCATGACAAGCTCACCTATAAGCTGGATTCAGGAGCCTCCGGGGATGCGGCGAATGCTGAGATTAACGGCACAGATCTGCTGTTATCCGGGCTTCACACGGGCGACTCCGAGCTGAAAATTACCGCTACCGATTCGGAAGGAGCATCCAGTAGCGCTACGCTGACCGTTGCCGTACAGTCCCGGTATACAGCCATCAAATGGACGGTAGCTGTTAGTGTCGTAGTAGCGGCACTTCTGTACTGGTTCTTGCGGCCAAAACCGCAGTTTGCGGGAAGAATCGAAGGATATTTCCTCGCGACAGCAAGTGGACAGGAGATTCCGGTAAAATCCTGGCCGCTTACCTCCTTTCCGGGACGGAAGGTCAGCTTGCAGGAGTTGTTCCGTACGCTTGACGTTCACGAACCGCTGCCGGAAGCGGAGCGGATTGTCTTTTCCGCAGGTAAAAAAGGGACTCTGGTGGTCAAACATGATACACGCTGCGCCTTGCAGCACGGGAAAGTCAGAATTGGCCGCAATAAAAAGGCCGTGCTGGAGTACAGCGACAAGCTCTACATTACGTTCGAGGACGGTGTAACTGAAATCGAGCTGCGGTACAAGGCGATCAAGCCCAATACCTCCGTGTACACCGATCATATTCAAGCTCCGACAGGATAATGGATAACGTCCGTCGGAAACAAAAAAGGGAAGCGCCGTCTCTTACGATTAACGAACCGTAAGAGTAGGGCGTTTCCCTTTTTTTATCCAATATTCCGCACACAGTGCGGCTTTAAACCATCTAAGCGAGCGGCAACGCTTGTTCGCCTGTACCTCCAGACCACGCCGAATCACATACGGCAGCAGGGAAAGACCTGCATTTTCGATCTGAATCCGGTCAGCCTGATCTGCAAACAATCTGCCCGGCACATCAGGTGGAGGTGATCCTTTTCGGCAATAATACAGCGTGGCGGCCAGACTGTAGATATCCGACACGGGTCCTTGCTGCGAGCGGTTAGAGTAGAACTCCAGCGGAGAGTAGCCCGCCGTGGTGAAGATCGGATGCTCTTTGCCTTCAAAATGCACAGCCGATCCAAAATCAAGCAGCTTGATGTTGCCATTCTCCCCGATCATAATGTTGCCCGGCTTAATATCCCGATGAATAATGCCTTTGTCGTGAATATACTCCATGGCATCAATTAAAGGCAGCAGTGAATGATATAAAAAAGCAGGATCAGACGTTGGAGCATCCTCTTCCTTCATCACCAGGTCCAGCGTCTTGCCGGCACAGTATTCCATGACCAGATAAGCGGTTCCATTTTCTTCAAAGTGATCTATATAACCGACAATACCCGGATGGCTTAATTCCTTGAGCATCTGCCCTTCACGCAAGAAATAATGCATAAACTCCACATATTTGAATTGCATAGATGCACTGCAAGTCACGGTTTTTCGATCCGATCCCCGCAAAGCGAGCGCATTCGGAAAAAACTCCTTAACAATGACCTTTTCTCGATTATCCAACAGCCTTGCCGTATACACGATGGCCAGCTCACTGCGGGACAAGGCGCTTCGAATTTGATATGTATTTCGCAGCTTCGTATTGCGGGCAAGCAGGCTCCCGCTTGTATCCACGATCATGACTCGTCCTCCTGTCAGGTTCTTAGCTTATGTCTTTTGTATATATCGGCTTATCACATATCTTTTTATTATACCGTATAATCGAATAATGGAAAAACAAATAACCTGCCATAATCTCCCTCAGAGAAATGATGACAGGTCTTTTGGCATTCATCTGGTACTTTGTTCTCAATCCCTTTTAACCCAGCTTCGTTTCAGGCTTCATGCTGCGCATGCTGTTGGTATTTTTCTTCCGTTGGCTGCGCAAATTGCCTTGATCCGGGGTACGGATGGTGAGTGCAATCAAGAACGATACGACACACAGTACAGCAATCGTGGTAAAGGTCGGGATGAATCCGCCAAGCAAGGCTGCGATAAAGGAACCCGCCAGCGCACCGAGGCCAAAGCCCTGATACACGATACCGTAGTTCTTACTTTGGTTTTTTAGACCGAAGAAATCCGCCACGATGGCAGGAAAGACTGTGATATTACCGCCGAAGCAAAAGGCAATCCCTGCTACACAGGCAAAGAACAAACCGTAATTCAGCGGTACCAGACTCAGCACTGTAACTGCGACCGCTGTTGTTAGCAGCGCACCTGCTACTACTTTCAGACGACCAACTTTATCCGACAGCGCACCTAATATGATCCGACCCGCCGTGTTGAAAATAGCAACCATAGCAACCGCATTGGCGGCTGTAGCTACATCCAGCCCCGCCATCCGTACGCCGATATCCTTTACAACTCCAATCAGATACAAGCCACTCATACAAGCCGTAAAGAACATGACGAATAACAGATAAGCCTGCTTGGTGCGCAGCATTTCTTTTACAGTGTAATCACGCTGCACAACTCCATTTTGTACCGAAGGCTTGTTCACGACTGCTGCTTCCCGTACCAAGAAGGAACCGCCCACAATCATGATCAGCACGATCATTCCCCAATACAGAAACGCCTGCGATACGCCAACGGACTGAATTAACGAACCATTGATATACTTAAATATAAGACTGCCTGTTCCGTATGCCCCAACCGAGATACCGGAAATGAGTCCTTTTTTCTCAGGGAACCATTTGATCAGATTCGACAGTGATGTAATATAAGCCGTTCCATCCGCAAAACCTACGACAATACCCGCCAAAATGTACAACAGGGACAGGGAAGTTACCTGTGAGCTGAGCATAAGTCCTGCGCCCAACACAACGCCCGCGCACAAAATCAGACGACGTAATCCCCATTTATCCTGTAGCTTACCTGCGAACAATGTAGCAAACGCCAGCGCAAAGCTGGTAATCGAAAATGTAATGGCGACCGAGCTGAGATTCCAGCCAAAGCGGTCCACCAGCGGTTGATTGAATAAACTCCATGTGTAAATCGTTCCTAAACCCATTTGGACAATAATCGTTCCAAGCACGACCAGCCAACGGTTTCCGCTGTTTGTTTTCATATAAATCTCCTCTTTTCATTCCGGCTCTACCGCTTCAATTCGTTATCATGATAACCGGGAATCCAGTACGCTTTGCGTCTTGGGAGAAGCAAGTCTGTAAGGATTCTCTCTACATGGATCATTATAACGCTGCATGTTAGCCAGAAATCGTTTGAGGAATGAAATGCACCTATAGCGGAATGAAATGCCTTTAAAGTCGCATAATTTGCCGAAATTCCTTGGCCTTGCTACGACTCACTGGAATCTCCGCGTCCAGACCACGCAAGCGCAGCAGGTACGTATGATTGAACCAAGGTACAATTTCACGGATCTGTGACAGATTAACCGTGTAGGATCGGTGACAGCGGAAAAAGTCCTGCTGCGGCAGTCTGGCATGAAATTCCGAGATGCTCATCGGCATCGTATATTCCTCATGTCTTGTAAAGACACGGGTGACCTTTTCCTGTGCGCACGCATAATAAATATCGTTCGCATCCGTTACAATGATTTTGTCGTTTTTCAGCAGATTAATACGGCCCGGAGCGCTAGCGGTGCTGGTTTCAGCAGGTCGGGGCTGCGCAGGTTGGGCAATCTCCTGTACCTGAACGTTCTGCTGCTCGTATGCATTTTCCAGCTTGCGCAGCATGGCGGCGATCCGCTTTTCATCATACGGCTTGAGGATGTAATCAAATGCCTCCAGTTCGAAAGCCTGCGCGGCATGCTCTTTATAGGCAGTCGTAAAAATAATATAAGGCTTTTTGGCAAATTTGCTAATGTTCTGCGCCAGCAGCATCCCGTCCAGAGAAGGAATGTTAATATCGAGAAAAATAGCGTCCGTCTCATGGTCCTGCAAAAAACGGAACACGTCCAGCCCGTCCTCAAAGCTGTCCGTCACTTCAATATGGCTGTGGGTCTGAATAAGATACTCCAGCTCTTCACGCGCCGGAATTTCATCTTCTACAATGATGGCCTTCATGACTGCTCCTTTGGTATGTCAAAATAAACTTCGGTGCCTTGCTCATGCTTGAGAATAATAACCCCTTCTCCATACATGAGCTTGAGTCGTCTATGCACATTATACAAGCCAATTTGTTTGGCCGGAACCCGATCATGATACAGGTTATCCACGACATCATCCCGTATGCCTACTCCTGTATCTGCCACAGAAATCCGCACCTTTTCTCCCCGATCCTTTACGGAAATGGTCACTGTACCCGGTCCCTTTTTCTTGAGAATTCCATGATTAATCGCATTCTCAACCAGCGGCTGAATGATAAGGCTTGGAATGCGTACGGACACCTCGTCCATCACATACTCCACCTGAAGCCGGTTGCCGAAGCGGGCTTTTTCAATTTCCACATAATCAGACACCTGCTGAAGCTCCTTATGAATTTCGATCACATCATCATTCAGCTCCAAATTATAACGCAGATATCCCGACAAATTAATAATCAGCTCTCGTGCCTTATCCGGCTTGGTGCGCGTCGTAGAGGCAATGGCGTTCAGCGCGTTGAACAGAAAATGCGGATTGATTTTAGTCTGGAGCGCCTTCAACTCGGCTTTATTCGCCGCTTCCTTAATTTGCTCCACACGCGATACTTCCATTAACGTGGATATAATTTGGGACAAGCCAATCGCCATGGTTTGCAACGGGTACGTGATTTTATAAGCTTTGCGGTAGTAAATTTTCAGGGTTCCGGTCACCTCTCCCCGTTCCTCCAACGGGATAATGAGCAGAGACTGGATTTGAGGTGTTTTATCGTCGGCAATATGGTTGCGAATCGTGATTTTACCGCTGCGGATCGTCGATTTGGTCACATCGCTAATGATCTCGTCGCCGATATGATAACGTTCCTCGCCAAAACCAACGTAGGCCAATACATCTCTGGTATCCGTAATCGCCACCGCGTCCGCCTTGATATCCTCCTTAATGATCGAACAAATGGTATGCAGCGATTCGGCATTAATGGAGCGAAAATAAGGCAGCGTCTTGTTGGCAATATCTAGTGCCAGCTTGGCCTGTCTGGCCGCGATATTTTCCTTTTCCCCCTCGACACTCTGAATCAGCAGAACGATTAGACCGACGCTGACTTGCCCGATAATCATCGGCAAACCGATCTTTGAAACGATGTCCAAACCAAGCTCATACGGTTGTGCCATCACCAAAATGAGCAGCATCGTCAATGTTTCGCAGATCATCCCGGCGGCAATACCGACCAGCCACCTCTTGGAGCGGTCGACCCGGCGCCCGATATATCCCGATACCACACCTGCCAGAATACTCGTAATCAGACACGGAATCGAGGTCACTCCCCCGATATCAATCAGATAACGGTGAATACCCGATACAATACCCGTAATAATCCCGACCCACGGTCCAAATAGGATGCCACCCGCCATAATCGCAATAATCCGAACATTGACGAGCGACCCTTCGACTTCGATCCCGGTATAGGTGCCGAACAGCGCAAACATACAAAAAATCATCGTCAATAGCGTCAGCTCTGCCGGGGAATGGCTATTCTTTTGCAAGGTTTCTTTAAACCGGGGAATACGAGTAATAAAAAATAGACAAATCAGCAACAACGCTGCGCGTTCAAATAGCTGCATCAGCATTTCCAAAAAGCCGTTCACATGCGTTCCTCCCAAATATAAACCCATTCATCAAGCCTTGTACCACTCTCACTATTCACATATTTCAAGATCAATCATGTCATTCCGGGCACGAATACTCGCCTTCCCGCCAATCGGATATGTAAATTGCGGTGTGGTATGTCCGAAATCGGCATCTGCAATCACCGGAATAGAGGTCAGTTCCTTTTTCGAGCTAATGATTTGCCGCAGCAACTTTTCCGTCATATGAGATGCCTGCTGAAAACGTCCGATGATGATTCCTCTCACCTGATCGAATCCCGGCTGGTGCAGCAATGATTGCAAATCTCGATCAAACGTAGCAGGAGAGCTTTCATAATCATCCTCAACCAATAGAATCGTTCCTTCCAGACTCGGCATATACGGCGTTCCCTGCAACAAATTCAGGGTGCAAAGGTTTCCACCCACAATCGTACCGTATGCTTCTCCTTCGTGAATCGCATAAGGCCCGACATTGCGGTGAAAGATTCGTTGATCCTGATCCAAATACCATGTATCGTCACTCCACTCTGGCGAAGGCTGGATTTGAATACTGCCCTCTTCCAACATCATCCTTTGAAAATACGCCGTCGTGTATTCATTTCCTTGCTGCATACCAAATGTCAAAAAATGAGGCCCTGCATACGTGATAAGTCCCGTTTTTGCATATATGGCATGACTTAAAGCAGTAATATCCGAATAACCACATAACCGTTTAGGATGAGCGCCAATCAGTTCATAGTCAAGGTGGGCAAGGAGCTGATTAGCATTATACCCTCCAATGGCAGTCAAAATGCCCTTCACCTTCGGATCGGCAAAAGCTTCGTGTAAATCTGCTACTCTGGATTCTATTGAGGAAGATGTAAAATCATCGCTTTCCAGCACATTCTGTGAAAAGCTTACCACAAATCCGAGCTGCTCCAGCTTTTGCTGGGCAATTAGACGATTTTTCTCAGAAACGATAGACAAACTTATGGACGGCGAAAGAATGCGTATCTCGTCTCCAGCCTTTAGTTTGGGTGCTTGCCTTCCCATTATCATGGTGATTCCCCCTATGTATGAAGCATTTAAACTGCCACAAATTATACCATCAACTTCCATCTATATAAACTGAGCTTAAAAGTTACCTATTGCTCCACTGCGCAGTCGGATAGTGCTTCGCTTGTACAGCACCATTCCGCCTACTCCCTTTTCTATGTACCTTTTTTAGTTCAGCCTATGTAATTATAGCTTTTAGAAATACACTCTCAACTCTACATCAGCAAAAAACCGGGGATTACCGTCTGATAGCGATATTCCTCGGCTCATTAGCCCGATGATGAAGCTTTTAATATTCAAAATCGGCATAACCGCTGCGACGACAAAACCTACTCCATTAGACACACACATCGAGGGATTAGATAATGCTGGAACATATGTAAACGCAAAAAATCGCCCCCTGATCAGGGAGCGATTTTACATTTATCCTTGAATAGCCGTCTTCGGCAGGAAGGCACTCATCTATCCGATGACATACAGCATCAGGACTCCTTGTTTTCAGAAGCCTCTTTTGTACCTTCTGTTGCAGCTGCATCACCTGCCACAGCAGCATTTTCCACCTCTACCCCACGCGGAACGATAATGGAAGCAAGCAGCTCTTCCTCAGGAACATGCAACGTTACTCCTTTAGGGAGTTTCAGGTCGCTTGCGCTCAGCTTGTCGCCGACATCCAGTGCGGATACATCCACCTCAATGGTAGAGGGCAGGTCAGCAGGAAGACCCTCGACTTCGACTTCGGTTTCCTGAATTTGCAGAATACCGCCCGTTTTTGTACCTACAGGTGTACCCTGATAATCAATAGAAACACGCACACGAAGCGGCTTGTTTTTGGAAATTTTCAGAAAATCGGCATGCAACCACTGGTTGTCACGCTGCTGATAATCCTTAATGATGACCGGAATGGTTTCTCCACCTTCTACTGTGAGGTTGAACACCTCGGAACGTCCGGTTCTGACTACTTTATTAAATTCTTTGGCATCAACATGTACAGGGGTTCCTTCAAGCTCAGAGCCGTAAACCACAGCTGGAATCCGTCCTTTTAACCTCAATCCACGAAGTGCCGAACCCTTCTTCTCTGTTCTCGGCTGGGCGGTCAGTTGAATACTTCCTCCATTAGAACTCATGATATACAACCTCCTTCAGGTTACCTTACAAATGATTATTCCTCAAGAATCTTGCCTGTTTACCAGTTGTACTACAAGGTATAAGCCAGCAAGCTGGCAAAACCAAACAAGTCCATAATTCTATATTACCCCTTTTTTCTGAAACTGACACACGTTTGCATAAAAAAATAGCATCTCTCGAAATAATCGAAAAATGCTAATTCTGAAAATAAAGCTATCCTGCCCGGTTGTCGTTGACCAGCAGCAAATATTCTTCTCTGCCACTATGAATCAATACCTGCATCACAGATCGGTTCAGGTCTACATCAATATACCGATCGGCCTCAATATCCTTGGCATCCCACTGATTGAGGCGGACGATGTAGCCGATACGCCGCACATGAGGAGCCACTTGAATACGCGCTACTGCGCGACCGTCATCCAATTCACTCAATTCTACATGTCCGTCCCGGCATCCGGTGCCCCATACCCACACATTCCAACCGGAATATTGTCGATCCGCACGCTCGTAAATCAACTCAATGGTGCGATACAACGCCGCTTCTTCGTAGTGACCTGCTATTTCTTGGTCTGTTCCCTCATCCGAACCTTCCAATCCGTTCTCCGCCAGCTCGTTAGTCTGATCCTGTCCAGTCAAAAAGGATGGCTGAGCGGGTTCCTCCTGATCATACAGTACCATCATCGACCAGCGCGAAACGGTCACACGATGGCCTGCTACTTCATACCGTATCTCATTTCCAGCCCCGTGAGCATCCACAACGACATGCCAGCGATCCGATTCCGCAGGCAGCAGTATTGTCTGCTCCGTATCCGAGCCGTTATAAATCACCACAATCTGATTCCAGGCATCGCCGTTAGCATGGTTCCTCAATGCAAAAGCTACCACATGCCCGCTGCTGTGCAGCACTTCCATATGCTGCTCCACCAACTCCCGGTGATCCATCCGGAATGCCGGATGACTGCGCCGTAAAGCGATTAACCCCTGATAGTAATCAAATACGGGACGAAATCTCGCCTTGTTCTCCCAGCGAATAGCATTCACCACATCCACACTACGGTAGCTATTATGGTCTCCATATTTGGAGCGCAACAGTTCATCACCTGCATGGATAAAGGGAATGCCCTGGGAGGTTAGCACCATGCCGTTTGCCAGTAAGGATTTGCGTACGGTTTCATTCTCCAGCAAGTCATGCTCATTCACTTCCCGGTACGGGTCTGCATCCGTCACGGCTTGTTCGGCCGCTCTTCCATCCTGCGGCTGACCCTGCTCCCATTGAGGAAAACCGCAGCGTTCCCGCAAATGCTGTACCGTCAAAATTTTATCCCACAGATTGAGATTATCGTGAGCCGTGACATAATTGACCGTTTCCGAAGGTTGGGCTGTAAAATCATGAATAGCTCCAAAAACACCTTTAAGCACCAGTTCCTCCTGATCCCATGCCCCCGTGGCAAAGCCACTTGCGGTACCATCACTGTCACCCTTAATAGCAGAACGATAGTTGTCATTGAAGACGGCAAAGCCTTTGTCCCGTTGTGTTCCTTTTAACGTCAGCAGAGGCTGCGGGGATTCTCCCCCCGTCCAAGGCTCTCCATAGATAAGCAGATCGGGACGAACCTCAGAGCGAAGCTCCTGTGTAAGCTGCTCCACAGTCGGGGTATCTATCAGTCCCATCAGATCAAAACGGAAGCCGTCTATATGATATTCCTTTGCCCAATAGCGCAGCGAATCCTTGATATACTTGCGAACCATCGGGCGTTCGCTTGCCACCTCATTACCCACACCCGAGCCGTTGGAAAGCTGCCCATGCTCATCCGTACGGTAATAGTAACCCGGTACAACAGGGTCGAACGGCCCTTTTTCCACCGAGAAAGTATGGTTGTACACGACGTCCATAATGACACCGATGCCAGCAGTATGCAGGGATTGCACCAGCAGCTTCAACTCCCGTATACGTGCCTCCGGGTCAGCCGGATTGGAAGAATAAGATCCCTCCGGCACATTATAGTGCTGGGGATCATAGCCCCAGTTATATTCCGTGCCCTGTTCCGCAAAATCATTTACCGTATGGAAATCAGCTACTGGAAGCAGATGGACATGTGTAATGCCCAGCTCCAGCAAATGATCCAGTCCGATGCTGTTGCCCACCGAATCTTTTAGTCCCGTATACGTAAAGGCTGCAAACCGTCCTTGTGCGGCAGATAAGCCTTTTTCTCCAGTATTAAAATGTGTATCCATTGAAAAATCACGCACATGAAGCTCATATATAATGGCATCCGTAGCCCGGGCAAGTGTGGGTCCAGCATCCTCTTTCCATCCGTCCGGATGGGTTTGAGCCAAATCAACGATAGCCGTGCGCTGTCCATTGGGTGATACCGCTGTCGCATAAGGGTCGGCGGCATAATGAAGGGTACTGTCTGCCCATTCCAGCCTGTACATGTAATAATACTTGTTCCAGTCCCCTTCCAGCTCTACGGACCATACACCACGCTCATCACGGCTCATCGGAAATTCCCGGCCACTGCTATGGTCCTGAACGTTACCTTCCTGGTCGTACAATCCAGCGTTGTCATACAGCGCTACATGGACCTGCTTTGCAGTCGGTGCCCATACTTTAAACATGCTGCCCGCAGGCGTATAAGTAAGACCCAAATCATGGCCTTCATATGTGGGATATGTTGTGTGCTCAAGCTCCTTGAGTTGATTGAAATCAGACATTCCTGTTCACCACCCATTTCTGTACATCGGCTTTCAGCCTCTGTTCATCCATCATTTATGATGTTTACGACTTGTCAATATACCTCAGGATTTTTCAAAAATCCTTACCTACTAGGCTATCAAAATAAGACAAGCTTGAAAAGTCGGATGATTTCAAATACGGATGCTGCTTTCATTTCACACGCACACTCCATTTTATGACAAAACTATGAACAGGCTACAGCAGCAGCCCTCCAAGCACCATATATAATTCCCTTTAACCCTTCACATACACGCTAAAAACGGCCAAAAAATCAGGACAGCCTACGGTTATCCATCTGAAACAGATCGTCTGCGATCCGCATGGTGGAGCTTCGGTGGGAAACAAGGACAATCGTTTTATCCTGCTGCTGTTCTTTTAACGATTTTAAGATGATCGCTTCGTTCAGGCTGTCCAAATTGCTGGTAGGCTCATCGAGCAGCAGGAGCGGAGCATCATGAACGAAGGCTCTGGCCAGCCCCAGCCGCTGACGTTCACCACCGGACAGCCTGTCCCCCAATTCTCCGACACGGCTGTCATATCCTTGAGGCAAGGTCATAATAAAATCATGCACCGACGCCCTGCGGGCTGCTTCCACAACCTGCTTATGCGTAGCATCAGGTTTTCCAATTTTAATATTGGCCGCAATCGTATCATCAAACAGGAACGTATCCTGATCCACATAGCTTTGCAGACCTCTCAAATGCTTCGTTCCGATTTCCTTCAAATCATGTCCAGACAGCAAAATCCCGCCCTGCTGCGGGTCCCTGAATCGCATCAGCAGCTTGAGCAAAGTGGACTTGCCGGAGCCGCTTTTCCCCTGAATACCTGTAATCCGCTTGTGCGGGATGGTAAGACTTACATTATCCAGCACCGTCTGACCCTCATACGCAAAAGTTATCTTGTCCACCTGCGCCCCGGTAAAGGCAACACTCATTCCCCCGAAATTTTCCTCGACCTCCGGGGTTTCCTCCAGCAGACTCAGCACTCGTTCCCCGCTCGCCAGCGTTTGAAGCAGATTGTTGGATAAATTGCTAAGCGCAACTACTGGGCCAAACGAGCTAAACAGGGCAATGACAGAAACAAGCATCCCTGTAAAGCTGACCTGCAACTTGGACATACCATACAATCCAGCCAGCAGCATCAGAAATGAAAATCCCACGACCGCCGCATCCGTTATCGCTCTTGTGATACCTTCATGATGCTTCAAGCTCTTCTGCTTGGCATCCAATTGATCCGTACGACGGTTAATTTCTGTCAGTCGTTGTTCCCCGTGTCCGTATTGCACGATTTCTTTCATGCCACGCAGGCTGTCCAGAAAATAACTGCTCAGCTTACCGAAGCTGCTCCGGTATTCCATACCCTGCCGTCTGCCCATACGTGACGTTAACAAGGGAATGAACAGGCCGACTGTGATGTAAGCAAGCGCAGCGAGCCAGCCTAATAGAGGCTCATGAGAACCGATAAAGAATACCATTAGCAGTGAAATGATGATGCCGATCATAACAGGCGCTATCGTGTGTGCATAAAACACTTCCAGCAGCTCAATATCACTCGTAATCAGCGAGATCAGATTTCCTTTGTCCTTGCCTTCGAGCTTGGCTGGGGCCAGTCTGCGCAGGGCTTGAAGCACCTTGTCACGCAGCACAGCCAGCAGTTTGAAGGCGAGGTAATGACCACTCATTTGCTCGCCATAACGGAACACCCCACGCAGTACAGCACAAATCACGATGGCCGTGAGCAGAAACGTCATACTGTAGCCTGTCGTGATGCCCGTTGCTGTAAGCAGGGCAAGGGCTCCATAGACAATAATGCCAATAGCACAAGCAAATCCAAGCACTCCTGTAACAATCGTTATGAGTAGCACTGGTAAAAGAGGCCCGGCCAGTACCAGTAATTGGGCCATGATCCGTAATCCGTGTCTACGCATATACAGCACCCCCTTTTACAAACTGCTCTACCCGGTGTTGACTGAGATACATCTCCGCATAATGTCCCTGCTGGCTCAACAGCTCATGATGCGTTCCCGATTCTGCCACCAAGCCGTTTTGCAGCACATAAATACGGTCGGATTGGGCAACATTTTCCAGTCTATGCGAGATGAGAATAATGGTTTTTCTGCCTGCCAACGCATGTATAACCTCCATAATACCTTCCTCGCTCTCACTGTCTATGTTAGAGGTAGCCTCATCAAAAATGTACACGCTACTATCATGCAGCAGCGCTCTTGCCAGCGCTATCCGTTGGCGTTGTCCTCCTGACAGGTTCGCTCCTTGCTCCTCCAGCTCTACTTCCAGCCCTCCCTGTGAGAGAACAAAGTCATACAGCTTTACTTGTCGCAAGGCTTCCAGCATTTGTTCCTCATCCGCGTGCTCATTGCCCATTTTCAAATTAGCTGCGACCGTACCCTTGAAAATATAGCTGTTGAAACCGATCCAAGTCATATGCCGCATGCGGCTTTCTTCTGAAATGGCGGCAAGCTCGGTTCCTCCAACGGTCAGACTTCCTTGATAACCCTCATGATGACCAACGATTAATCCGGCTACTGTACTTTTACCAGAGCCAGATTCCCCGACAATGGAAACAAAACTGCCCTGAGGAATTTCCATAGATATATTTCGCAGGGTGTCCCTTTCGTCGTAGGCAAAATTCACCTGATCCAGTCGAATATCGGTAGTCTCGATGCTTTCTTTTCCTTGTACCAGTTCCTCTGTACTCAGAATTTGAAATATTTTGTCACTCGCTGCCATCCCGTTCATGGCGATATGAAAGTAAGAGCCCAGCAGGCGCAACGGGATGAAAAACTCCGCCGATAGCAGCACAATAATCAGCGCTCCCGCCAAGCCGATATGACCAGCCGAATATTCGCTCACTGCGACCAGAACACCAGCAGCGGCACCGCCAAATGCGATAAGGTCCATGACTGCCACCGAGTTAAGTTGCATGGTCAGTACTTTCATTGTCATTTTGCGAAAATCCTCGGCCGCCGTGTTCATTTCCTGATGTTTCTCCTGGTCTGTCCCGTATATTTTAAGCGTGGTCAGGCCCTGTACATTTTCCAAAAAGCTGTGCCCCAGATTGACATAGCTGCCCCAATATTTTCGAAACAGCTTTTTAGCCATTCTCATAATGACTATAATCGACACCGGAATCAGCGGAACGCAGATCAACAGAATAATAGCAGCCTTGAAGCTGACAAAGGATAGTGTGATAAACAACGTTACGGGTGCAAGCAGACTGTAAAATAACTGGGGCATGTATCTGCCAAAATAGGTTTCAAGCTGCTCCACTCCTTCGACAGCAACCTGAATAACCCCCGACGTGGAGGTATGATCCGTATACGCCGGCCCCAGCTTCAGCAGCTTGCCGTAAATTTGCGAGCGCAGCGTTTTTTTGGCATTCACGGAGGCCCGATAGGACAGCATACTGGCTGCATAATTGCACAAGCATCGGACTACAATCGCAGCAATGACAATGGCCGTCACAGATAGAATCAGCTTACGGGTAACTTGTCCCATCCATGCCTGTTGCAAAACAAAGGACATGGACAAAACAGCGGCTATACTGCCCAAAAGACCGATCCACTGCACAAGCACACTCAAAACGATATATTTTCGGGAATGCTCCACCAGACCGAGCAGACGGCTGTCGACCATTTTAGACCTTTTCTTCGTGGTATCAGCAAGTGCAGCTACAGATGGAGTCGGGGATGGAGTTTCCCCTGTAGTGCCTCTCACCGTTCCGACCCGGAATATAAAGTAATAATATTTGAAGAGGATGACCAACGCGATAATCACTTTGGCCCACACTGGGGGGGTTAAAATAAAGCCGGTAATGAGCATAGCTGACGCCAATCCCAGAGTCGTGATTTTCGTGGACAGCTTCAACGATCTCGTTTGGACGAAGCTTTCCAGATGCTTATGGTACAAAGAGGTATTCGAAAACCATTGGTGAATCCGTTCAGACCCCCGCATAAAGAAAAAGGCTGCCAGTAGCAAAAACGGCGTAGTCGGCAGCAACGGTACCACCACGCCAATCACTCCAAGCGCCAAAAATAGAAACCCTAAGGTAACATAGATCGGTTTCACTGTAATCCTCCCTAAATAGATATGATGATGACTCCGTTTTGTAGATAATGATAATCATTATCAATATAACCAATTTAGACAGGTTGTTATGTGATGTAAATCACGCATATAAAAATCCTCTTGAAGCACATCCCTACAGAACACGTTAATGTTGATGTGGATGTTTTGTCTTCAAGAGGATTATCGAAAATAACGCGCATTATTTCGTTGTTTTATGAACTTATAATATCATATTGCTCCATTACCTGCCGGTGTAGCGGGTGATCTGCCGGTATGGATGTATAGCGTGTGAGCGCCACTCCCAGTCCTTCGCTGCGGATCACCTGCTGGAGCTCGACTGCCTCGGGGTCCTCCGCAATATCAAATTTACAGGCAGCAGCCATTCCTAACGCCAGATGATCCGTCGGGATGCCATAATCCTCCGCTTGCAGTGCCGGACGTACAAGACGGTCATTGGGAGACAGCTTCCGTAACGGTGAACGTCCGACCCGAGTGACCTCGTCTGTCAGATTAGGGTTGCGGAACCGATCCAAAATTTTGGAGATGTACTTCTTATGCTCCCCCTGATCCAAACCGAAGCGCTTCACAAGCACCGCCCCTGTTTCCTCCAGTGCCCCTTGTATCGAATCCACCACCTTGTTATCCTTCATGGCTTCCTGAATGGTAGCATAACCCGCGTTATAACCAAGATAGGCCGCCACACAATGCCCCGTATTCACCGTAAACAGCTTGCGTTCAATATAAGGCTCCAGAT
Organism: Paenibacillus sp. LT-B23; assembly: GCF_059417685.1. NCBI lineage: Bacteria > Bacillati > Bacillota > Bacilli > Caryophanales > Paenibacillaceae > Paenibacillus > Paenibacillus sp. LT-B23. The sequence continues at coordinate 168,545 of NZ_JBSQBM010000007.1, read as the reverse complement.
CCTGCACGTATAGGATACCTTCAATCTCTTCATGGTCAGGGGCCATTTGCGAACGATCCACCACCCACTCGTAAAAGGGCTCTACCTGGACATGCAACGGGTCCTCATGATGCTGGATCGGCACAATCCGGTCTACAGCAGCATTTGGAAAATACACCGAAGCCTCTGCCTTGGCACGAGTCGCCTCATCCAGTAGCGCAAAAACATGCTCTTTCAGTTGGGCGCTGCCTCCGATTGCATTTTCGCAGGCGATCACATGTAGCGGCGCTGCGCCACGCTCTACCCGCCTCTTAATCCCCTCGGCAATGCCTGTCGCGATATGCTTGAGGATGCTGACACCCACCGCAGTCGTTACCAGATCAGCGTGGTCTACCGCGTCTGCTACAGCCGCTGCATCTTTGCCATCAATCGCGGTTACATTCGTGACCATCTCCGTATCCTTGGTATCATTCGCCAGCTCTACAGTGTATTGCTTGCGGCGGCGTAACTCGGATACAAGGGTGTCGTTAACATCCGAAAAGACAACCTCATAGCCTGCACGCGACAGAATCAATCCGATAAAGCCGCGACCGATATTCCCTGCTCCAAAGTGGACGGCTCTCATAGTTCCATCTCGCTTTCGAACAGATCCATAATTTCCTGAGGGGTCACTGCGTTGCGAAGTTTCTCCATATTTTCTTCCTCCGCACACACCACAGCGATACTCGTCAAAATCTCCATATGATCGCCGCCTTGTGCTGCGATGCCGATCACCATGTATGCTTTTTCTTCCCCAAAATCCACACCTTGCGGGAACTGAATGATCGAGATTCCTGTCGATTGAATGAACGTCTTGGATTCCTTCGTGCCATGAGGAATAGCCAGCCCGTTCCCGATATAGGTAGACACGATCTCCTCGCGTTCCAGCATCTTGTCAATGTACTCACTTGTAATATGTCCGGCATCCAGCAGGATTTGTCCAGCCATGCGAATCGCCTCGTATTTGTTTTTGGCGGTTGCGTTCATTTTTACTTTGTCTATCGTCATAATGCTCACGGTAGGTTCCTCCCTGTCCCTAATTTACTGTGAAAAAATTCAGCCAGTTCACTCGATATATAATTGGCGATATGCTCACGGCTGCCGTGTTTCAGTAGCGTAACCATGTCTTCCTGCAACAGTAATGCACTAATCTCGCTCAATACCTCCAAGCTTTCTCTCGGCAGCTCGCGAGGTCCCAGCATAAGCAGCACGCAATCTACCTGTTCGCCTGCATCCCCCAGCAGTGGCTCTGCCAGCTTATACAAGGTAAGCGAAGGCTGGCGGATATAGTGGCTACGCGTATGGACTAAAGCAATGGAGGTATCAGGGATAACCTGACTCCCTTGGCTCTCTCTCTCCATGAGCTGTGCAGCAATGGCAGTAGGCTCTGTGACGTTTCCCCGCCCCGCCTCCAGCATGCAGATAGCCTGTACGGTAGCCCGTATATCCATCCCCTGATTTTCCAGCGGATACACTTGAAATTGCTGCACAATGTGTACAATTTCCTCGAGACTTTTCCGCAGCCCAGTGAGCCACTCCATGCCCTGACCGGGCTGAACGGCCTGTTCCTGCTGCTGATTATGGGGATGCTTGAGTGTAATATGCTGGATAAAATGACGCAGGCGGTCACTCTCCTCCTGCGTCAGCAACGGGCTGATCTTGAGGTAACGATCCGGTTCAAGCGGTAGCTCCACCGTCGAAATGATCAGATCATAATCCTCTTTCGGAATCCGCGCTGCCTCGTACCATGAGGCCCTATCCACGATTTTGATCTGTGGCAGCTCCTTGGCGAGCCTTGTAGCCAGCAGCCTGGATGATCCAATGCCGCTCGTGCAGACGACGATGGCACGCACCTCCCGCCGCAATTGCCGTAGCCGCTCCAGCGAAGCGCCGAAATGCATGACGAGAAATCCGATTTCTTCATCCGGCACTTCCATTTCTGTCATGTCCGCCGCAGCCTTCTTCACCGAGTCGAACAAGCTGCCGTAATCCTTGCGGATTTGCTGAAGCAGGGGATTACGGATGGATCTGCCTTCCTTCAGACGTTTGAGTACCGGAGCCATATGTGCAATCAGTCCTTCACGCAGAACCCGATCCTCTGCCAATGGCGTGCCTGTCTCTTCCTCCACGCGACGAATCAACTCATGAACCGACTCCAACAGTACGAGATCATCCAACGGCAGTAGCCGGGTAGAATGATCCTCGGCATCACGAAACAGCATTCTGAAATAAGATCGTTCCGGCTCCGGAAATTCAATATCCAGCGCCTCTGACAACTCTGTGCATATGCGTTCCACCATAGCTGTACGCAGCACGACATTCTCATCCGAATCCGTTTTCGAATACGAGAGACGATGATCCACAACGTATCCGAGTCGCAAACGTGCCAACGAAACGCAAATTTGAATCAGCAGCTCCATATATTTGCTTTCCACCATGTTTTCCAGCCATTTCTCATGGGGCTGCCAGAGGGCATTTTCCACGGTCAGCAGGTTCTCTCTGCCAATCATCTCCAGCAGCTTATCGGCGACACGCGTTAAGGGGCGGGGTTCTTCTCGGCTGGAAAACAGATCCGATTCGTCCAAATTTTCGAGAGCCAGCTCGGAAATCGCCCGTCTTTTGTCTGTCTCCCTGCCTGTAATCTCGACGCCGTACCCGCGTCTGCGCACAAGCACGAGTCCCCGTTCCCCGATCCAGTCTTGCAATTCGTCCAGATCATGACTGACAGTAGTTACCGTAACCTTCAAATCAGAAGCCAGCGCCAGCAGCTTGATCGGCTCCTGTGTATCCAGCAGCATACAGAGAACCACGATCTTTCTTTCCTCAGCCGAATATTCGTCCGACTTCGTATGCATCAATTGCTCCCGCAGACATACAAGCTGATCTGAGTCGGCATCCACATAGATTCCAATCCCTGATTTTTTCTCCAGCTTTACCTCATGAGCCGCTAACCAATGCTCGACTGCACTGAGTTCCCGGTGAACTGTCCTTGTGCTGACATTGATCTTCTCGGCAATTTCCCCGGCAGTTACCTCTTTGGACTGCTCCAGAAGATATTCCACGATGTCACGTTGTCGTTTCGTAATATTCATAAGCGCATACCGTTCCTTCCCAAGCTCATCCCCTCCGCAGAACATACCTACTGCACACAGGCGGCCTGACTACTACGGTGGATTAAGAATCGGATTTCAGACGTTCCACCAGCGCTTCGTATTCAGGGCTCTTCAGGAAATTGTCAATGGAAATGTGCTCGGCATTCGGAGCTACCGTTTTAGCCCGGTCTGTCAACGTTTTTTGCGTAATGACAATATCTGCATCCTGCGGAATCTCACTGATTGCCGTGTTCGTTACTGTAACGTCCACACCCGCCTGCTTCATTTTTTTGCGTAAAATCGAGGCGCCCATAGCGCTTGAGCCCATACCTGCATCACAGGAAAAGACGATCTTGTTCACATCTGATTTATCCTTGACCGTTTGAACTTCGGCAATCTCCGCAGCACGATCAGCTTCGCGGTTATCTTCCGTTACAGTAGCGTTTTCGCTTGCACCCTTGCTTTGAGTTTTCATATCCTTCATGCGGGATGCCGCTTCCTCAAGATCCTCTTCTTTTTGCTTACCTGTCTTGAGTAACACAGCAGCAACAGCAAACGATACGACCGCAGCAGCGATCACACCGCTCAGCATTGGCAAATATCCACCTTTTGGCGTCATCAGGAAATAAGCAATGATACTGCCCGGTGAAGGAGCTGCAACCAGTCCGGCACCTGTCAGCATGAAACAGAACGTTCCCACCATGCCCCCTGCTATAGCAGCAAGAATCAGAATCGGCTTCATCAAAATATAAGGGAAATAAATTTCATGAATCCCGCCGAAAAAGTGAATGATGACCGCACCGGGAGCCGACGACTTCGCAGAACCTTTACCAAACAGGCAGTAAGCCAGCAAAATACCGAGCCCCGGTCCAGGGTTGGATTCCAGCATGAACAAAACGGATTTGCCTGTTCTTGAAGCTTCCTCCAGCGCAATCGGACTCAATACTCCGTGGTTCAGCGCGTTGTTTAAAAACAATACTTTTCCGGGCTCAATAATGAGATTGACGAGCGGCAACAGCCCTGCGTTCACGAGGAACTGTACCCCTGCTGACAACACTTGACTGATGATTTGTACTACCGGGCCGATTGCCACATGGGCAAGCAACGCTAAAATCGCCCCGATAATCCCTGCCGAGAAGTTATTGACCAGCATTTCAAAGCCTGATTTAACTTTGCCGTCAATCGCTTTGTCGAATTTCTTCAATATCCATGCAGCTAGCGGACCAGCTACCATCGCGCCGAGGAACATCGGAATGTCCGACCCGACAATGACACCCATCGTCATAATGGCCCCGATCACACCTCCGCGCTGTCCGTGAATCATTGTGCCACCCGTATAACCGATCAGCAGCGGCAGCAAATAATTTTTCATCGGATCAACCAGTTGTGCAAACCCCTCATTTGGGAACCATCCGGTCGGAATAAAGAGTGCCGTGATCAATCCCCACGCGATAAAGGCCCCCATATTGGGCATAACCATACCACTGAGAAAACGACCAAAACGCTGTACGGCAACGCGCGCTCCTCCGTTTGAACTGGACTTTGTGTCCACTGTGCTCATATTCATATCCTCCTTATAGGTCAGCATTTTGCATCATTCGATTCCCAACGCTCGAAAGTACAATAGATAGACGAACTAAACCGTTTCGATCTATCTATTGCTAATTTGAAATCGCTCTTGGGATTGCTGCAAAATACTCAGGTAATAAGCATCACTACCTTTTCTTAAAATTCATACTAAATGACAACGCTATCTTCATCAACGAAATGAAAACGTACTTTCGTCATGAACGTTGATGACAACATTTAAATTTAAGATAAACAGGCGCGAAATCATTCTGCATAATTCCTCTTAATATGGCCTGTAACACGAGTATTTAGTCGAAAAACCATCCTGTCATCGGTACAATTTATGTATGAGGTCTATCCTCTAAACAAGAGAAAAGAACGTAATTACGTTTGTAAAAAAAGACAGCAAAAATAGCCGCTATGCCAATTCATCGCGACTATTTTTATACAAAATCGAGCGGACAAACGCCGCCCTTATTCAATTATCCAATCTACATTGCCCCATTATTACTCATTGGCAGTCAACTGCTCGTACTGATCCGCAGACAGCAGCTTGCTTAATGCTTCCTCTACATCTCCTCCAAGCTCCACTTCGATCATCCAGCCTTTTTGGTAGGGCGATTCGTTTACCAGCTCAGGTGTAATTTCCAGCGCTTCATTCACCTTCAACACCGTTCCCGTTACTGGAGCGAACAGGTCGGATACTGTCTTTACCGATTCAATAGTACCAATCTCCGCCCCCTGCTCAATCGCTGCTCCCTCTCCAGGCAGCTCCACAAAAACGATATCGCCCAGTTGATGCTGTGCAAAGTCCGTAATACCGATTCGTACCGTTCCATCCTCTGTGCGCTGAACCCATTCATGTTCTTCCGTGTACCACAATTGCTGCTTCACTTCACTCATCCTGCTCCGCCTCGCTTTCATATGGATTACATCGTTTCGCCTACCCATCTATGACAGGTTAAGATTATGACAACTAGAACTATGATGTCAATAATACTAACAAAAATATTTCACATTACTCCATATATCTTTCTAACTAAAAATACGACAGATTATAACAAACGCTTACATATCCTTATTTATGAATAAAATGTTTTTAATAATGTTTTTCATGACATTTTTGTTGACATTTCGAATAAATTTGCGTATTAATGGGTTATAACAAGTGCTTTTGGAAACACCTAATAATTGTAAACGCGGATGAACGTGGAGGGAGAGACTGCCAACACTCGCATCGCTGTTGCCACCTGTAAAACAAGGCAGCAAGCGAGTCGGATCAAGCTGTAACCAACCGGCAGCACCGGATGACGTATAGCTGATCCAAGGGTAGCGCCGAAGGAGTAAACCTGCACCGCAGGTGAATCTCTCAGGCAAAAGGACCTCTGCCGGACGCATCTCTGGAGAGCATTCGCCATACAGGCGGATCACCCAAGGGGAAACCTGGTACGCACCGGGGTAACTCTCAGGTATCAAGGACAGAGCTGAAAAAAAGTGTGTGGACTGCCGTCCATACGTTTTTTTCGGCCTGTCTTTTTGTTTAGCCGATCACACCGGATAGGAGTGGAAAAATGACTAACTTGCGAAAAACGCCGCTGCATTCATCCTACAGCACACTGTCGGGGGTTCGTTGCATTGATTTTGGCGGCTGGGAGCTGCCTGTACAGTTCAGTGGCATTCAAAAGGAACATGAGGCCGTCCGGCAACGTGCAGGATTATTCGATGTATCGCATATGGGTGAATTCTTGGTCGAGGGCCAGGAAGCCGAAGCATTTCTGCAACAGGTGACGACGAACGATGTCAGTCAGTTGGAGCCAGGTCAAGCCCAATACTCGCTCCTGTGTTACCCGGATGGAGGTGTAGTAGACGACCTGCTTGTTTACTGTAAAGGGCCGGAGCGTTACATGCTCGTTGTGAATGCCTCCAACATTGACAAGGATTGGGATTGGCTGCTTCGTCATGCTCCTGCATCCGTTCATCTGGAAAACGTATCAGATGCGGTAGCACTGCTGGCATTGCAAGGACCTGAAGCTGCTCGTATTGCCGCAGCAATGACAGACACGGACATTACGAAGCTGGCATCCTTCCGATTCAATGAGGATGTGCAATTGTTCGGGGCAAAAGCACTCGTCTCCCGCACCGGTTACACGGGGGAAGATGGTTTTGAATTTTATGTGCCCGCAGCGGATGCACCGGCAGTGTGGGACGGATTGCTTCGCATCGGTGAGCCGTATGGTCTGGTTCCCGCCGGACTTGGAGCCCGGGATACGCTGCGCTTCGAGGCGCGGCTACCGCTGTACGGACAGGAGTTGTCCGCTACCATTTCGCCACTGGAAGCTGGTTTAGGCTTCTTTGTCAAGCTGAATAAGGGAGATTTTATCGGCAGAGAGGCCCTGCAACGTCAGAAAGAACAAGGTATTCCACGCAAGCTGATCGGACTGGAAATGCTTGACCGTGGCATCCCGCGTGCCCATTACCCCGTGTTCGCGGAAGGACAGCAAATTGGCGAGGTCACAACTGGAACCCAGTCGCCCACCTTAAAACGTAATCTGGGTTTGGCTCTGGTGGACAGTCGTTTTAGTTCCCTATCCACGCCGCTGGAGGTCGAGATTCGTGGCAAGCGCCTGCGCGCCGAGGTGGTAGCCACACCCTTTTATAAACGTCCACACTGATTTAAACGCTCGTCTTACTATAACTATCGTGATAAGTTACTAACCGCTGCCCAGTTGGCAATCGTTTATTAATCATTTGTTAATCATTTTACGTTTTTACGATCTTGTTGGTTGAAAGGAGCCAGACCCAATGAAACAGCATCGTTATCTTCCTATGACCGAGCAGGATCAAGCTGAAATGCTGCGCGTGGTCGGCGCATCGTCCATCGACGATTTATTCAGCGATATTCCTGAGGCGATCCGGTATAAGGGGGAGCTGCCCCTGTCTTCTCGGTTAGACGAAAGAGCCTTAACCCGCCACTTATCAGGACTGGCCGGGCAAAATGCCAATACAGACACGCACGCCAGCTTTCTCGGCGCAGGGATTTACGATCATCATATTCCGTCTGTCATCCAGCATATCACTTCGCGCTCGGAATTTTATACGGCCTACACTCCTTATCAGCCGGAGGTAAGCCAGGGCGAGCTGCAAGCCATCTTCGAATTCCAATCGTATATATGCGAATTAACAGGCATGGCTGTAGCCAATGCCAGCATGTATGATGGAGCGACTGCGCTGGCAGAAGCAGGCTCATTAGCTGCCGCTGCCACCCGCCGCAAGCAGCTTATCGTATCGCGGACCGTCCATCCGGAGTCACGTCAGGTGTTGGCCGCCTATGCACGCGGGCTGGATTTGGATGTCGTGGAGATCGACTGTGTAAACGGTATAACCGACGTGAAAGCATTAGCGGCAGCCATATCGGAACAGACGGCGGCTGTTTTGGTCCAAAGCCCTAATTTTTTCGGGGCCGTGGAAAATCTGAAGCCGATGGCTGACCTGGTCCATGCCCACAAGGGTCTTATGGTTGTCAGCGCCAATCCGCTGGCGCTGGGCTTGCTGGAAGCACCTGGTAAGCAGGGCGCGGATATTGTCGTAGGAGACGCGCAGCCGCTCGGCATCTCCTCCTCCCTCGGGGGCCCAACCTGTGGTTACTTTGCCGTTTCTCAGGCGCATATGCGCCGTATCCCCGGACGTATAGTGGGCCAGACCACAGATCGCAACGGTAAACGCGGCTTCGTGCTGACCTTACAGGCACGGGAGCAGCATATCCGCCGGGAAAAGGCCACCTCTAACATATGCTCCAATCAGGCGTTGCTCGCCTTATCCGCCTCTGTGTATTTGTCCGTCATGGGTAGACAGGGCATCGCGGAAGTAGCCGAGCTAAACTTGCACAAAAGCCGTTACGCATTGGAGCAACTACTCGGCTTGAAGGGCGTGACTGCCTCCTTTACTGCACCCACCTTTAACGAGTTTACCCTGCGGTTACCTGAGGGTACCGATATGAATAAACTGCAAGCCGGATTGCTTGCTGCCGGATTTATCGGCGGCTACGATTTGGGCCGGGATTATGAGGAATATGCAGGTCACATGCTGATTGCCGTGACAGAGCAACGAACAAAGGAAGAGATCGATCAATTCGTACACATCTTGGGGGGATTGCTATGACACACACCACCGGACAAGATCAGGGTATACCGAATCCAGAAGTCGAATCCAGTCGAAATCAGATGAAAGAGCATGATCAGGCGCTCATTTTTGAATTGAGCAGACCGGGCCGTATCGCCTATTCCCTGCCCGAATGCGATGTTCCCCGCCGTCCGGTGGCAGAGCTTTTGCCGGATTATGCGCAGCGTAGCGAGCCTGCGGCATTGCCCGAGGTATACGAAGTAGACGTAATTCGACATTATACCGCACTGTCACGGCGCAATTTTGGCGTGGACAACGGATTTTATCCGCTCGGCTCCTGTACGATGAAATACAACCCCAAGGTAAACGAGGATGTCGCCCGTTATGCAGGCTTCGCCAAAATCCATCCGTACCAGCCAGAGGACAGCATCCAGGGAGCCATGGCACTGCTCCATACGCTTCAAAGCGATCTGGCCGCGTTAACCGGCATGGATGCCGTCACCCTTCAGCCCGCCGCGGGCGCCCATGGCGAATGGACCGGGCTGATGATGATCCGCTCCTACCACGAAGCGCGTGGTGAGCGGCGTACCAAGGTGCTCGTGCCGGATTCCTCGCACGGAACGAACCCCGCCAGCGCCGCTGTGGCAGGCTTCGAAACGATCACCCTCCCCTCCACACCGCAGGGGCTGGTGGATCTGGACGCGCTGCGTCAAGCCGTAGGCAATGACACCGCTGCGCTTATGCTGACCAACCCGAACACGCTCGGGCTGTTCGAGAAGCAAATCGCTGACATTGCCGCGATTGTGCATAAAGCAGGTGGCCTGCTCTACTATGACGGCGCGAACTCCAACGCCATTATGGGGATCACCCGCCCCGGGGATATGGGCTTTGACGTGGTGCATCTCAATTTGCACAAAACGATGAGTACCCCACATGGCGGAGGCGGGCCCGGCGCGGGACCTGTCGGGGTAAAGCAACGGCTCATTCCATATTTGCCCAAGCCGCTTGTCGTGCGTGATCCACAGGGAACGTACCACTGGGACCGAGAACAGGGAGATTCTATCGGACGGGTCAAGGCCTTTTACGGCAACTTCGGCATTCTCGTTCGTGCCTATGCCTATATCCGCAGCTATGGTCCTGACGGCTTGAAGCGGGTATCCGAATGTGCCGTACTGAATGCCAATTATATGATGCACCGATTGGCTCCGCATTTTGACATCCCTTATCCGGGGTATTGCAAGCACGAATTTGTGATGTCCGGGCGCGGCTTGAAGAAATTCGGAGTGCGTACGCTTGATGTTGCCAAGCGATTGCTCGATTTCGGCTACCATCCGCCTACGATTTATTTCCCGCTGAATGTAGAGGAATGTATCATGATCGAGCCGACAGAAACGGAAAGCAAGGAGACGCTTGATGCCTTCATCGACACCATGATTCAAATTTCGCGGGAAGCGGAGGAAACGCCTGAATTGGTGCTAAATGCTCCATATACCACTCCGGTCACGCGACTGGACGAAGCAACCGCAGCTCGCAAGCCGATATTGAATTGCTCATGCAGCTAAAAGCAAACTCCAACTCTATGGTATACAAAAAAGCCGGTATCTGTTAGATACCGGCCGCTGTATGTAGACAGCAATTTTTGTTGGAAAAAGATATAACCTTTGAAAATGTAATACCCTTCCTTAGCCTTCAATGCTTTGAACCAATTCAACAACCTGCTCGGCTGTTTGCATGTCCAAAGCTTTTGCAGCCAGTTTCTCCATGTCCGCGCGGGACAATTTCGAAATTTGACTGCGTGCTGGCAGAATGGAAGTAGCGCTCATGCTGAACTCATCGAGTCCCAGACCCAGCAGCAATGGAATTGCTGTTGTATCCCCTGCCATTTCGCCGCACATACCTGCCCAACGTCCTTCACGGTGAGCGGCATCAATAACCATTTTCACCAGACGCAGAATGGATGGGTTATATGGTTGATACAGGTAAGAAACCCGCTCGTTCATACGATCCGCTGCCATTGTGTACTGAATCAGATCGTTCGTACCGATACTGAAGAAATCAACCTCTTTTGCGAATTGGTCAGCCAATACTGCTGTAGAAGGAATTTCTACCATGATGCCCAACTGAATTTCTTCAGATACAGCTACACCCTCGGCTACCAACTTTTCCTTTTCCTCCAGCAACACAGCTTTGGATTCACGGAATTCGTTCAGTGTAGCAATCATTGGGAACATGATCCGCAGGTTACCGTGTACACTTGCCCGCAGCAAAGCACGCAATTGAGTACGGAAAATATCCTGACGATCCAGACACAGACGAATAGCACGGAATCCGAGGAATGGATTCATTTCCTTCGGCAGATCCAGATAAGGAAGCTCTTTGTCGCCACCGATGTCCAACGTGCGGACTACAACCGGTTTGCCTTCCATTCTTTCCAGAACGGTTTTGTATGCTGTGTACTGTACTTCTTCGGATGGAAGCTTATCGCGTCCCATATACAAGAATTCAGTACGATACAGGCCAACGCCTTCGCCACCGTTATCCAAAACGCCAGCTACATCGTTAGGCGTACCGATATTGGCTGCCAGTTCGACATGCACACCATCGACGGAAATTGTAGCTTCGCCGCGCAGCTTGCGCCACTCTTCGCGTTGCTTGTCGTATGCCACCTGTTTAGCCTGGTATTCCGCAACGATCTCTTCGGAAGGGTTCACAAATACGTGACCATCCAGACCATCGACGATAATCAAATCGCCGCTTTTAGCTTGGGACAATATATTTTTCGTTCCTACAACCGCAGGAATTTCAAGTGAACGAGCCATAATAGCCGAGTGCGAAGTACGTCCGCCGATGTTGGTTGCAAAACCTTTAACAAATTCGCGATTCAGCTGAGCTGTGTCGGAAGGTGTCAAATCTTCTGCAAGTACAATCGTTTCTTCGGCAATTTCTGCAGGACTGACAAAATGAACACCAAGCAGGTGATTCAGGATCCGCTTGGTTACATCACGCATGTCCGATGCGCGTTCTTGCAAATAAGCACTTTTCATGTTTTCGAACATGGAAATAAACTGTGTAGCTACTTCGTTCAGAGCATAGTCAGCATTAAGCTGCTCGTCTCTGATCTTAGCTTTAACCGGATCGATCAGTTCAGGATCATTCAGGATCAACAGGTGAGAAGCAAAAATCTCTGCTTTTTTCTCGCCCAGTTCCTGTAAAGTTTTCTCCTTAATCGCTTCCAATTCAGTTTGAGATTCTACTAAAGCCGCATCCAATCTTGCAATTTCAGCTTCAGCATCACCAACCGCGCGTCTCTCTACAGCGTAATTCGGATGCTCCAAGATAAACGCCCGGGCAATGGCGATGCCTGCCGAAGCGGCAATCCCGGAAATTTTAAGCATGAATTTCGCCCAGCCCTTCGTTAACGATTACATTTTCAAGAGCTTTAAGAGCGTCAGCAGCTTCAGCGCCTTCACAGATGATGTTGATGGTATCGCCTTGTTCCAGACCAAGAGACAATACACCCAGAATGGATTTCAAAGTTACTTTTTTACCGTTAGCTTCGGCAAAAGATTCAGCACCGCTGAATTTGTTAGCTGTATTTACCAGCGCAGTTGCAGGACGTGCATGGATACCGTCTTCATCTGTAATTCTAAAAGTTGTTTGCATAATTGTTCCTCCCACTTTCCTAATGGATAATATTTGTTTACACGCAGTATACGTGTAGTGAAACCGGGTCGATGTGAGGCGACCTAAGCCGCCTCATAACGAATCCGAAACACATAGAATTTATTTTATCGTAATTATACCATCTTCGCCAGCCTTCAATACTCCAGTTTTGTTTAAAGTTACCGAAGAACCTTCTGGAAGGTTGGTAAAAATGACTGGTGAGATGATGGATTTTGCGTTTGCCTTCACGTATTCCAGGTCTACTTTCATAATCGGTTGACCGGCTGACACAAGATCGCCTTCGTTCACCAAAACGTCAAATCCTTGGCCTTTAAGCTTTACTGTGTTCACCCCGATATGAACAAGCACTTCCTTACCGCTGTCAGATTGGATACCAATGGCATGCTTGCTTGGGAATACATTGAATACTTTACCATATACAGGTGACACAATCGTTCCATCATTTGGCACGACAGCAAAGCCGTCTCCTGTCATACGTTCTGCAAATACCGGATCAGGAACAGTCGAAATATCAACCAATTCTCCGTTAACAGGCATCACGATATCTTCAACGATGATGGTCTGTTTTTCTTCACCAGCTTCCTTCTCTTCTTGCGGAGCAGGTTGAGCCGAGGCCGGAGCAGGTGTGCGTCCCGCCATAATATCAGCCATTTGCGTTTTAATCGTGTCGGAACGTGTACCGAAAATGGCTTGTACGTTGTTGCCGACTTCGAGTACACCCGCTGCGCCAAGCTGTTTCAGACGAGCCTTGTCAACGTTGGACTTCTCGTTAACTTCAATACGAAGACGTGTGATACAAGCATCCAAATGCTTGATATTGGACGCCCCGCCGAAAGCTGCCAAAATATTGCCTGGAAGCTCGTCTGTGGTACCGACTGCGGCTCCTTCAACATTTTCTGTAGCTTCTTCACGCCCTGGTGTTTTCAGGTTAAACTTCCGTATGATGAATCGGAATCCGAAGTAGTAAATAACCGCCAAAATCAGACCGACGATGATGACGTACCACCAAGACGTACGATTCGGAATAATTCCGAAAATCAGGAAGTCGATAAATCCACCGGAGAAGGTCATACCAATTTTAACATTTAAAATTTGCATGGTCATAAACGACAGCCCTGCAAACACAGCATGCACCGCGAACAGCAGTGGAGCTACGAACAGGAAGGAAAATTCCAGTGGCTCCGTAATCCCTGTCAAGAACGAGGTCAAAGCTGCTGAACCCATAATACCTGCTACATATTTTTTGTGTTCCGGTCTTGCTTCATGATACATTGCAAGCGCTGCGGCTGGCAAACCGAACATCATGAACGGGAATTTACCCACTTGGAACGTACTTGCTGTCAATGTAACTCCATCACGAAGCTGGTTAAAGAAGATTTGCTGGTCACCATGAATCGTTTGACCTGCCTTGTTCACGTACTCGCCGAACTCAAACCAGAACGGTGAATACCAAATGTGATGCAATCCGAAAGGAATAAGTGAGCGTTCAATGACCCCAAAAATGAAAGCGGCCAGTGTCGGGTTGGAATCAACCATGAAGTGAGACACGACGTTCAGTCCAGATTGTACGGGAGGCCATACAATGACCAACAATAGTCCAATTAACAACGAAGATACTGCTGTTGCAATTGGAACGAAGCGCTTACCTGCGAAAAAGCCCAGATACGAAGGAAGCTCAATTTTGAAAAAGCGATTGTACATGGCCGCGGCCAGTATACCGATGATAATCCCGCCGAACACCCCGGTTTGCAGCGTTGGAATCCCCAGCACGTTCGCATAGCCCGGTATTTTTTGAGCGATCAGACCCGGTGTAACACCCACAGCTGTACCCAATGTAATGTTCATGACAAGGTAACCGATGATCGCAGCCAAACCTGCTACACCTTCACCGCCTGCCAGACCGACGGCTACGCCGACTGCAAACAACAGTGCCAGATTATCAAAAACAATTTGTCCGGCATTCATCATGATCGTCGCTACCGATTGAACCCAGCCCGCATTTAATGCCGGAATGTACTGGAGAAAATCGGGATTGACCAACATGTTGCCGATTCCCAATAAAAGTCCCGCTGCCGGCAAAATGGCTACAGGAAGCATTAAAGCTTTGCCGACACGCTGTAAAACACCGAAAAGCTTTTTAAACATACGTTCCACTTCCTTCTCTGAAAATTAGAATACAGAGGCAAAACAACAAAAAAGGCATGAGCCGATTTAAGTATGTTTGAACACAACCTTGGGATATAGCTTACCCCGGTAGGCTGTAAACAATCATAACTTAAAACAACTCATGCCTGATCGAATCAGTAACACGTTAGATATTCAATTGTTGTCTTGCTCATTACGAAATTTATTATAGCATTCTGCCAAAAGTGAGGCAATACTTTTTTCGATTCTAGCTGTTCTAACGTTGATCTCCCTGCTCTTTGCGTTGGGACAACCGCTGTAAATGCATCGTCAAATAGCTAACCTCAGCCGGATATACGGATTTGCGAAGCCTTTTCTCCATAATCTTCGTGAGCTTCCAGGCTAACATATACATTTCCGGATACTCTTCATTCAAAAGCTTGTCCAATCGGTAAATCTCCTGCACAATCTCTCCCCGACGTACACGTTCAATCGCAAACCTCAGATGAGTCAGCAGACGTGAGTAATCCAGGGATTGGAGAGGAATGCGATAATCCAGCGTAGTCTCTACTACCTGTACCATATCAGCAATCAATCGAGAATCCTTCCTGACCTCGGAAATATGCTGGTTCGTCATGGCACTGTAAATATGCAAGGCCACGAATCCGATTTCATCTTCTCCCAGATCCATACCCATCTTGTCCTTGATCAAAGAGACTGCCTGTTCAGCCATCTTGTATTCCTGAGGGTAAATTTCTCTCGTTTCATACAAAAACGGATTATGGATCGTAATGCCCTGTTTCTGACGATTAATGGAAAAGGCGATGTGATCGGTTAAAGCAATCAATATGTGCTCATTCAGAGGCTTCTTCGCTTGAAGCTGAACATGGTGAAGCACCTCACCAATGACCTCAATGAGCTTTTCATCCAGCTCGGGAAGCAATCGCTTGTATTGCTCCTGCTCCTCATGGCTTTTCAATATAAATAATTTTTCAACTGAATCCAACGGTATAAGATCGCCGTTTTTGCGATTGAAACCGATTCCTTTTCCAATCACAACAACCTCATCATGCTCGGGATGCATCCCGATAATCACATTGTTATTCAGCGCTTTCGCCACTTGTAGGCTGCTCACATCCGCACCTCTTTTTATCTGAACCTTGATCCTAAGAATTAGAGCATGAAGCTCAGAGGAATCCACGTTAAAGTACCAAATATTCCGCTAAAGGTCAATAAAAAGAAAACGCTTTTCATCACAATAACCGGGAAAAGCTGTGATGAAAAGCGTTCTTTCTGTTAAGGGGTATCTGGTCCTGTAAGCCCTGCGGCTATTCTTTATCCCGCGGCGCAACCTCAACCGGGGCATGAATGTGCAGCTTATCCGTTTCACTGGAGGACGATACGGAATGAAGACTCTTTTTCCCCGTGGTCAGCCCCTTAATTAACTGCTCTACATCAATACCGGACACACTCTTGAGCATCTCTGGAGCCGTAGCCATTAGCTCTGTGACATAATTGCTGACACGCGCTGCTCCTTCTCCCTTGCCTGTATCCACAACCGTTAATTTATCAATGGACGCAATTGGCTCAGCAATCCGGCCGGCCAGTTCAGGCAGCATTTTCACGATAATATCGAGTATAGCTGCCTCACCAAACTTCTGGAACGCCTCCGCCAGCTTTTCCTTGGCCTCGGCTTCCGCCAGCCCACGCAAACGGATGACGTCAGCATCCGCTGTACCTTTGGCGCGTTCCGCATCCGCTTCGGCTTGCCCATCCAGCCTTTTTTGTTCAGCTGACGCTTTAGCCTGTGTCTCAATCGAGTATTGCAGCGATTCCGCCTCACGCATTTTACGCGATTTATCCGCCTCCGCGGCTTGCTCTACCGCATACCGATCCGCTTCCGCCTTCTTCTTCACTTCCGCATCATATTGTTTCTCACGCACCTGAATTTCCTTGGTTTGAAGATCAATTTCTCGCTCCTTGCGCACCAGTTCGACCTTCATCTGCTCCTCGACGGCAGTCTGCTTGGCACGGGCCTCCTGAATGTGATAAGCCTGATCGGCTTCCGCCTTGGCTGTATCCTGCTCCTTTTTAAACGAAGCCACTTTCAGTTCCTTCTCCTTGGCTGCCTCGGCAATGTTTGTATCACGCAACAGTTCAGCCTTCTGCCCTTCCTGCTCCGCACGCGCCTTTTGAATCCGGGCATCCCGAACCGCCTCGGCTTCGGCAATTTCCGCATCCCGTTTCACAGCGGCAATTCTCGGCTTACCAAGCGCATCCAGATATCCGTGCTTATCACGCACATCTTTAATCGTGAACGAGACAATTTGCAGACCCATCTTTTTCAGATCGCGAGCAGCCACGCCCTGTACTTCCTGCGCAAACCGATCTCGATTACGATATACTTCCTCCACTGTCATCGAGCCGAGGATCGCACGCAAATGGCCCTCCAGCACTTCCTGAGCTTCTCCCCTGAGGGCCTCCAGCGGCTTCCCGATGAACTGCTCCGCTGCTGTTGCTACATCCTCAATGGAGCTGCCGACCTTGATGATCGCCACACCGTCCGCAATCACGGGAACTCCTTGCTCCGTATACACTTCCGGTGTTGTTACATCCAGTTTGTGGGACAATAAAGAAATAAATTCGGACTGCTGAAAAATAGGCCATATAAAGGCACCCCCGCCGCGCACAATTTTGATTTTACGACCGGAATCATCCTCGGAAATATTTTTATTTCCCAAAAATGAACCCGTAACGATCATTCCTTCATCCGGTCCTACCGTTTTGTAACGGGCCCAAAAAGCAATTCCTAATATGACGATAACGATGACGACAATCCCCGGGACCAACACAATATCCTGCAAACTTGACACTCCCGTTCACGCTCCCTTCAAGTTAAGCGAATGCGCCGTCTACGTGTCCAGATACGCTACGCGGACGACACCCTCTGCGACCTCAACCACGACGATACGGGTTCCCGCAGCTAGCGGTTTGTGATCAAAGCTCGATGCTGTATGTATGGTGTTGCCTGCACCCAAGCGGATCATAACCTCCCCGTAACCAACCTCAGGTACCGGAACGGTGACCTCACCGATCCTTCCGGCCAGCTCACGCATCGAGAAGCCGCTGGACACCTCCGAGTTCGTCATGGGCTTGATAAATGCAAAAAACACAAGCACTCCGATCACAAATGCAATCGCAAAAGCAAACACAACGACCCAGCCCATGCTCAGCCCGGTATATTTCGTCAGCAACACACCAGCCCCGCCAAAAGCAGTCATCGCTCCAAGTAAAACGACGGGTCTGAACCAATCGAGGCCCGGCAGCTCCAATCCATCCAGCCAGCCACCAAGTACATCCCCGATCAACACACTGACCACAGTAAAGATAGCGCCCCCTGCCAATAACCACCAAAATATGGTTTCCATGCGGCTCCTCCTTCCATGTACCTTTTCAGTCTGGTTTCCAGCCTATAACTATGTTTACGTATTCAACCTTAAAAAGTTTCAAAATTTTCCTCTTAAATTCCAAATCAAACCCAAAAAAGCACGTCCATACGTCTAAGGACGTACAAACGCGCTTACAATTATCTAAAAACTGAATTACAGGGATGCTTTGTATATTTCCACTACATCTTCGCGATTCAGCTTGTTAAAGCCACCAAAAGAACCGAATTTCACAGCTTTATCAGCCATAACGTCGATTTTGGAATCATCAATATCGTAATCAGCCAGACGGCTTGGCGCACCAATCGAGTTCCAGAAATCACGCAACGCCTGAATACCTTCCAGCGCTACTTCTTCGTCACTCTTGCCTTCCGGGTTCACATGGAACACATTCACAGCCAATTGCTTGAAGCGTTCAGGCTTCACATGCAGATTGTGCTTCATCCAGTTCGGGAACAAAATCGCCAGTCCTCCGCCATGTGGAATATCATAAACAGCAGACACCGCATGCTCGATATTATGAGTTGCCCAGTCACCTGTCAGCCCCATGTTCAGGAAGCCATTCAGCGCCATCGTACCACAGTACATCATCGTTTCACGCAGCTCGTAGTTTTCCAGATCGTTGACCAGGCCCGGAGCCGCATCAATAACTGTACGCAAAATCGTTTCACACCAGCCAAGCTGAACCGGAGTGTTAGATTCCAAATGGAAGTAATGCTCCAGCGTATGTGACATCATATCCACGATTCCGTACACCGTTTGATTTTGTGGCAGAGAATACGTGTTCACCGGATCAAGAATGGAAAACGCAGGAAACGCAAATACGCTGCCCCATCCCAGTTTTTCCTGTGTTTCTTCGTTCGTAATGACAGAACCTGCGTTCATTTCGGAACCGGTAGCTGCCATCGTCAGAACTGTACCTAAAGGCAATGCTGCCTGTGGAGCTGCTTTACGCTCTGCAAAATCCCACATGTCGCCATCATATTTCGCCCCGACAGCAATCGCTTTGGAGCAATCCAGCACACTACCGCCGCCAACAGCCAGTACGAGGTCGATTTGATGTATTTTACACAATTCCACGCCTTTATGTACTGTAGACAAGCGAGGATTTGGTTCTACACCAGCCAGTTCCGTTACCTCTGCTCCAATCTCTTTAAGCAGACTTATTACATTATCATACAAGCCGCTGCGCTTAATACTGCCGCCGCCATATACAAGCAGTACACGTTTACCGTATTTAGGAACTTCACGCTTGAGAGCCTCTAATTGCCCTTTACCGAAGATCAATTGAGTAGGATTATAAAATTCGAATGCTTTCATCGCAAACGTTCGCCTCCAATATTTTTCAAAGTTTAATGTTAAGAAACTACTCTATTATAACCTTCTCAGTTACAGGAAACAAATTTGCTTCTTTTTCAGAAAAAAAACCATGTTCCTTAAGGAGCATGGTTCCATGTCATATCTCGGGAGGGTTCTCGCACAGTATTATGCGCTGCCTGCAATTATTTTATTCCCCTGTTGTATAACCCAGTTGCTGTATAAAACGTCCAAACGCTTGCTGACCTTCCGAATCACGCTTGTACACTCCTGCATGCTCCAAAATTTCACTGAACTTCAGTCCAACTTCATTTTGTACAGTGCGAACAGCCGTCTCCTTGTCAGGCAGGCGACCGAATCGGGTGTTTAACTGGTAAATCCAGTCCGCATGCTTGAATAGCGGATGCCCTTCCTGCTGCATAGCTATAGCCAACTCGTCGTTACCGCATAAAATATCTGCAATACCATCCAGTTCATCCTTAAGCCGACCCGGCAAAATCGCAAGTCCCATAACCTCGATCAGACCGATATTTTCCTTCTTGATATGATGCATCTCGCGATGAGGATGAAAAATACCTTCCGGGTACTCATCACTTGTCCGGTTGTTGCGCAGCACCAGATCCATCTGGTACTTTCCTTCCGCATCCCGGCGTACAATCGGTGTGACTGTATTATGCGGCACCGCTTCTCCGTCCTGCTCCGTATGAGAGAGGACATCCACTGCGGGATCGCTGTATGCCTTCCAGGCTTCAAAAGCGGCATTTCCCGCCTCCAGCAACGCTTCGACATCCGTTGAAGTAAAGCGGATCACTGACATCGGCCAGTTCACAATACCTGCTATAACTTGCGGGAAGGCTTCATTGCGGTACACAACGTCCACCTCCGCTTTTTCAATGGGGAACGTATGACGTCCACCTTGAAAATGATCGTGAGTCAGAATAGAGCCCCCGACAATCGGCAGATCGGCATTGGAACCGATAAAATAATGCGGAAACGCTTTCGTAAATGCCAGTAACCGCCGCAGTGTATCCTTCGTAAGCTTCATCGGCACATGATCGTGATGGAATACGATGCAATGCTCGTTGTAGTACACATAGGGCGAATATTGGAAGAACCACGGTTCCCCGTTCAATTCCAGCGGAATGATACGCAAGTTTTGGCGGGACGGATGATTCACCCTTCCGGCATACCCAACGTTTTCACGGCATAATTGACATTTTGGATAAACTGGCGGCGGAAGAAGCTTCGCCATTGCGATTTCCTTCGGACTTTTCTCCGGCTTGGACAGATTAATCGTGATTTCCATATCTCCGTACGGTGTCTGCTGGTTCCAGTACACATTGCTGGCAACGCGGTCCATTCGGATGTAATTCGAGTCGATGGACAGTTCATAAAAAGCATTTGTCGCAGCCTCTATGCCGCGTTCAGCCTCCGTTTGGCGAAAGTCACGGATGACTTCAGACGGTCTTGCCATCAGCAGGCCCATGATTTTGGAATCCAACAAATCACGGTACGTATCTGTGTTTTCCGATATGAGTCCAATCGCATACCCATAATCAATTAATATATTAAGCACAGGCTGGAGAACTTCGGGGGCTGTGATGCCCCCTGCCTCCCCGCCGGAGTAAGGCTCCGAAAACCCGAACTGCTCCAGCAGCAGATTACGACTGTAATCTGTGTCTTGCGGACCGATCAATCCCCGGTTTTGTGCGAATGCAACCAACTGCTCAATCGCATACAGAGCGGATTGCTGTACAGTTTCGTCGATGTCATGGGCCACAGGCCGGGAATGGTCCCGGTCTTGGCCTCTAGCTGCGGATTGACTCTCGCTCATTATGTCACCGTCTCCCGTCTATTCGTCGCCGTAGCCCTGAGGGTGCGACTGATGCCAGCCCCAAGCTCCGCTGATAATGTCCTCCAGTTGGGTACGTGCCGGACTCCAGCCCAGCACCGAACGTGCCTTGTCAGAAGAGGCAACCAATACTGCCGGATCACCTGCGCGACGTGGCTCTGTAACGACTGGAATGTCGAGCCCAGTGACCTTGCGTGCCGTCTCGATAACTTCCTTCACCGAGAAGCCCTGTCCGTTACCCAGATTAAACACGTTGCTGTCATGGCCTTCGCGCAAATAATTCACCGCACGCACATGGGCATCTGCCAGATCGCTCACATGAATGTAATCCCGGATGCACGTTCCATCAGGTGTAGCATAGTCCTCACCAAACACCGCGATGTGCGGGCGCTGTTTCAGTGCTGTCTGAAGTACCAGCGGAATCAGATGACTTTCCGGGCGATGATCCTCACCGATTTTGCCGCTCTCATGCGCACCAGCCGCATTAAAGTACCGCAAGGACACATATTTGATGCCCAATACTTTATCAAACCACGACATCATGCGCTCCATCATCAGCTTCGTTTCACCATAAACATTCGTTGGGTCCGTACGGTCTCCCTCTTCAATCGGGACCTTTTCCGGTTCGCCGTAGGTAGCCGCAGTGGAGGAAAATACGATCCTGCGCACACCAGCATCCTTCATGGCCTCCAGCAAGCTCAACGCGCCGAATACGTTGTTGTCATAATATTTACCCGGATTTTGCATACTTTCCCCAACCAGCGAGTTGGCTGCAAAATGGATAACCGCGTCGATACTATTTTCGGAAAACAGTCTGGACAGCAGTTCTTTATCTCTCAGATCACCTTCATACAGCTTGCCTCCGAGCAGTGCTGCCTTGTGCCCGGTCTGCAAATTGTCCAGCACCACAACTTCTTCTCCCCGATCCAACAGTTCTGCTACGGTATGTGAACCGATATATCCGGCTCCGCCTGTTACTAAAATGGCCATGTTATTCGTCCTCCTTCTGTTCTTTAACTCCGTCTCCCGCCTTACATACATAAAAGCTGGCTTCCAGCCCTGTCCGGGTCTGATAAGCTTCGCCGACTTCCTTCACAAACCGTTCCACATCGTCCTCATGAACCAGTGAAACCGTACAGCCCCCAAATCCTGCTCCCGTCATACGCGATCCCAGCGTACCGGGAATACGTCTTGCTTCTTCCACCATTACATCCAACTCTGTACAGCTAACCTCATACAGATCGCGTAGCGAATCATGTGAAGCGTTCATCAACTGTCCAAAGGCTGCAAGATCATTCGCCGCAAGGGCATCGACAGAAGCCAGCACACGAGCGTTTTCCTCCACCACATGCTGTGCCCGGCGGCGTACTGTTTCATCCGCAATATAATGCTGGAGCTTACCGAAGCGGGCTTCATCCAGCTGAGCGAGATATTCCAGCGACGGCTCCTGCTGCTGCAATATCGACAACGCCTCGGCGCATTGGCTGCGACGCTCGTTATAGGCTGAGTCTACCAGCCCACGACGTTTGTTCGTATTGCCGATGACCAGCTTATAAACGCCCGTACGAAAAGGCACCTTGCGGTACTCCAGCGTATCGCACATCAGCAGAATCGCATGATCGGCCGCACCGTTGGCTACGGCGAACTGATCCATAATGCCGCAATTGACGCCTACATAATTGTTTTCTGCCCGCTGGGACAACAGCGCAATTTCAACCGTGTCTGTTGCCTGCTTTTCGGCAGTGAGCAACGCGTAGCCTGTTACGACCTCAATGGAAGCAGATGAAGACAATCCGGCACCATTCGGTATTTCTCCATGATAGAGCAGGTCGTATCCGCTAGACGGATAAACTTCCTTTTTAGCCAGCTCCACCATCACACCCACTGGATAGTCCACCCATTTGTCCGTTTTGTTGTTACCTATTTCTCCACGCGGTATGGACACTTCATATGACAGGTTTGTCGAAGCAAAATGAATTTCATCATCATTTCGTGCACGAAGAATCAACGTTGTACCGAATTCCAGTGCAGCCGGGAGTACATAACCACCGTTGTAGTCAATATGCTCCCCAATCAAATTAACACGCCCGGGAGCATGAAATATCCGCAGCTCATGGCTGCTTTCACCATATTTGTCGATAAAACGTTTCTTTATTTCAGTAGTGTTCATATCCGCATCCACCTCATCACCGTTAGTAAAGGCCCCCCTGACTTCCCTGTAACAAACTTAATCAGGTTGACACTTCTTATGATTTCAGTATAAATGAAAGCGTTAAATAATGTAATGCATCCATGTGTTAAAGCTATGGATAAATGTGACTTGGATATGTACAATGTAAGTATACCGCATCTATTAAACCATTCACAAATCTAGGAAGGATGACCATATTTGCAAACGCATTCATATAGTTATGCTGTGGCCTCCAATCCGGTCTTTTATGAAAATAGCCCACTGCACGTGCTTTTTGCCGGGGAGAGCCAAACCAAACCCGGTCATGCTGTTGGGCCAAAGCTCTATGATTACTATCTACTCCATTTCGTGGAATCGGGAAAAGGTATCTTCCGAACAGAGCAGCACGCATATCAGCTTGAAAAAAACGATTTTTTCCTGATCCATCCCGGTCAGCTTGTAAGCTACACCTCCGATGAAGAGGAACCGTGGCGGTACCGCTGGTCTGCATTTACGGGACAGCATACCGAACAGATGGTGCAGGAAGCAGGGCTACACGTGCATCAGCCTGTCTTCCACGCTTCCAGTGAGAGCCTGATCCCCGGCTATTTGGAGCAGATGCAGTTAGCCTTTTACAGCCGAAAATCCAGCTCACATCTTGCAGCCCTTGGCTACCTGTATCTGATCATGGGGGAAGCCGGTAATCATTTAAGCGACTGGTCTGACCCGTCCGGGGCGGATTCGCAAATTCGGCGGACGGTCAAGCAGATGGTCCAATATATGTCCACTCAATATGCGCATCCCGTTTCTATCGAACAAATGTCCGAAGGACTTGGTTATAACCGTGCGTATTTGTCACGCATATTCAAGAAGGAAACAGGCGTCTCCCCTGTTACCTATCTGCTCAAGCTACGAATTGACAAGTCTCGCCAACTGCTGCGCGAGCGTCCAGAGCTTTCGGTGGAGCAGGTGGCCGCTTCGGTGGGATTGACCGACGCTTTGTATTTCTCACGTCAATTCAAGCGCTTCTGCGGTCAGTCGCCAACTCAGTATCGAAGCAAGGTTCAGCAATATCCGCAACCTTAGCAGACTTTAATCGTTCATTTATTCTGCCTGCTCCGTTCGGGGATTGATCTTCCGTTGCAGCATGAGCAACGACCAATCCTTATGGTTCGGAACATGGCAAACAGCCCGCATCCTTCAACGATGCGGGCTGTTGCGTGTATTTCGGATATGAGAACATGCACGTTATACCGATGATGATGGAATATTTTAGGTCCTTTAGGCTGTGCCGCCGTCCTGTCCGTTCCCGGCATTCAGAATCGAATCAATCCGATCCAGTTCTTCCTGTGAAAAGTCCAGATTGGACAAGGCAGCAACGTTTTCTTCAATTTGACTCACACGGCTTGCCCCAATCAGAGCAGAGGTTAAGCGACCGCCACGTAGAGACCAGGCAAGTGAAAATTGAGCCAAGCTTTGTCCGCGTGCAGCCGCCATCTGATTCAAGGCGCGCACCTTACGGAGCGTTTCTGGCGTCACATGGTTCTCATTTAAGAAAACAGACGTACTCGCCGCCCGAGAATCCTCGGGAATTCCGTTCAAATATTTATTGGTCAGCAATCCCTGAGCCAGTGGGCAAAAGGCAATACTGCCGATCCCATTTTCGTCCAGTACATCCTGCAATCCGTTTTCAATCCAGCGGTCGAGCAGAGAGTATTTTGGCTGATGAATCAGCATCGGTGTTCCCAGCTCCTTCAAAATACGAGCGGCTTCTGCCGTTTGCTCCGCGCTATAATTAGACACGCCCACGTACAACGCTTTGCCGGAACGTACGATATGATCCAGAGCCTGCATTGTTTCCTCCAGCGGCGTATCAGGATCAAAACGGTGGGAGTAGAATATGTCGACATAATCCAGCCCCAACCGCTTCAAGCTCTGATCCAGACTGGATATCACATACTTGCGTGAGCCCCATTCACCATAAGGCCCCGGCCACATATAGTAACCCGCCTTGGTCGAAATGATCATCTCATCCCGGTACGGCTTCAAATCACTAGCCAACACTTGTCCAAAAAATTCTTCTGCCGAACCGGCAGGAGGACCATAGTTATTCGCCAGATCAAAATGCGTAATCCCCAGATCAAAGGAGCGGGTAACCATGTTACGGCCGTTCTCCGCATTGTTAATCCCGCCAAAATTGTGCCACAAGCCCAGTGAAATGGCAGGAAGCTTAAGGCCCGATCTCCCTGTGCGGTTATATTTCATACTTTCATAACGATCATCGCCAGCCAAATAAACCATGCTATCCCAGCCTCTCTCGAAACATTGTTATGTCCATTCAACAACATCATAGCGCTTTTATCCGTCCGTTGACAAGAAAACGATTACAAACCTAATTGATTGCCGAGTTCTGCCATAACCTTGCCGATGGGATCGGTCATCAGGAGATCCGCCTTGTGATCATACGAGGTAGGGTCTGTATTAAGCAGCACGGTATGCTTGCCGTGAAAATAAGTAATTAAACCCGCCGCAGGATGCACCGTCAGCGAGGTTCCGCCGATTAATAGCAGATCGGCCTGCGAAATGGCTTGAATGGACCGGACAAGCGTATCTTGATCCAGCTCTTCCTCGTATAAAACGACATCCGGTTTGATAATTCCCCCGTCTACCGGACATTTGGGCACTACCTCGGAGCTGTCCATCACTTCGTTCAAACTGTAAAAGCGCCCGCATTCCATACAATGATTGCGGTGCACCGAGCCGTGAAGTTCCAGCACATTCACACTGCCTGCGGCCTGATGCAAGCCGTCAATGTTTTGTGTCACGACTGCTTTGAGGCGGCCTTGCTGTTCCAGTGACGCAAGGAAACGATGGCAGCCGTTCGGCTCTGCATCCGGATGCAGCATTTTGCTACGGTAGAAGCCGAAGAACACTTCAGGATGCTTCACAAAAAAGGAACGGCTAAGCATAACCTCTGGGGGATAGGGCAATTTTTCCTCACTCTGATACAGACCAGCCGCCGAACGAAAATCCGGGATACCGCTCTCCGTCGACGTACCCGCCCCGCCGAAAAAAACAATGTTTTGTGATTGCTGTATCCAATCAGCCAACGTTTTTATTTTGTCCATGTTTCACGCACCTCCAGCTCTTCATATCCGCGGACGATGATGTCCGCATCCAGCAAATGACCGGAACGTTCCGGCTCTGGCGCAAATCCGATGGCCCGCCGCACCCCGGCACGCTTGCCCATCTGCATATCCCCGTTGCTGTCTCCGATGACAACTACATCCGCTGGTGACAGTCCCAGCAAGGAGCAAGCTTTTTCAGCCATTTCCGGGTCCGGCTTACCGTATGTAACCCTGTCGTGTCCGATGACCTCGTCAAAATATGACGTCAGCCCCATCCACTCCAGGTGCTCCTGCGCAGCCTCTGTACTGTCAGAGGTCACGACCGCCAGCTTCAATCCGGCACGGCGGCTTTGCTCCAGTAGCGTCCGTAAGCCCGGAAACACCTTCGCTGCCCGATGTCGCCGCACATCAGCCATCGCCGTTTTGTTAAAATCCCGAACCAGCCTCACTGCTTCATTCCATGGTACACCGGTAGTATAAAGCTGCCAAGCCAGTACGCCCGTACTTTCATCCACTGTCCCCATCGCCAGCAGGCCGGAAGGATCATAGCCGATCACACGCCCCTCAAGGTCGTGGATCGTACCCAGAATGCTCCCTTTTTCCACCGTAAAATCTGTACCTGCCACGGCAAGATGCTGTTCCAGCATATCCAGTATAGAACGGGCCCAGGGACCCCACAACTGAATAAAATCCAACAGTGTGCCATCCTTGTCCAATAAAATACCACGGCATGGAAACCGCTGTCCCTGAACGACTAACTCAGACATGCAGCCCGCCTCCTCATTACTGTTTTTTTGGAGCTGAATCTACACTCTCTTTCATCCAGTCCTGCAAAGCTGAAACCGTCTGATTCCATTGCTCGGCTGGGCTAATTTTCGCCGGGTTATCCCCCTTTTGGGCTCCGTAGCTGCCGAATTGGGCATGATTGCCGCCCTCAACTGTAAAATACAGCGTATTGGCTGGTAGATAAGCTCTTCCACTCTGAACACTATCCATTTTAATAACTCCATCATCACTTCCAAGCAGGGAAATGACCGGCAGATTTTTATCCTTCAAATTACCCTTATTGTCTGGGTAGGAAGCAAGGAAAAATACGCCCT
The DNA here is from genome assembly GCF_059417685.1 of Paenibacillus sp. LT-B23. Classification (NCBI taxonomy): domain Bacteria; kingdom Bacillati; phylum Bacillota; class Bacilli; order Caryophanales; family Paenibacillaceae; genus Paenibacillus; species Paenibacillus sp. LT-B23. Next base: position 140,926 of record NZ_JBSQBM010000007.1, on the reverse strand, counting down.
TGACCTGATCGGGATGTGCAGCCGCATAGCGGGCAGCTATAACACCACCTAACGAATGGCCTCCAATCACAAAAGTTTCTTTCGGATATGCTTTCAGTACCTCACCCGCCAAATCCGGGGAAATCAATGCAAGATTCAGCGGCATTTTTGCAATGATCACATGATGACCCTTTTCCGCCAGACGGCGGGCCAAAGGAGCATAACTTTCAGGCTTCACCAACGCACCCGGGTACAAAATAACTCCGGTACCGTTTCTTTTTGCAGGCTCAAAACCAACCCAATGCTCCTGTTCGTTCACCTTCACAGCATCGGCTGCTTCTGCTAATGCGGCAGTGGCCGTGTTGTCAGGCTGATAGGGCGTAAATACCTTCCATGCCCCCCAGCCTGCGATAAGCACAATGACAATCAGGATACCCAAAAGAATTTTCCATATTTTCCGGGGACCGCGTGTCCCATATGAGCTGTATGATCTTCTCGTTCTTCTTCTCATTTTAAATGTTCCTTTCGTATTTCGTACCTCATGATTCATGACTTGTGTATGAATTTTTTTTGCTGCGCAAATCAGCTTATCTATAGCCTTGTTAGGGTACCATCGTTGCGCACACAGGGTCAAATAAGAAGACATTTCCAGACATTAGCCCGGTCTTTTCCCCCTGTTCAAGCTTCCGCCACATAATAAGGACATGATAGCGCTTACTATTGTGAATAAAATCACAATGATAAGGCTCAGAGTATCGTACCTTGTTCCTTGTAAGGATTATTTTATACAGAGTTTACTCGGCTGAGTGCCGTTCGGAGGGAATTACATGACGACAAGCCATGACATACAAGGGGAAAGCTTCTTTCTCAATTTGCGCTTTATGCTGATCATATGCGTATTTGCAGGCAATGCTCTGGAGCCATTGGTCGGCTCGCTTCACATCGCCCAACAATGGTTTAGCTGGATATTCATGTTTCATATGCCGTTGTTCGTGCTCGTTACAGGGTACTTTGCCAAAACATCGTTAGCTGGGCACGCAGGCCGGAAAGTCTTGCTTCAGATCGGTATGCAATATCTTATTTTCCAAACCCTCTATTCGATATTGGATGCTGCGCTCTTCCATGTCCCTCATATTCATCATTCTTTTTTTGCACCTTATTTGCTGCTCTGGTTCCTTGCCAGTCATATTTGCTGGAGACTGCTGATGCTTGCTTTCCATGGAATGCCGCCTGTTGTCCAAATAGGTATCTCCGTGCTGCTGGGTATCCTTGTCGGGTATCTACCAGTGGATGGCATTTGGCTCAGCATAAGCAGAACCTTTGTTTATTTGCCCTTTTTCGTAGCAGGGTATCATCTGCATTATGCCGATGTTCGCCACTTCTTCACGATTCCAGTTCGTGTGATCGCAGGCATTGTATCCCTTCTGCTTATGGTACTGGCGGGAACGTCGTACTACGGCATTCCGGCAGGCTGGCTGTATGGCAGCATGACTTATGGTGAGCTGGGCCATACCGAATGGTATGCGGGGATTTACCGCATTGGCATTTACGGAGTGCAATTCATAGCGGCTATCGCGTTTCTGAGCTTTGTTCCAGCCGTCACTGGACGTATAACTGAAATGGGGCGGCGGACATTATACGTCTTTTTACTTCATGGTCTGATTGTCCGCACCACTGTTGCCCAGGGAATTTACGATTATATAGACACTCCAGTAGAAGTGATGCTGATTGTAGCGTGTGCTGCGGGTCTGTGCTGTCTGCTGACTCTGCCTTGGGTGCGGAATGCAACACATCCTTTAATCGAGCCACGGGTCGACTGGATGCTTAAACCGTCTCCTTACCTTTTTAAACGATCCGCATAACTTTTTATGTCCATTCTGATTCAAGTATCTGCACGCGACAATCCGCTATCAGACGAAAAATCAGGCGGACTCTGACCCTCTTTACTTAGCAAAGGGCCTGTTTCATCAAGGCGTGATGTGGTAAGTAATGGATGCGCGCAACAAAAAACAACTTTTCATAAAGGAGTGATTTGTCATGGCACGTAATCAGGATCAGGGTAAAATGAGTCGCGAAGAGGCAGGTCGTATGGGGGGAGAAGCTACATCCAAGAAGCACAATAAGGAATTTTATAAGGAGATTGGTAAAAAAGGCGGGCAAGCCACCGCTAACTCCCATGATAAAGAATTTTATCAGGAAATTGGTAAACGCGGCGGCGATGCTACGGCTGAGTCCCATGACAAAGATTTTTACAGGGACATTGGACGCAAAGGCGGCAGAAATTAGTGTGCAGTACCACATAAAACACCCTTCAACACTATAAAAGCAAGCTCAAGCCCATCCCGCTTTATTGCGGAGTGGGCTTTTTCATATTTGGCCGACATCACAAAAATCCAATCGATTACTTTCTATATATGTAGAAATATGCGCACATGTATGATAGACTCTTTAGAAAACATCTGCGCTATTTCGGCGTTTTCGAACGCCATACCATTTTTGAACTTTGGGGGGAAACCAGCATCATGACAGCTAAGACGAAAATGCGTTCCGATATGATTAAAAAAGGCTTTGACCGCGCTCCTCACCGCAGCTTGCTGCGCGCAGCGGGCGTTAAAGAAGAAGATTTTGACAAACCATTTATCGCGGTATGTAACTCGTATATCGACATCGTACCGGGCCACGTCCATTTGCAGGAATTCGGCAAAATTGTCAAGCAAGCCATTCGTGAGGCAGGCGGCGTACCTTTTGAGTTTAACACCATTGGTGTAGATGACGGCATTGCCATGGGACACATTGGTATGCGTTATTCTCTGCCAAGCCGCGAAATTATTGCCGACTCCCTGGAAACTGTTGTTTCTGCTCACTGGTTTGACGGCATGGTCTGCATTCCAAACTGTGATAAAATCACACCCGGCATGATGATGGGCGCATTGCGCGTGAACATCCCGACTATTTTCGTCAGCGGCGGCCCCATGAAAGCTGGTAAAGACAAAAATGGACGCTCGATCTCCCTGACCTCCGTCTTCGAAGGTGTAGGTGCATATCAGGCTGGTAAAATCGACGATCAAAGCCTGCTGGAATTAGAACAATACGGCTGTCCAACTTGCGGCTCTTGCTCAGGTATGTTCACAGCGAACTCCATGAACTGTCTCGCAGAAGCGATGGGTCTGGCTATGCCTGGTAACGGCACCATTCTCGCAGTAGCGGAAGAACGTAAAGAATTCGTCAAACAATCTGCACGTCAATTGATGGAATTAATCAAGCTGGACCTGAAACCGCGTGATATCGTGACTAAAGAAGCTATTGATAACGCATTTGCGCTGGACATGGCAATGGGTGGCTCTACCAATACAGTATTGCACACATTGGCACTGGCTCATGAAGCTGAAGTAGACTACCCTATCGAACGGATTAATGAAGTGGCGAACCGCGTACCTCATTTGTCCAAATTGGCACCTGCTTCCGACTACCATATCGAAGATGTTCATAATGCAGGCGGCGTCAGCGCAGTGCTGAATGAACTGTTGAAGAAGCCGGGCGCGCTGCATGGTGATTGTATTACTGTAACCGGAAAAACAATCCGTGAAAACGTAGAGGGTCAGGAAATCCTGGATACCAATGTTATCCACAAGCTGGACAACCCTTATTCCGAACGCGGCGGTTTGGCAGTATTGTTTGGTAACCTGGCACCGCAAGGCTCCATCATTAAAGTCGGTGCAGTTGATCCGTCTGTTGGTGGTTATCACAAAGGCCCTGCCATCTGTTTTGATTCACAGGAAGATGCGCTGGCTGGCATCGCAAACGGTAAAATCGCAGAAGGCCATGTTGTTGTTATCCGTTATGAAGGTCCTAAAGGTGGACCAGGTATGCCTGAAATGCTCGCTCCAACTTCACAAATCGTTGGTATGGGACTAGGTGCCAAGGTCGGCCTGATTACAGACGGACGCTTCTCAGGCGCATCTCGTGGTATCTCCATCGGTCACATTTCCCCCGAAGCAGCAGAAGGCGGCCCTATTGCTTTTGTTGAGGACGGCGATATTATCGAGCTGGATCTGAACAATCGCACGATTGAACTGCAAATTAGTGACGAAGAATTTGAACATCGTCGCGCAAATTGGAAAGGCTTCGAGCCGAAAGTTAAAACAGGTTACCTGGCACGTTACTCCAAGCTGGTGACCAATGCAAGCAACGGCGGTATTATGAAAATCTAATCTTTATCATGATATGTTTTAAAAACGAATAAACAAAAGCCTCCCGAACACCCTGATCACAGGGGTTGGGAGGCTTTTTAGCATTAATTTCAACTACTTGATCTTGTATCCGCTGCTTGTGAGGCTCTGACTGTTTCCTGAATAGCGTTAGCATCCTGGGTCACTCCGCTGTGGAGAACAGGAGCAGCGTCCCGTGAGTCGGTTGTGATTTGGCCTTGACCCGTATGGTATGAATCTCCTGTCCAAAAACGGTCAAACAGAGTATCAATCGGCATCACAATCATCTTTGGCACCATTACGTCCCTTTTTTCATGCAACTGCTCTGGGCCGGAAGGATGGATAACACTAAATAACAGCTTTAAATATATGGTTGACACTATCCTGAACAGTCCCTTGGGAAGATCTCGTATCTGAAAACCCAGTTTCTCTGGGCCCCTGTTAATCATACTCACTGCATAAACGGCCTTAATACCGTTCATTTTGGGGTCATCTGCAATCCGGTAGGCTAGATCAGGAAGCTGTCGTTTCACAATCCGAATCAGTTGAATAGCCAAATGTACCATAGACTTGGCGGTTGTGCCTAATTGAAACAGCATTTTATTATCAAAATGCAGCTCGACGATGGCGTCCCCTTTTTCCAGCCACCTGCCGTTCTCCATGTTCACATTTGGCCCATGATAGATACTCCGACGGTAGTAAAAGATCGTGTCCTCCTTGCGCACCGGACGCAGACGGAACAAGGCGTGAAATAGCCGCTCATACAGCAACCATCCGAATACCAACGTTTTTTTAAACCAGCCCATACTGGATATTTCGGTCGTAGCGGGTCTGCTGGCAGACTGACGACAAAACAAGGTATCGACACGTACGCTGCGCAGCTTCCGTTCTTGGGCAACCACCAACAGCTTCTCCAGCGCAATCAGCATATTTTGCGGAGCACCTGCGTCTGCCCCCAATGTCGTACCACAGTCATGAAGCAGCATCACCTCGCCACCTCTCAGCTTTTTGAGCATCCGCTCAGCTAACTGTTTTGCTCCGATGCTTGCCTTCCAGTCCCCAAACATGGAGGACCATAATACGATTCGGCGACCATTCGCGTTGGAAATATCAAAGAAATTCACAATGCCCCATGGTGGGCGGTAAAAGGTCGTTCCCTCCCCGGTTACCCGGCGAATCACTGCCTCTGTCCGGGCAATCTGTCTTCTTACCGTGACGGGCCGCATAAGCCAATTCGATTTGTGCACATAATTATGAATACCGATCAAGTGACCTTCGTCATGCATGCGTTTCAAAAGCTCTGGGTGTTTTTCCGCATGCATGCCAACAACAAAAAAAGTAGCCTTGGCATCAAAACGTTTCAGCAAATCAAGCAACTGCGGGGTATACACCGGATCAGGACCATCATCGAAGGTGAGCGCATACTCTTGCTCACTTTTGCCCCGCCGGAATACCCGAAATCCAAACATACGACTGACCAGCGCCGGAATAAAAGCATAAAAAGTTGAAATGTAAAACATCCATAACAGCAAAGTCTGCACGTTTTATCCCCACTTTTCTATTTCTGGACTACCAAGCAGGCTTCTGAGGAAAACTCACTTACTTATATGTTATCACAAAGTCGTAAGCGTGCCGAGATTTTGCTGCATTCTTTCTTGAGCATAACAATCAACTACGGGTCTAACCCAACGCTGCTCAAGGCGGTTATACTGCTGATCTGGATTTTCTACTTTGAGTACCTGTACAAGCAGCATAGAGATCCAATTTAGTGTACAATAGGTAAAAATCTTAAAGGAGTCGTTGTATACATATGTTACCATTGTACAAAAAATATTGGCGGACCGTTTTTGATATCGGCCTGATTGTATTAACCGTGTATTTAATTATGTTCGTCTCCAGTAAGCTGTATCAGCTCGCGGCTCCTGTGTTCCTGTCGTTCGTTGTGTTTTGGTGCATTGAACCTGTGGCCCGTTATTTCAACCGCAAAGGTATGAAGAAGCCTTTCGCTTCCGCGCTCTCCGTTTTACTGTTTGTCATCCTTTTACTCGCTATTTTTTTTGGACTGGGTCTGATTCTCGTTACGCAATTTACGAAAGTGGCGCAAAATCTCCCACAGTATACCCAAATTATCCAAACGGAATTCACGCGGTATCTTCATCTTTCCCAAGATAAAATTGCCGCTTTGCCGCCGGGGATAACCGAACGTGTTAACGATTATTTTGAAACTGCGACCGCCATTGCCACCAAATGGGCACAGCTGGGGCTATCCTTTTTCATACAGTTTCTCAGCTCCTTCACTGTCTTTATGGGCAACTTTGCAGTTGCCATTATTTTAGCTTTCTTTTTAAGTATGGAGATCAATCTCTGGAAGGGCATTGCTCGCAGTAAAACACCCAAGACGCTTAAAACCGCTTATCTTTTTCTGAAAAATCATGTACTCAAAGCGATTTCAGCCTTTCTGAAGGCACAAGCTTTACTGGTAGGAATTACCTTCGTTCTTGTATTTATAGGTTTACTCATTTTGCAGGTGGATAATGCCCTGTCGTTGGCTCTTGTGGCGGCTTTGTTTGATATTTTGCCCCTGCTGGGTGTACCTGTTATTTTTATTCCGTGGGCAGTCTATTTGTTCATCACGGGCAACACCGGCCTGGCTGTAGGGCTACTCATTGTCATGGCTGTTACGGTAATCGTCCGCCAGCTTGCAGAACCTAAAATCACCGGTAATTCCATCGGCGTTTCATCCGCTTATCTGATGCTTTCCTTTGCCATTATCTCGTTGTCGATCTTCGGATTGGCCGGGTTGATCCTGTCTCCAATCCTGATCATTTTACTGAAGGAATTATGGCAGCAAGGCTATTTGCAGCAATGGATTCGATTTCCGACAGAAGAATTCGAGGAGCCTCCTTTTATCGTCAAAATTCAGGAGGAAGATCGTGTAGCTTCTCGTGGGACCGAGGAAAATTGAGCTAACAGGTCCATCACTTGACCGAACAATACTGTTGCCTGATTTGCAGAATGCTGTGGCGCATTTTGTACCAAGACGGCAACGGCATAACGAGGGTGCTCCACCGGGCCATACCCGATAAACCATTGGTGATTCACGGGTTGACCATCCTTTAGAGCCTGGGCTGTGCCCGATTTTCCAGCCAGATGCCACGACTTGCCTCGCAAGGATGCACCTGTACCGTGGGCTACGACCTTTTCCATCGCTTCGCGAAGCGTACGAGCTGTGGAAGCGTGAATCGGATGGCTTCCTTCGGGTGATGGAGAAGCGTGAGCTGGCAGATCCAGCAACGTACCGCCGTCCGCATAGCTGATGTGCTTCACCAGCCGTGGAGCATGCACCTGACCATTATGCAGCAATGTCACGATGAGATTGGCGGCTTGGAGGGGCGTGACCAGCACGTCTCGCTGGCCGATAGCTGTCTGGACGCGCACACCCGGATCAGTCGCATTTGTAAGGGAGCCGAATACGGCTCCCTTTTCTTCGTGATCCAACGGACTGAACTGCGACATGCCTGCAAGATTCCGCTCCTGCCAGCCGACAGTCCGGTTCAATCCGAGCGCAGAGGCTGTGGCCTGAATTTGGACAGGGCTAAGCCGTTCACCCAGATGAGCGAACACAATATTACAGGATACGGCAAGCCCTTCCTCCAGGTTCAGAGCGCCGTGTCCTTCTTTTTTCCAGCATGCCAAACCATACTCCCCATAGGTCCCATGACAATGGAATTGCTCCTTCGGTTGGACTACCCCCGATTCAAGCGCAGCCGCCGCCGTAACAAGCTTGAAAATGGAGCCGGGCGTCACCGCCTTGAGGGCGCGATTAGACCAGCCTGTTGTCTGCTGCGGATCGACGCGACCAGGGTTATAAAAGGGACGAGACACCATCGCCAGTACATCGGCGTTCCCTGCATCCAGCACAACCACCGCCCCTTCTGCCAGATGATTGGTTTCCGTCAGCTTTTCAAGCTGCTGCTGTAAGGGAAGATCAATTGTCGTCTGAACCTGTAGAGGATAGTGATCATTGGATGGCGAACTGACCCGTAACGGCACATGAGCCAGTGGACGGCGCTGCGCATCTACAAACCGGGAAACGAACGTTTCACCGACACCGCTCAGCAGCGGCTCCAGCGTTCTTTCCAGCCCGGCTGCCCCGGTCGGCAGTTGACCCGGTCGGTCTGGTCGTTCATACAGGAAGCCAAGCCACTGCTTGCCATTGGGTAAATTTGTGTAGCGTGTCGAATACGGTACAAGCTCTACCAGCGAAGGTGCGAGGCTAAGCAGTTTATCCGCTTCATCCGGCTTGATTTGCAGGGGTTCTCCACGCCCATCTCGCCATAACAGCGGGGATTGCAGCCCCTTCCATCGAGACAGTAGCTCGTTCTTGTTTGTCCGCAACAGCTTGGCAAGCTGTTCTCCGTGCAGGGCTGTTTTACCATCTACATCAGGAAAAAGCACAGGTGTCCATGCCACGCTCCCAGTTAACGAGCGTCCGTACCGATCCGTAAATTGCCCCCGCCCCGAGTCGATTGCAATTCCCTCCTGTCGCTGTCGTACAGACATTTCCTTGAGCGAATGCCCTCCGTAAGCGGACATGTGGATACCTGCCGTCCCCTGTATCCAGGCCAGCCGCAATAGCAAAAGGAGTAGCAATGCCGTAATGCTCAATGCCGTATATACAATTCGACGTTTTCGAATGAAACTGCTGCCACGCCTCGGCACACGCATCCTTCTTTCATCTTTTTTCCAGTAGTATGTCCTGTAATTGTTTTTTCCAATCTGTATGCTATATGGCATGTCGTTTTGTTGAAAAGCAAAACCACCCAGCTTGGGAAGCCGAGTGGTTAGTTATTAAACATTGCCTTCACGATTATTTACGAACTAAATCCAAATTGCTTTAGTGATGATAACCAACAGAATAAAGAGTACCAAAATTGCACCAGTAGAAGTCCAACCGCCGTAACCACCTTCAAATCCACCCATGGCTCGATCCCTCCTTTGATGTGTAGTACACTTCAGCATATGTAGGAGATTACTCAAGGGCAGGGCATTCAGGCAAACAAATAAGGCTCTACCAGTACAACGCAGTAGAGCCCACAATGTTATAAGAGAAATGTTTTCAAGATGATCACTAACAAAATAAACAGTGTCAGGATAGCAGCTATTGATGTCCACACTCCTCCGAAGCCTCTTTCCATTTCCCCCACAAGAACGCCTCCTTTGTTTTAACGTACTGTATAGGCTATGCAAGGTCTTGGCTAAGGAAAGGGCTTCTGGGTAAACAATAAATTCATATAACAAGATAATCCTGCAAACGCGAGCAAGCTCCTACAATTTATGAAGACCCATGCTTTACACGGTAAACCGCGAAAGCTGCTCCTTCAAATTCGTCGATACTCCTTCCAGCTTATCAGACAATCCTACCAGTTGATTCCCGATATTTGCCTGCTCGATGCTGAGGGAAGCGACTTCCTGCGAAGTGGCGGAGGACTGTTCTGCTACCGCGCTCACACTGGTCATCGCCTCCGACAAGGTCGCCTGCGATTCACTCAGCTCCTGAATAGATGAGGTAACCGTGCCCAATCGAAGCGCGAATTCTCCCATTTGCTGCTGTACCGATTGGAAAATGTCCGTCGTCTCCTGTACGGCTCCCATCTGCTGTCGGAACAGTGGATATACCTCCGATAACGCCTGAACCGTCTCATTCATCTCGCCGACGATGTTATTAATAATTCCCGTCGCGGTGCGAATGGCTTGACGTGATTGTTCAGCCAACTGGCGAACCTCATTGGCCACCACCATAAATCCGCGACCTGCCGTTCCGGCCCTTGCCGCTTCAATCGTAGCATTCAACGATAAAATATTCGTTTGCTTCGCAATATCCTGTAGCACATCCAGCACCTTAAAGACATCGGAGGTCGTCTCCTTCAGCTTGTCTACTTTGCTCACAAGCGCATGCGTTGTTTCCTCCGTAACCTTGGTCTTACCCAGAAGGTTTTTCAACTGAACCGTTCCTTGTTCACTGGATTGCTCGACCTCCTGTGCGACCTTGCTCATTTCATGGTTGGAAGCTATAACCGTTTCCATTTGCTGTGATATGTTTCCGGTCAGTCCGCTGCCACGTTCAGCCTCTGTCGCCAAGCTGGCGGATCCGTGAGCAATTTCCTCAGTAGCCGCTGCAATTTCCTTGGCTGAGATGGCTGTCTTCTTCGAGGCATCACTGAGTTCCGTCGCTGTATCCAGCACCTCTTGGGCTGAAACATTCGTCTGATCTACCAGCAAAGTAATCTGCTCCATCATCGTATCAAAGCTTACAGACAACTGCCCGATTTCATCCTGCGCGTTGTAGTTGGTACGAACTTGCAGATTGCCTTTGGCTCCTTCCAGCATCAGATCCTTTAAATGCGTTAAAGGGAGAGCCACAAGGCGCACCATCCACAAACCGATGAACAACGCGATCAGTGCCGCCACTGTAGCAAAAATCCAGGTCGTCGTTAAAATCCCTTCGGCATCTTTAACCAGCACAGATACAGGTACGACACCCAGGAGAATCCATTTGGAGGTTCCCAGCGTATTATGCACGACCAGTACATTTTGCACTTTCCCATTTGCTGACTGCTCCAAAATTTGATTTCCTTCAATACCCTGAAGCTGTGAAACGTAATCCAGCTTTTGTTTCCCTCCAGCCAGAGCCTCAATGTTAGAGCCTATAAAAACGCCATCCTGTGTAATAAGGCTAATCATACTGCCCGCACCCAGATCAATACTCTTCAACTGATCATCCACGGCACTGGACTTCAAATCCATGACCAGAACGTAAGTACCGCCCAAGCCGGACATGCTGTTCATGGAACGAGCCAGACGAAACGTCTTGCTGCCATTTTCATTTTCCTGTGTAGGCAACCAGACGATCCCTTTATTTTTTAAAATATCCTTGAACCATGCTTCCTGACGTACATCCTTTTGTGTTCCTGTGCCCATAGCAGCCAGATCCGTCTGTTCAGGATACAGATAAAGCGAATCAATTTCCTTGTTTGTAAATGCAATATTCGTTAACTTCTTGTTTACTTCACCCATAGCGACAAATGAATCAAACGAATTTTTCTCCTGCTTTGCCGCCTTTTGTAGCTGATCACTTAATTCAGTATCAAAAAACACCTGTGTCGAGGTATCCTGAAAGCGTTCCAAAATGATATCCAGCTTCTCTGCCGTTTGTTGAACCGTTTGCTGGTATGCGGTAGCCGCATTTTGTTCAATTGTGTTTTTGGCTTTAAAATATGAAATCATTCCCAGACTGATCACAAACAACATAATCGCTGTAAAAAAGATCAAAAACAGCTTCATACCTACCGAACGAACCGGATTATAGTTTTTGACCAGATGCATAAAATCCTTACTGTACTTTTCCGGCTTGAGTAAGCGCTTTAAATTGTATGCGCCTACACGAGTAGCCTTAGCTAACCAGGGAACAACCTTCGAAGACGTCTCCGCTGCTTTGTCTCCTTTAGCCGTTGTCGCCTTGCTGCCCTTGATACCTTTAATGATAGCCGTTTTTTTTGCTTGCTTCTTCGTTGTATTCCCCTCTTTTTTCAAAAAACCCATCTCTCTCACCTACCACCCTATAATTAGTTTCCTGATCCACGTATCCGTTATGTATCTATTATCTATATAATATCTATCGGAACTATTCGACGAGGAATGTAGCTTTCCTTTCAACTCCCACTAAATTTTGTGAAACTTTTTTCCTAGAAAAGTATTCAAAAAAAAGCCCCTCCAACCGATAGGAGAGGCTTTTGAATCTTTTTATCCAAGACTTAAGACTTAATTACTTCTTTTTACGCATCATGTCAAAATAAGATACAGGCTGATCTACCTTCATTTTGATCCGTTGAAGCGGGTGGCGGGCAGCATCCAGTTCGTTACCTTCTTCATCCCAGATCGTTCCGACCGTTTGTTTAAAAAACGTACCGTTCGGACCAAAAAATTCAATTTCATGTCCCGGTTTAAAATGGTTACGCTGTTGAATGGTAGCTATACTACTTTCAGCATCGTAGTCCATAACCAGTCCGGCAAAATCATAAGGCGCAGCCTTTTCTTCCGGTTCATAAATATGATCCTCATGATCCGGTGTATCATAGAAAAAGCCGGTATTCAGCGGACGATTGGCTGCCTTGTTAATTTCATCAATCCATTCCGGCTTGAGCACATAATTTTCAGGATCAGCCATATAGGAGTCAATCGCTTGACGATAGACATTTACAACCGTAGCCACATAGTGAATGGACTTCATACGTCCCTCTACTTTGAAGCTATCCACACCGACGTCAATCAGATCAGGGACATTTTCAATCAAGCAAAGGTCCTTAGAGCCCATGGAAAAAGCATTATCATTTTCCTCAAACAGTGGAAGCTGATTAACGCCAAGCTGGAATTGCTTCAGCACATTACTATCCTGCGCCTCTTCTTCAGATATCCACACCTCGTCTTGACGGGCATCCTCAAACAGATCGTACTTCCAGCGGCAGGACTGGCAGCAGCCCCCACGATTGGAATCTCGGTCCGTAAAGTGATTGGACAGCACGCAACGACCGGAAAATGAAGAGCACATCGCACCATGGACAAAGGCTTCGATTTCGATGTCCACATGCTTTTTAATTTCTTCAATTTCCTCCAGGCTGGTCTCACGGCCCAGTACCACACGCGGCAGTCCTTCATTCTTCCAGAACTTTACCGCCTGCCAGTTCAACGTCGATTGCTGGGTGCTCAAATGCACTTCCAGCTCCGGCACCGTACGTAATGCCACAGATACAATCGCAGGATCAGCGACGATGACTGCATGAATACCCGCCTTGTGCAAATTACGCAGGTATTCTTCAATCCCCGCAATATCCTCATTGTGCGCATAAATGTTGGTAGCAACAATAACTTTGGCACCATATTTTTTCGCGAACTCTACGCCTTCCCGCATTTCCTCAAAGCTGAAATTATCGGCATTGGAGCGCAGACCGTATTTTTGTCCACCAATGTACACGGCATCCGCGCCATAGTGAATAGCAAACTTCAGCTTTTCCAGATTTCCGGCAGGAGCCAGCAGCTCCGGCTTATCCAGACGATTCCGCTTGCCCATATACTTTCTCGTTTTGGTCATCGTTCCCATGACGTTCCCCCCTCTGTGTACTCTTTTTCAAATTAATAAACCTGTTCTTTATAGAAAAATCCGAAGGACAGTTCCCGTTCAGGATCTTGAAGACGGCGAACCTCATCCAGCCAGCTTTCATCATAAGCATAAGCGTCCGGATCGGCTGTAAAAGTATCCATCGCCTTGCGATAAGCACGAACGACCGCCGCGTTATAAGCCGTAGGCTTCAACAAGCCCTCGATCTTAAAGCTGTGCACGCCTGCCTCCATCAAAATATGCAGGTCCTCCATAATACAAAAATCGTCCGAGCTCATAATATGCGTTCCGTTGATATCCTCATAAATCGGAAACTTCTCTTCCTGCCGCTCTGCTTCGATCAAAAACAAGCCGCGCTCTCTGCCCAGATCACCTTCCACCGGGCGTCCCTGATGCAGCATATAGCTTTGTACAAGCTTGCGCTTGGAATGATAAATATTGGTCATGCCATGTACCTGAACCTGCGCCTCCATGTTCAGCTTGGGCACCATTTCCGTAATTTCGTCCATACTGAGCTCACGGGCCAAAATGACACGCGAAGCGCCCTTCTCTCCCCAATAGTTGGCGGTTGCGAAGTTGGTGGAAATCATTTCACCGTTCCAGAACAACTTCAAATGAGGGGCATATTCCTTTACCGCCATTAATACGGCCGGATCATTAAACTCAATGGCATCTACACCGCATCCGGCAAGCGTCTGCACGTATTCGGGAAGGAACGGCAATAGCTCGTTCGTCATCAAGTTGGTCATGGATACATATACCTGGGCCATATGCTTCCGAGCTTCTTCCACAACCTCACGGATTTGGTCCGGTGTAAAATGTCCCGGTAACCGCATCCCAAAGCGGTCATCTCCAATAAGCAATGCGCTTGCTCCAGCCTCCAGCATTTGACGGGCATCCTCTGGAGAGCTGGCAGTTACCAATAGTTCGGGTTTGTAAGCCACAGGCTCACCTCCTAATTTGTCTTACGGTTGCTCACCTGTATATTATGCAAATGTTCTTTATATGTCTTGGCAAACAAATGTCCGTGCGTTCCGTCTTTTTTGGTCACATAAAATAAATAATCCGTAGCGTTCGGCTGTAAAGCCGCTACCACTGATTTCAGACTGGGGCTTGCAATCGGCCCCGGTGGAAGCCCCTGATGCAAATACGTATTATATGGGCTTTCTACAGCCAAATCCTTGTAGTACAGCCGTTCCTTTTGCTTGTCCAGCATATATTGAACGGTAGCGTCAATTTCCAGCTTCTTATCCTGCTTGAGCCGGTTATAAATAACGCCAGCCACGACAGGCCGTTCATTATCTACAACGACCTCGCGCTCCACCAGAGAAGCAACGGTCAGCAGTTGATGCAGCGTTTCCCCCCGCTGTTTCAGCTTGGCGTCCAAATCGGGAACGGTCTCCAGACGTTTTTGCGTCTGTTCCAGCATTGCCTGTATAATATCTTTGGTCGTACTGCCCTTTTTCAGCTCATAGGTTTCCGGGAAAAGATAGCCTTCCAGCGCATAGCGAAGCCCCGCCTTCTTTGGAATGTCCCGCACCAGCGCGACGTCAAAAGCGGACGGATCGTTGGCCAGCTGCAAAAATTGCTTCTGGTCCGCCAGTCCTTCCTTTTGCAGCTTATCAGCCATCTGTCTGATCGTAAATCCTTCCGGTATCGTAAAACGGATCATTTCCTCTTTCACAACGTCCCCTGCCGATAGCTTGGCAATCAACTGATCAAAGGTAGCACCAGGCTGTGCCTCATATTTTCCGGCCTGAAACGCACTGCCTTGCTGTTTGAATTTAAGATAGGCCTTAAACACGAGCGCATTACGTATGAGTCCCTTTTGCTCCAGCGTATCTGCTATAGCGGATGTACCCATTCCCTTCACTACTGTAAATGCAACCGGCTGCGTCTTCGTCTGGACAGGCTGCATGGCATTCCAAATATATAGAGTTGCTCCGCCTGCTATGATCACAAACAATAGAAGCAACGTAACCAATGTCGTCCTTCGCTTCAATTCCACCCAACTCCTTCACAGCCAAAAAGGGCGGACTGGTCCGCCCTTTCAGGTTTGATCTCCTCGTTATCCAGACCTTACAGCTCTTCCGGCAGTGTGCATTCATCATACAGCTCGGAAATATCTTCCCACTCATCGTCATCCTCAATCGTGGTGATGGAAATATCACCTTCCGGGGATGGGCTCACATGATACAACTCATGCTCGCCTTCAGCAGCTCCAGGTTTGCGCAATACGGCGTACCGTTGCTCTCCTACCTTGAACTCTGCTTCCAGTTCCATGCGTACCGCACGGCCCTGTTCATCCTGTAGCTCTACATCGCCGCCGAACGCTTCCTTCAAATCAGAGGTCCAGCTCAGGTCTTCACGTGAATAGTTCGTCATTTCCCGTCTTCCTCGTCCTCTTCTTCCACAAATGTATTAAAGGTCTCTTCAACGATTTCCCATTCGGCATCGTCTTGGATCACAAACAATTTAATATCATCGCCTTCTTCCTCGTAACGGAAGGCGTACACATCGGACTCGTCGGCTTCAGGGTCCACTGGCGCAACCATCATGTACTTCGCTTCGGAACCGTCTACCTCAAACTTCATAATGACCTCGAACTCTTCCTCGTTGCCCTCGTCATCGGCAATGTAAATAATTTCCGGCTCTTCTTCCATACCCACTTGATTTTCAGCCATTACGAAATCCCCCTCACCTTGTACTGTGTGCGTCCAAATAGTTTTGCAAGATCAGGCTTGCGGCCAGTTTGTCTACCACCTGCTTGCGTTTTTTTCGGCTGACGTCGGCCTCCAGGAGCGTGCGCTCTGCCGAACGCGTCGTCAGCCGTTCATCCCAAAGGTGAACGGGTAAACCCAGTAACTCCTTGAGTCGGTTCGCAAACTCAATGCAAATCTCACCGCGTGGACCCACGGTACCGTTCATGTTTTTAGGCAAGCCTACTACAACCTCGCCGACCTCATTGTCACGGACCAGATTTGCAATCTTACCGAACTCGCTGTCGTCACCGCGTCGTTCTATGACTTCCAATCCTTGGGCGGTCCAGCCGAAGGCATCACTTACGGCGACCCCGATTCGGCGGTCCCCGTAATCCAATCCCATTACTTTCATGCCTGTCTCCTAACGGTGCTTGGCCAGATAGAAACGAACCAGCTCTTCAATCAATTCATCGCGTTCTTTTTTGCGTACCAAGCTTCTGGCATTATTATGCCGTGGCACATAAGCCGGATCACCTGACAACAAATACCCGACAATCTGATTGATCGGATTGTATTCTTTTTCTACCAAAGCATCATATACGGTCAACAAAATCTCCTGAGCAGAAGCTTCCTTCTCATCCGCCTTGACATTAAATTTGACCGTTTTGTCCATGGAATCCACTGTTGACACCTCGCTTCCACAAAACATGTGTACATGTTTATGCCAGCTTATTCTTATACATCATACCATAAGCAGAGCCCTTCAAGGAAATGTCTAAGTTCGGTTTTTTCCAAAATTCCGCAAAAATTATCGAACTTTATCTTTGAGAAGCCGCCACTACCAATTCACGGGCACGCACGAGCGCTTCGTCCAGCTTGCTGGCATCCTTGCCTCCGGCTTGCGCCATATCCGGACGGCCGCCACCGCCGCCGCCGCATACCGCAGCAATTTCCTTCACAAGCTTGCCTGCATGAAGCCCGGCCTTGGTGTGCTCTGCCGGTACAGCTACGACAAAATTAACTTTGTCGTCCATCGCAGCCCCTAGCACCAGCACAGCAGTCGGAAGCTTGCCTTTCAGTTCATCGGCAATTGCACGCAGCGCATCCATACTGGAAGCCTGTACACGTGCAGCCAACAGTTGTACTCCGCCAGCTTGTACGACCTGATCGGTTAACTGGCCCGCTTCAATAACACTCAGCTTGCTTTGCAGCGATTCATTTTCACGACTGAGGTCTTTAATTTGCTGCTGCAAGGATTCGATGCGTTTTGGCACCTCGGACAGCTTGGACTTCACCAGACCTGCCGATACTTTTAGCAACTCCAACTGGCCCTCCATATATTCAAAGCCAAAGCGTCCGGTCACCGCTTCAATCCGGCGAACACCCGATCCGATGCCGCTCTCGCTGACAAGCTTGAACAGTCCGATTTGTGAGGTGTTGCTCACATGACAGCCGCCGCACAGCTCAATGCTGTAATCGCCTACCTTGACGACACGTACGATATCTCCATATTTTTCACCGAACAGCGCCATCGCTCCGAGAGCCTTGGCTTCATCAATCGGTTTCAGTTCAATATTTACATCCAGCTGGCTCCAAATGGCGCGATTTACACGCAGCTCAATATCCGCCAGTTCTTCCGGCGTAATGCTTCCAAAATGGGAGAAGTCAAACCGCAGACGCCCAGGCTCCACCAGTGAACCTGCCTGATTGACATGGTCACCCAGTACTTCCTTAAGAGCTTTGTGAAGCAAATGCGTAGCCGTATGATTTTTTTCGATTTCACCGCGAGATGCTTGGTCCACTTCCGCTTTCACCGTATCGCCAATGTTCAGCTCACCGGCTTCCACGACGACCTGATGTACATGCTGGCCTTGCGGTGCCTTGAACAGCCCTTCGACCTTCGCCATTACCGTACCCCCGCGCAGCAAGCCATGGTCACTGACCTGTCCTCCGCTTTCAGCATAAAAAGGAGTCACGTCCAGCACGACCTGACAAGTCTGTCCTTCACTAACACTGTCCACCAGCACATCTTCATATACAATAGCCACAATTTTAGACTCGGTTACGAGGTCATTATATCCAACAAAATCGCTTTTAACCGCCAGGTCAGACAAGGCTCCACCCTGAATCTTCATGCTGGCATTGTCCTGATGAGCGTCACGCGCACGTTGCCGTTGCTCCTGCATCGCTTCATCAAAGCCTTCACGGTCTACTTTTAAGCCTTGCTCGTCCGCATAATCCTCGGTGAGATCGAATGGGAAACCATACGTATCATACAGTTTAAAAGCGTCCGCTCCACTGATGACATCGCGACCTTCCGCTTTCGCCTGAGCACTGATATCGGACAAAATTGTCAATCCATCTGTCAGTGTTTCGTGGAAGCGTTCCTCTTCCGTTTTGATTACCTTGATGATGAAATCACGCTTGTCCACTACCTCAGGGTAGTACACGCCCATGACATCTCCCACCGTTTCCACCAGTTCAAACATAAATGGACGGTTCATACCCAGCATTTTTCCGTAACGTACAGCACGGCGCAGCAAACGACGGATAACATAACCACGGCCTTCGTTGGAAGGCAGCACACCGTCACCAATCGCAAAAGCTACGGTACGAACATGGTCGGCAATCACTTTGAGTGCCACATCGCTGTCCACATTTTCGTTATATTTAACCCCTGCCATAGCGGCTGTTTTCTGAATAATCGGTTGGAAAATATCCGTATCGAAGTTGGAATCCACATTTTGCAAAATGGATGCAAAACGCTCCAATCCGGCGCCTGTATCAATATTTTTGTTCGGAAGCGGCGTGTAGCTGCCATCCTTGTTATGGTTGAATTGTGAAAATACGAGGTTCCATACTTCCAGATAACGCTCGTTTTCCCCGCCCGGATACATTTCAGGGTCCGTCATGTCGCTGCCGTAAGCTTCACCGCGATCATAAAAAATTTCCGTACAAGGTCCACAAGGGCCTTCGCCAATATCCCAGAAGTTATCTTCCAGTTTGATAATACGTTCAGCAGGAAGTCCTACCTTTTCGTTCCACAGCTTGTATGCCTCTTCATCCTCAGGATACACGGTTACAGCCAGACGCTCCGGGTCAAAGCCGATCCACTTCGGATCAGTCAGAAACTCCCATGCCCACACAATGACTTCTTCCTTAAAATAGTCGCCAATTGAAAAATTACCGAGCATTTCGAAAAAGGTGTGATGACGGCGCGTTTTGCCGACATTTTCAATGTCATTCGTGCGAATACATTTTTGCGAATTGGCGATACGCGGATTTTCAGGCTTCACACGTCCGTCAAAATAAGGCTTAAGCGGTGCCATCCCCGCATTAATCCACAGCAGGGAAGGATCCTTATGTGGAACAAGCGGTGCGCTTGGTTCAATCACATGTCCCTTGCTTTCAAAAAACTCCAGCCATTTGGAGCGGATTTCACTAGCTTTCATATAAGTAGCCTCCTAATTATGGTGTCACTTGTACTTGGCACAGGCCATAAAAACAGAAAAACGCCCCTGAACGGATCAGGGACGATTGTATCGCGGTACCACCCTGGTTATCGTCGTCCCCTCTGTACGAAATGCTACATGCGCAAGCTGCGCACCCAACATCTGATTAACGGACGAGCGATCGCCTTGTTTTCACTGGTAACGGGAGCATCCCGGCGGGTTCAGCCCGCACTCCGAAATGAGCTTTCCCTACTGGATAAACACATTTAAACATACTCAATTCAGTATATCCGTGTCATTTAGCCGTGTCAACGCGATTTCAGACGGGGATATGGACGAAATCAGATCGTTTTGCGCTTCACGTAATAAGCAAAAAAATGCTGGAGCGCCACCTTCAAGACCGCCATCACCGGAACCGCCAAAATCAACCCGGTTATTCCCGCTATTTCCCCGCCCACCAGCAGTGCGAAAATGATGGCAATCGGATGTAGATGCAAGGTTCGTCCAACCACCTGGGGAGAAATGACGTTACTTTCCAGCACTTGAATACAGGTGTTGACGACTACGACCAGCAGCACCATTTTAAAAGAAACCGTAGAAGCCATAACGACCGCCGGAGCAGCCCCCAAAAACGGGCCTAAATAAGGCACAATATTGAACACAGCCACCACTCCTGCCAGCAGCAGCGCATAAGGCATGCCAATCAGCATATATCCGATATAGGCCATCACCCCGATAATGACGCACACCAGCAGTTGTCCGCGCACATAGTTACCGAGCGCCTGATCAATTTCCTTGAGCACCGTTACAATAGCCTTGCGGCGGGATCGCGGGAGATAAGACACAATGGCCCGTTCAAACACATCGAAATCCTTTAAAATATAAAAAATGAGAAACGGCACAATGAACACATTGAACAACATATTGATCATCCCGCCGATGTTGTCCATAAAAGCGGCAATGCCTGTAGCCATCCGGTTTTCAAGTTGAAAAAACCACTGATTCATGCCCGAGCGTACCCCTTGGGGTAAAATACTCCCGTCCATATTCGTCATTAATCCCTGTGCATGCATGGTCAGCTCGGGCAGGTGCTCATTCAGTTCATCCAGTTGATCAATAAACATCGGAATCAGGTGCATCAGAATAACGACGAGGCTGCCCAAAAATACGGCATAAATGAGCAGAACGGCTACACTTCGAGGTACCTTGCGTCCGCCCAGCATATTGACCACAGGATTAAGCACATAGGAAATAATCATCGCCACCGCAAATGGCGCAATAATCGTTTTTAGAAAATCATACAGGTGCAAAAACAAAGGCCGCAGCAACCAGATAAAATATAGAATGACGAGTCCCAGCAGTGTCCATATTCCGTATCGGAACAGCCTGCTTTTCGTTAATTGCTCCATACCGTGCCCCCTTACCGGACTAGCCTCTATTCAGTATATGCCTGTACCTTTACTTTAATCCTTCCTGTAGATCTGACGGCACCCAAAAATAACCATTGTAAAGAAATATGAAAACGGCTGAAAATGATTAACAAAGTGATTCCGTCTGACGATATAAATAAAAAGAACTACCTTAATTTTCACATTTCTGAACCATCGGGGGTATTTTTATGAATTTGAAAATGAAACTTATTCTCCTTTTTACCTGCATTGTTGTCGTTTCAGCAGGACCTTTGTCCGTAATTAGCATGACAAGCATTAAAAATCAGGCTAACCATGATACCCAAGAGCTTATGAACAGCAAAGCCTCCGAGACTGTCAACCAGCTCGACGGATGGACACGCGGAAACGCCAAAATTATCGAAACACTGGCTGCCGGACTGCAATCCAGTGATATTACCTCTGATGCCAAAATAGCTTCTCTAAAGGTGGCCTTTCAAAACTATAAGGATCAAAGTATCGCTAACATTTATGCAGGATTTGAGGATGGAGCCTACTGGGATGGCTCCGGCTGGTCTGATGCGGGCTACGATCCTCGCACACGTCCGTGGTACAAGGATGCCAAAACCAAGGGGGAATTGTATTATTCCTCACCATACATTGATGCAGGAAGCCAGGACTTCACCATTTCCATTGCAAAGCCTCTCAAGGACTCCAATGGCTCTATCACTGGGGTGATCAGTGAAGATATTATGTTAAACGACATGACAAAAATCATAAAAAACATAAACCTGAACGGTTTGGGCTACGCATTTCTGATTGACCAGAATGGAGTTGTCGTCGCGCATCCGGACAGCAAGCTGGCTGGTAAAAACCTCAAGGATACGCCCGAGTTGGGTTCATCAACAGCGGCACTGCTCAGCGCCCCTTCGGGAAAAGCCGACTATAGCTACAATGGCAGTGATCGCCAGCTTTATTTTAAGAAAATGCCCAGCACAGGCTGGATCGTAGGTTTGTCTATTTCAAAAAATATTGCTTTTCAGGAGTATTACTCTACACGCAATCAGTTACTCATTACTGTTGCTATCATCTTTGTTGTTGCTATGTTGCTGGCGGTTTGGGCGGCGAACAGCTTTATCAAGCCGATTCGGAGGCTTCAAGCGAACGTCAAGCGGGTGGCTGAAGGGGATATGACAGCACGTGTGGATATTAAGGGCAAAGATGAAATTGCCAGCTTGGGTACGGATTTTAATATCATGTCGGATAATCTCTCTCATTTGCTGCGCAAAGTGGCAGATACGGCTGGCGAGGTCAGCTCAGCTTCTCATGATATGCACCAGCACGCCAAGGATACCGGTACCATTGCATCACAAATATCCAGTGCGGTTCAGGAGCTTGCCCAAGGAGCAAGTGATCAGGCCGAGGCTGTATATTCCGGCTCTGAAAAGCTGTCGAATATGACTGGATCCATCGACCAGATCGGTGAAAGCGTCAAGCGAACCCAAGCCGCCGTGCTGGAAACGGACTCTGCCGTGCTGGCCGGGTACGAAACAGCGGAGCGTCAAGCGAAACTTGCAGCCGAGTCCAGACAAACCACAACCGCTGTAGGTGAAGCTGTAGACTCGCTCACGTTGAAAACACAGGATATTGAACGGCTGGCGGGGGCCATCCATGATATTGCAGCCCAAACAAATCTGCTTGCGCTAAATGCTTCCATTGAAGCAGCCCGTGCCGGGGAACACGGACGCGGCTTTGCCGTCGTTGCCGGGGAAGTACGCAAGCTGGCTGAACAAGCAGGAAGCTCCAGTGACAGCATTATGCACAAGCTGGAGGAAATCAAGGTTGCGGGACTGCGGAGCGCAGAGGAAATGAAGAAGGCTCTCGCTGTAACAGTAGAACAGGAACGTGCGGCTACCGCTACGAGACAAGCGTTCGAGTCCATACGAGGAGCTTCTCAGCATATGCTTACCCAGATTGAGGACGTATCCGCTGCGGCTGGTCATCTCCGTACAAACGCCGGACATATTTCCGATGTCATTTCCAGCGTAGTCGCCGTTTCTGAGCAAAGCGCAGCTTCCACCGAGGAAGTGGCTTCCTCCGTACAGGAGCAAGGGCACTCCATGAACAATATTGCCGAGCTTTCCGCCAAACTCGACTCGCACGCAGACCTGCTGCTGGAAGAGGTCAAACGCTTTAAGCTATAAAACACTGCTGCTGCTTAAAAAAACAGATAAACAGCATGCTATCTATCCAGACAGGAATCTATATGAAAAAGAGGGTGACTCCCGGGCTATTATAGCCATCGGGAATCACCCTCTTCGTTATTCATCAAGTATGGTCCAATCTGTTATCCGTTCATCTGCCGAACGGTATAGTCCACACCACATTAGATGGACTGCCTGTCCCTACTCCAGAGTGAACTTAGGAAGAAGCATGGATTTGCGGCAGGTCCTGCTGTGCCATGTCATCTCCAAAGAACAGGTCGTCCAGTGAACTAAGCGTACCGTCCTCTTCCACTTGGTAGACGGACATTTTTTCACCATTCACTTGAAGTTCGATGAAGCATCCCCAACAATAAAATTGATGGGAGCCGATTTTGCCGATATCTTTGGAATTACAATTCGGACATCTCAATAAACTCACCCTATCCATTAACAGAATATATGGCTTTTTCCAAACGCTGCTCGCTTAACGGGGGCACCATAACAGCATTCTCCCCGATGGACATTTCTTCGGTGCAGGGCAGCCATTTCCGCCCTTCTATAATATCCGATACAAAACCATCGCTGATTTCCAAGCCTATTATGTTATTGCCCATTTCCTGGTCAAAATAAACGTCCGAAATATGTCCGAGCATAAGCCCTTCCTCTGTAAGCACGGATAAATCCTTCAGCTTACCGGGTCCAAGCAAATACGTATGTTGTATATCATTGGCCTCCGTTTTACGAACAGCCTGCTGATTGCGAATCATAATTGCATCTTCGCCATAAGCGACGATATCATCCCAAGCCACCATTTTTACTTGAGATGAAAAAAGGCCCTTGCCCTCCAACTCGATCCCTGTAATTTTCCAATCAGCCGTCACCATAAAATCGTGTATTTTACCGATCTGCTTCCCGTCCTCAACATCAAAAACGGCAAGTCCGATCATATCCTGAAGCTTCATAATAGGGTGCCTCCTCATTCTGCAATCCGAACGGAGGTGCGGGCCTTTTCCTTCATGCGTGTCAGACCTTGGTTCCGTTCATGCAATGAAATGGAAAACCGCCCCTCCCTTCTTATTAAAGTGCGGAGAAATCCCTAGTACCTAGTACGCAGCCGCTTCCATATGGTTTCAATTTTCTTGGCCGTGTATTCCATTTCTTCCGTAGTATTACCCAAACCGAAGCTAAACCGAATCGCTGATTTCAAAACATCTTCAGGAAGATCCATCGCCTGCAATACATGCGACAGTTCCAAGGACCCGGATGTACAAGCTGAACCGCTGGCTGCTGCAATTCCTTCCATATCCAGATTCATCAGCATGGTCTCCGTACCGATAGCCGGGAAGCTGAGATTCAGAACATTCGGTAAAAAATGCTCAGGGTCGCCGTTGATTACAAAAGCGTCTCGACCCAAAGTGTCTTCCAGTGCTTTGAGTAGCGTTTGGCGAAGATTCATATCGAGCGTCCAACGTTCCTCTATAGAGGTGTTGGCAAGAGAAGCTGCTTTAGCCAAGCCTGCAATCCCGGCAATGTTTTCCGTCCCTGCACGGCGTTTTTTCTCCTGAAGTCCCCCGTGCATCAAAGGCTGGATACGTGTACCCTGACGGATATACAAAGCTCCAACGCCTTGCGGGCCGTTGATCTTATGACCGGATACGCTAAGCAAATCAACCGGAAGGCTCTGGCAATCTATCTGTATATGTCCGTAAGCTTGAACCGCATCCACATGAAATACAATGCCATGTTCTCCGGCAATCTGCCCCACCTCATGGATCGGTTGAATTACGCCTACCTCATTGTTGGCATACATCATGCTGATCAAAAAAGTATTCGGCCGAATCGCAGCCTCTATATCCGCTGGATTGACGCGCCCAAAGCTATTGACTGGCACATAGGTCACTTCGTAACCCGCTTTTTCGAGTTCAGCGCAAGCATGAAGCACCGCATGATGCTCAATGGCTGTCGTAATGATATGGCCCGAAGTGCGGCCATCTGCCGTAGCCGCCCCGAACAGGGCCAGATTATCGCTTTCTGTCCCTCCGCTTGTAAATATGATTTCTTCGGGCTTGCAGCCCAAAGAGGCCGCAACGGCATCCCGCGCAGCACTGACGGTGCGCTTGGCATCTCGGCCAAAGGCATGAACGCTTGAAGCGTTGCCGAATTGGCCGGTCATGATGTCCATCATAGTCTGCGCAGCCTCAGGATGCATAGGAGTCGATGCGGCATGATCCAGATAAATTCTGTTCATGTCAATCCACCTCAAATGTAGAACATGTAGTTATCCAATTCATCATGTTCCTGGTATGTGATCAAGTCCTTGAGCGTAGTGGAATCCAGCACTTCTGCAATACTGTCACGAATCCGTAGCCATAGCTGACGCTTCGCCGGATCGTCTTCTTCAGTGAAATCCACCGGAGAAATCGGACCTTCCAATACACGGATAATGTCTCCAGCCGTTACCCCTGCCGGTTCACCCGCCAGAATATAACCACCGTAAGCACCACGGATACTTTTTACCAAACCTGCATTGCGCAAAGGCGCAATAAGCTGCTCCAGATAATGCTCGGAGAGCTGATTTTTCTCGGCAATACTTTTCAATGACGTCGGACCTTCGCCAAACCTGGCTGCAAGTTCCATCATAATCGTCAGGCCGTAACGGCCTTTTGTTGATATTTTCAATTGTGCCACCTCACTTATAGTAACAATTCCGTTAAACACGCGGAATAACTGGTGTTATATACCTCTCTATTCCGATCTTAACCCTCAGCTTATGTTAACATATTAGGGCAGGTAAAGGGAAACATTACGGTAACAATCTTAAAAAAAGTTGTTTTCAGGCGATTTGGAACGGCTTTGGCCCATTTTATGGAGCTTTCTCCCATCGTTCTCCGTGTCGTTGGATCGCCCAGCCATCGTAACTTGTTATCATTTATGTTACAATAGGAGGGTTCTACAACAATATTGAAAGAATTGGGTGATGACCATGGCTAAAGCCAATCATGAAACCCGTGTCGTCGTCGGTATGTCCGGGGGCGTCGACTCATCCGTTACCGCGCTGCTGCTGAAGGAGCAGGGCTATGACGTAATCGGCATCTTCATGAAGAACTGGGATGACACGGATGAATTTGGCCGTTGTACGGCTGAGGAGGATGCGGAGGATGTACGCCGTGTCTGCGAGCAGATCGACATTCCTTACTATACCGTCAATTTTGAAAAAGAATACTTCGATAAAGTATTCTCGTATTTTCTTGATGAATATAAGGCTGGACGTACTCCAAACCCGGATGTCATGTGCAACCGCGAAATTAAATTCGGCGAATTCCTCAATAAAGCGCTGGATTTGGGTGCAGATTATGTTGCTACAGGACATTACGCCCGGGTTGTGGAGGAAGACGGTCGTTTTACCTTGCTTCGCGGTGTGGACAGCAACAAGGATCAGACCTATTTCCTGAATGCATTGAGCCAAAAGCAATTGTCTCGGGCGATGTTCCCTATCGGGCATTTGCCGAAGCCGGAAGTCCGCAAGATCGCGGAAGCTGCGGGACTGTATACAGCCAAGAAGAAGGACAGTACAGGCGTATGCTTCATCGGCGAGCGTAATTTTAAGGAGTTTCTGAGCGGGTATCTGCCTGCTAAGGGCGGAGACATGGTGGATATCGCTACAGGTGAAGTCAAAGGACGCCATGATGGTCTGATGTACTATACACTCGGCCAACGGCAAGGCTTGGGTATTGGCGGCTCCGGTTCAGGCGAACCGTGGTTCGTAGCTGACAAGGATCTGGAAAAGAATATTTTGTATGTGGTACAGGGTGACCGTCACCATAGCCTGTATTCCACCAGCCTGATCGCAACCGACGTAAACTGGATAGCGGGCACGGATACGCGTCCTTCCGGTGAATTTCGTTGTACAGCCAAGTTCCGTTATCGCCAGCCTGATCAACAAGTGACTTTACAATGGCTTGAGGACGGAACCGTACACGTCGTATTCGACGTACATCAAAAGGCTATTACGCCCGGACAAGCTGTCGTATTTTACGATGGCGAACGGTGTCTGGGTGGCGGAACCATTGACAAGGTTGAAAAGCTCCAGCCTGAAACGGTTTAAATGAATATACGTTTGACGTGGCATAAATACTTAAATAAAGGGCGTCTCTCCTAATTATGGAGGGACGCCTTTTTTTATGAAAAGATGCTCTTTTCTCCATTTGGGCATATTATGTAGACAAGCTATCAATAAGCTTCTCATCTAGTTTCATTAAACCTCAAAAAACCTTATTGTATCAATGCTTTTCGCTCATTACTTTTCATCTAGTCATATCGAATCACCATTAGCTGAAGGGTATCCATAATAAGGTGTATGCAAATTACATCCCCTTTATTCAGATAGGCTAACTATGCAAAAAAGCTCGCCCCTTTTTATTGTTAAAGGGCAAGCTGAAATTGTACTTTTTCAAATCACTATGTTATCCCACAATTCTAAAATAGTCTTGTCAGCAATCTTCCCATTAGCAAACAACTCTCTTGCTGATTCAAACGACTGCGAAAAACTGTCTCTTTCACGAGTAAGAAAGTACTCTTCTTCATTCTGGCTAATCCAATAGCTATCGTTTTTATAGTAGAATTGAAACTCTTCCCCCATTTCAAAACGTTCCACCAATTCATTGTATTCCAAAACAATCCCTCCTACTTCTTGTTAACTCTTTTAAATGTCCCATCTTCTTTCCATTCAAAAACATGTTCATGAGGCCACTCTGGATGCTGCTTTGAATTTCCATGATTCGTATAGTCTACATCGCGTGTAGCTCTTCCATTTTCATCATAATATCTTCTTGTTTTTATCTCACCTGTATTTTTATCCAGAATATCAACAGAAGAGCTGGGTTCACCTTTATCTGGATGCGGGTTCGTTGTTGTACTAGTATGATTAGATGAAGGAGTAACATCTATCGACGTTCCCTTATTGGAAGTAAGTGTTTGTTTAGATGAACCTCCACCTTCTCCCTTCACCATCTGCCACAATTCCGCTGAGTTTTTCCCTATTCCACTTGCACTTTTAACTGCGGTTGTACCTCCATGTGCCGCTAAAGCCGCTGAGCCAATCAATCCCGGTATTCCGATTATACTACCAACGCCTGTAGATGAAACAGCAACTGATAATCCTTCTCCACCTGTTCCAACTATTACCTCACCAGCCCCCTGCAATGTCGTAGCTACATGACCGAGAATTTCACCTACTTTAGCTGCCATTGGATGATCATAGTCCCGTTCTTTATCAGGCAACATCCCCAAGGTTAAATCTTCCTGAATGGCTCCTTTTGCTCCTTGAACAGTATCCCATAAAATTTCTCCTTGAAGCTTGCTAGCTTCCATCTGGGTTTCAGCCTTGGTGATCTCAGCTTGTCCAATTTGTTCAAAAATTTTATGTAGCCAGCCTTCATCGCTGGATGCCGTTTTAATAGGTGCACCATTCCCCGGTACATCCAATACTACCTTTTCTCCGTCCACCTGTGTGAAGTTTTTTGAGATAAAAATAAGTTCCTGTGCTACTGTCGATAATCGTTCAAGCGTCACACTCATGGATTGTTGTGATCTTTGGAAGTCCTGAAAGAATCGTTGACAAATGAACTGATATAAACAGATTTACTATGTCTAAAGTAGTGTGTATCCCTGTTAGATGATGCCTTAGTTAGGATATAGCAATCGTCGCTTTCATATCTTGTTCTTCAAGCATATTCTGTAATTCAGGTATTAATATTTAACTTTTGGGCAATGTCAGTTTGAGTCTTTACCAAACCAAAATTATTTGGGGTTGCCTTTTCATTTGTATATTGATTACTCATATATAAAAAATGCACCCCAAAATTTCATTGGCTGAACCTGTTGGTTCTCTCCAACAACCCATTTTAGGAGTGCATTTTTGAACGAACTCTCAATTTGTTACACATTTAAAATCCACCAATCTGTACAAGGGTCTGAATCCCCTGATCATGATTGTGCGTCTGAGCGGGTACGGCTACAAAAAACAAAAAGCTACTCGCAACGATTAGCAGTGCCATTTTTTTTAACATTACTTAACCACACCTTTTCAATAAGATTAAAAAAACCTGCTTTAGTTTCAGGAACCGCATAATCCTGAAAATGTAAAAATAAGCCCATACAATTTATAAAATATGTCTCGTTATTTAGTATATTCGCTTTTACCATTGCATTCATCAAATATTTAAAACCATCACTGTACACACCTCGATGTAAATAGTAATGAGCCATTTCGTAACCAAACCATGCAAAATAGTCTGGTATCACTTGTTGGGTATATATATCTGTAGAAGCTGGGAGATGAGAAAAAGAATTAATGTCCGTTTCAAAACGTAAAAGGACATCATCCACATCTATTCCATATCGGTTAGCTGCTATCATAACGTTCAACAGCTTGGAGAGCTTCTCATTATTGTTGGCGATTGATGTCACTACTATATATTCAACGTACTCTGGAAGCACACTCGTATCTCCAGACAGGAGCTTATTTACATACGTATTACCTTCTGCCCAATCTTTGAATAAGTTTACCCAGTGTTTTGTATCCTCGTCAGTCTCTTTGACCCAATCCAAGTCTGCGTAGGCGTATGTATATTGTAGAGCTTGCTGATAATCGCCTTGGGCTTCACAAACACTGGCACACAATAAGTCAGCATAAGCAATATATCCAAATAACGGCCCCCTGGTTCCCTTTTCATGCTCCCTGTTCTTTCGATTCTTTTGCTGATGCTTCATTGAATATTGGACTTCCGCTTTTCCTCTCATTTTCCTTGCCATTTCGTCAACCTTGTCCCATTTACGCAAGGACCTGTACACGTTTGCCAAATCCTTTAATGCATCAAGCTGGTCTATTTCATTCAGGCGCTCTACAAAAGCTTCAAATATCGCAGATCCCCTGAGGTTTCGGCTTTGATCGTCTCCAATCTGAATCGTGAATATACGATATTGACAGACTGCCAATCTTTCGGAGTGCTGGTACTTTTCCGCTTCTGCAATCCCCTCAAAGAGTAACAACGCAGCAGCATGCCGACCCTGTGTAAATAGTGCTTCTGCAATGTCAAATAGTTTAAGCGAATAGAGTAGATTGTCCATGATGGCTCCCATCACTCGACGGATCGCATCCAGCTTGTTCAACTCCGCACTGCGATACAAAAATGGCTCGATTCGTCTCATATTCGGGGGGAAGTCGATGATGTAGTTTTCTACAAATAAGTCATAATAGTAGCCTTCTGGTAAACCCATGGCCTCAGTAATTCGGTCAAGCTGGTTAACAGACATAGACTTATTTCCTGTCACAATACCACTTACTATCCCCCTATTAATGCCTGAAAGATTCCCGAATTGTGCTATGCTCAAACCCTCTTGTTTTAGGTATCTGTCTAATTCTGCCCGTATCGTAGGTGTGATTTCCATGGATAAACCACCCTTTCAGCGTGAACTCGTCATATGATTCCACATTAATTAACATGTGGTTAATAAACTAGAAAATGAAGATTTGGTATCCTTATTGATTGTACCGCATTTTGGAATAAAATCATATACCTTTCAGTTATTTACTTTAGATACCTTTTCGGATTGTTTACAAAGATTTCTTGATTAAGAGTACCCACATTTTGCTTATGTATCGTTTATGGTGGAAAACCAGAGGACATCTTAAGCAATACAAAGTTACCTGATTTAATAGCTGCGTTCATATTCCATTGTAAAATTCTTCCCACACTATTATCTATTTTTATACATTAAAACAAAATTATTCTTTAAACTGAAACATTTCACCAATTCTGATCGTCTATAGAGTAAAATTCAGAAAGGGGATTTGTTCTATTATGCGAAAGAATGGAATATTGTTTTTGATTATCGTGTTGTTGCTAATAACAGCTTGTAGCTCTAACGCTGAAAAAATAGTTATTTCTCAAAGCGGGAAGGGGCAGGAGAAAATAATAGTCTACAAACTACAGAAGGACGCAACACTGCAACAACAAACAAAAAAAGATGTAATTGCTACATTTAATGATACTTCGGACACTATGATATTTATCAATGCAATTAAGGAATCAGAAAAGATATCAGGTACAGTTAATACGGATTCTCCAAATTACGAAGTTACATTCCAAAAAGATGAAACAAAAGATTCTTATTATTTATGGATTAACCATAACGATCCAACCAGCAATGCTATGTATGTGAATAAGGACGATACTCATACTGCGTACAAGATATCAGTCAACTCCACAAATTCGATAAATAAATTACTTGAGAGAATTAAAGATTAGCTAAAAAGGTCTGTTCTTTTGTTTAAATAAAGAACAGACCTTTTTTTGATTTTATTTCAAATCATATTTTTCCAATACTGATTTTCGGAATTTTTCTTTTGAATCTTGTTTTTCCCCCGAAATACTAGGGGATTGAGAAGAAGGTTCAATAGCAAACTTTCCGAGATCCATATTGATTACGCTATACTGTCCTTGTGTATTTTTCTTGAGAAAAATAATACTTTTTTCATTTTGCTTCAATTCAGTATAATCCTCATAAGCTATTTTTTTCTTGCCCCCAGCATCTTTAATATAAGAAATCGGTTCGACTATAGACAAAGGTTCTTCTGCGTTCAGTGCTACACCTTCGGGTGACTTAATTACCTTGTCAATTTTTACATTAGTAAGTGTGTAAAAATCTTGTATAGTGCCATCATCAAAGCTCGTAACGATATGTTGACGATCGTCAAAACCCTGTAAAGGAGTCCCTATCACAATAAGTTCTGCATTGGAGTCCAACTCGTCTGCCGTTCCGTATTCAATATAAGAAGCTTCTAACGAGATTTTTGGAGTATTTAATTCTGAAAATTTTGGAGAAGCATTCGTGGATGTAAAAAAAAGACTCCCTGAAGCAATCAGTCCCCCTACCGCTAATACAGAAATACCCAACTTTATTTTTTTATTAAAAGTCATAATAGTGCCCCTTCCCTAAATTAGTTATTACGCTAATTAGTTTCCCCACTTGGCAATTAAGGATTGCTTGTCATATGCTTGAACACCGATAGACTGAATACCTTGTTTCATAACAGAGCTACTAGAAGTTGATGGATGCGCTTGAGATAACGTATGGCCAATCTCATGGGTTGCGTTGGAGGTTTTTTGTGCGGAATTCATACCGTAAGCCTCCATCTGATTATGATAAATTGCCACAGTAGCAAATGCCCATCTATCGCTTACACCTGCTACACCACCAGATGTGTTATAAGGAGTCGTTACTCCCAATAAACCAGAAGTAGCTGTAGAACCAACATAATATTTGTCTGGAGTCCCACTCGTCGATGTAGTTTTACCGATGTTTACTGATCCAGACGCAGCGCTCCAATCAGAACGTGCGGTATCATAGGCACTGGTATAGCCATTCGTAGAAACAGAGGAATCATAATATGCATTAAAATTGGCTGAGCTTCTCCCTCCGGTAAAGCTAGTTGCAAAAGAAGTGGAACTAATAGAAATCACGGCAATAGATAATATTCCGACCATGGAAAAAAGTTTTTTCTTGGAAGCTAATAGTCTTTTCAAGGTTAGCACCCCTTTTAGGAAATTTGGAAATCTTATTATCATTCCTGACGCAACAGAAAACCACTAAATCATTGGCAGCACTTGCTACACTACTAAGTCCAAACGCATCACCAGTTTTAAAGACACTACAACTAGAGTCATTGAGATTTTATTTTGTTTTCAACTCAATCCTCCCTTTTATTTGGACATTTCCACTATTAATATACAGTTTAATTTTACAACAATCTACCATTTAAACAAAATATTTCATAATTCGACATCAATTTGATTCTTTATTCCTACTTGAAATGTAAGTTTATAGCTCTGTTTCAGGCTCAATATACGCTTTTTGAAGCTCAAGGCTTCATAAAAATTTCAGGTTTAGATCGCTTACTTCTAAAATACTTCAATCGTAAAAATCAGGCCATATTTAGAAATCTCAATGTTCGATTGATATATCAGACGAAGTAATTGAAGTGTTGCAGAAGCAACATGAAAGAGTCTTTATGGAAAAAGAACTGGCTGTAAAGAAATGTATGTGGACAATGATTTAGTCTGTTGCACAAATATTGGAAAGCAAGTTTTCCCAAACACAATTACAAGGCTGATGAAAAGAAAGATAGAAGAACTAGAACTACCATCTATTCGATTTCACGATCTTAGACATACCTCTGCTTCGTTGATGCTGTCCATTGGGATACATCCAAAAGTTGTTTCCGAAAGATTGGGACATCGTAGTGTAACTATAACTTTGGATACTTATTCACATTTATTGAAAAACATGCAGTCAGATGCAGCAGTAGGATTGAGTAATTTACTGAGTAAAAAAGAAGTATCTGATTCACTAGAAATTGAAGAAAAATTCTGTGACCAAAAGCGTGACCAGAAAGTCGAAAATGTAGCCGTTTAGACCAAGAAAAAACACTGATACATAAGGAAATTTTGATAACACCCCTATTTGGGTATATGATGTAGACAAGATATCTTAATTCAATTGAAAAGGAGCGTGCCTTTATGCCTGATTCATTAGGAATGCTGACACCGGGTAAAAAAGTTTCTTTAAAAGAATGGAACCCCAAGGATACGCAGGATATCAAAAATAAAGAAGAAATTCAGCAGGAAACAGATCAATTGAAGGAACGCTTCGCGGAACTACAAAGCAAATTATTTACGGAGAAAAAACAAGCTGTTTTGTTTGTATTTCAGGGTATGGATTGCAGCGGAAAAGATGGCGTCATCAAGCAGGTATTTTCCAACCTCAATCCGGCGGGGGTGACTGTCCACAGTTTTAAATCGCCTACAGCCGAAGAATTAAGTCACGACTTCCTGTGGCGTGCCCACAGCGTAACTCCGGGGCGGGGATATATCGCGGCGTTCAACCGTTCTTATTATGAGGATGTACTAATTACACGTGTTCACGGTCAGATATCCGACAAGCAGGCCAAACGAAATATTAAACATATCAAACATTTTGAACAACTGCTGTTGGATAGCGGTGTAAAGGTCGTCAAAATCTTTTTACATATTTCAAAACAATTCCAGTTGGAGAAGCTAATCGACCGGATTGAAAAGCCACATAAAAACTGGAAACTTGATCCAAGTGATTTGCAGGAACGTAAATTTTGGAAGCAATATACGCAATACTATGAGGACGTGCTGGAGCTAAGTGCAACCAAACAGGCTCCGTGGTATGTCGTTCCTTCAGATAACCGTTGGTACAGGGATTATACCGTGCTGCGCATTGCCGTCCAAACGCTGGAGGAAATGAAGCTGTCCGATCCTGAACCAAGACCGGAACTGGAATCCCTTTTGCCTGAGCTGTATAAAGAACGGGATAAAAAATAGCTTCGCAGGCGCAAGTACTCTATCATGTGTTTATTAACATACCAAATAAAAAAAGCTTTCAAAGCCTTACTCATGGCTGAAAATGCCGCGTGAGGGATTTGGAGGCTTTTTTTGCGTTTTACAGACTATTTTGGAGACTAATAAAGTTCAACTAATCATATATCCAGCCGCCGCCGCCGTTACTCCTACCACCACGGAAGACAGCACATAGACAGCCGTGCGCCGATATTCTCTACGTTCGATCAGTTGGAGAGATTCATACCCGAATGTTGAAAAGGTGGTATAGCCACCACAAAAACCTGTCCCTAGCAGTATCCAGAGTACAGGAGACAGATTATGCTGCGTAAATTCGCCGTACAGCCAGCCGAGCAGCAATGAACCACTGATGTTAATGATCCACGTTCCCCACGGAAATGCGGTGCCACACCTTTTTCCAACCCACATGCCAAGCCCGTATCTCGCCAATGTACCGACCATTCCACCTGCCGCCGCCCACCAGATCATAAGCTGTCCTCCTTGGGGGCAGCTTGCGTCATTTTCGTGCCCAGACGAATACCTGTCCATGTCAAAAACAGACCTCCACATACACTGAGCAACAGATACAACACAGCCGTAAGCGCACCATCATGAACTGTCAGACGCACAGCATCCACTGCAAAGGTGGAAAAGGTTGTAAAGCCCCCAGTAAAGCCTGTTCCGATGGCAAGTCGCCAGCGAGGCTTGATCCGCCACGACCGCAAAGTTACCGTAAAGAACCAGCCGAGAAACAGACAGCCGATCCAATTAATTAACAGTACGCCAAGTGGAAAATCGGCCCCTGCCGCAGGCAGCAATGTTTGTATGCCGTAACGGGCAGAGGTGCCGAGTGCTCCACCTGCCCCGACGAATAGCACGTCTTTCATCTTTTTTTATATCCCCTTTTTCACTCTTGCAGTATTCATGGTGTAACCATAACAGTGGCTAAACCTGATCTTACACACTACGTATATCCGTCTGCTACATATATTTTACGATTGTGAATCCCGCCACTGCTGGTTTTGTCTGATTTTCGACTCATTCCCCTGCTCTGTAGCCTGGTAAAAGGTCCGGTCTGCTATCGAATCAGGCAAATATTGCTGTTTCACATAATGGTTCGGGTAATTGTGCGGATATTGATAACCGACATGACCGAGCTTCTCCGAGCCTTTGTAATGTGCATCTCGCAAATGCAGCGGCACCTCAGCAGATTTGATGTCGTCCATAGCCGACATTGCCCGTGAAATCGCCGTATATACAGCATTCGATTTCGGACTCTCCACGGCGAACAAAATAGCCTGCGCGATGTTCAGCTTGGCCTCCGGCCAGCCGTTATTGCGATATGCTTCAAGCGCACTCACTGCCTGCACCATCGCCTGCGGATTTGCCAGGCCAATATCCTCGCTGCTCGCCGCGATGAGGCGGCGGAGAAAGGTCATCGGGTCCATGCCGAGCTTCTCTACGGCGTAGAGAAACCAGAACAGGGCTGCGTCGCTGGAGCCGCGAATGCTTTTGTGAAAGGCGGACAGCACGTCATACTGCGTGGACTCGTCTGCCTTGACAATCGGGCGGCGAATGGATTCCTCCGCGACTTCCAGCGTCACGTGGATCGTGCCGTCTGCCAGCGGAGGCGTCGTGAGCGCCGCCAGCTCCAGCGCGTTCAAGGCGCGACGGATATCGCCGTTCGCCATGGACGCGATGTGATCCAGCGCAGCTTCGTCCACCTGAAGCTGCATATAGCCGAGCCCCTTGTCCGCATCGCCCAAGGCGCGGCGCATGGCTGCCAGCGAATGCTCCTGCGTCAGCGATTCGAGCTGAAATAACGTAGAACGGCTCAGCAAGGCACCGTTTACATAGTGAAAAGGGTTTTCGGTGGTAGCGCCGATAAACACGATCGTGCCCTTTTCCACCGCAGGCAACAATGCATCCTGACGCGAGCTGTTGAAACGATGTACCTCATCGAGAAACAGGATCGTTTTTTTGCCATACATAGATTTATTCGTTTGTGCGCGGTCAATGACTTCCCTCACGTCCTTCACTGACGCTTCCACTGCATTCAAGCGGACAAATTCGCCTTGCGTGTGTTGTGAAATGATATGCGCCAGCGTCGTCTTGCCACATCCCGGCGGCCCGTACAGGAGGATGGAAGAAACCTGATCTGCCTCTATAGCTCTTCGCAGTAGCTTGCCCGGACCGACGACATGCTCCTGTCCAATATATTCGTCCAGCGAAGTCGGACGCAGTCGGTCAGCAAGCAACCGATTGCTTGGCGTCGACTCTTGGGAATATGAAAATAAGTCCATTTCATTCACTTCCTTATGGTGATATGAGGGAACACTCTACCCCTGTGGGGTCCATATACATCGCGTTCGCTCATGCGGTTGAAACCTTGAAATTTCAAGCGATCTATTATCCTAAAAACGGTATGAACCGCCTTTTATTCTACCATACCCGCAGACAAGTTGCAGATAGCACAGTCACGGCATGGCTATATATTTACATACCTGCAACCTGGCAAGCAAAAGAAAGAACAGCCGAACGAAAGATGAATTTCGTGGCTGTTCTTATTACTGATATGACATATGACTCCCATGATGTTCACCATTATGGTAGCTTAAGCAGTTACTTCGCCTGCTCCTGTACATAACTCGGAAGCGTACCCTCATGTAACAGCCACAGCTCATGCAGCGCACGGGTACAGCCCACATACAGCAGCTTGGCATCCCATGCCAGCTCTCCATAATGTTCTCGGTCGGCATCTGCTACAATGACTGCGTCGAACTCCAGCCCTTTGGACAGGTACACAGGCAGAACGGACAAGCCGCCTTCGTATTGCTTTTTACCGCCGTCAATCAGATTCACATTTAACCCTGCATTCGTAAAAGCCTCATACAGCTCCACAGCCTCCTTCAAGGTACGTGTCAGCACAGATACAGTGCGGTATTCCTTGGAAGAAAGCTCTTGCAGAGCGGTCAGCAAACTCTGTTCACGCCCCGATGTACCATATGGCAGGGTACGCACCGGATCGCCGCTACGGAATACCGGAACTGCCGTAATGCCGCCGCGAACCCCTTGCTCCAAAATCGTATTTGAAAACTCTATAATTTCCAGCGTTGATCTGTAGCTGCGGGTAAGTGCAAAATACCCCGTATGTTCCGGCGCAAACAGAGAACTCATTTCTTCCCAGGCATGTACGCCACGGTATTCGTGAATACCCTGCGACAGATCACCCAATATCGTGAATGAATGCCCTTTAACGAACAAATCCAATAGTGCGATATGAAAAGGTGAAAAATCCTGCGCTTCATCAATGACCACATGGTCAAAACGTTGCGACGATTCTACCTCATGAATCAGCACGTGAAGATATACCAACGCAGTAAGATCCTCTTCGCGGATAATCTGTTTACGCAGGTCCGACTGTGTGGTCTTAAAAATAGCAGCAGGCAAAGAAGCCTTCAACTCCGCAGCCGTGTCTGCGGGTAATCCTTTTGCTGCCTGAAAAAGCTGCTTGTAAAGCGTCAGCGCGTCGTATTGGGGCCATTTTTTAGCATATGCCTTTTCCCGGGGTCCCGCTTTTTTCTTGCGTTCCTTGAGCGCAACCGCCGAGGGCGACTTTTTCAGCTCCATTTCAATCCAGCGATGGACTCTTGCAAGCACGCGTTCTTTTCGCTTTGCAAGCGGATAGGGCTTGTATTCCTCATTGAACCAGTTCAAAATCTCGGCTCGCGGGAGCACCGCCCCATCCCATGGTGAAAAATCTCCCTCCGGGACCGAGACAGGCTCCAGTCGTTCCACAAAAGCTTGAAGCAGCTTCATGAAGTGAATCGAACCTTTGAATCGTCCTGGCGCCTCATCCATCGATTCCGTTCTGAGGCTGCCGCTCTCAAACCAATAAGTTAACGTTTCAGCAGGATCAGCTATAGGTAAATCCAGACCCAACAGGTTAAGTGCCCAGTCCGCAAATGTACTTTGCTGAATATTTCCGACCCCCAGCTCTGGAAGTACATCTGAAATATAGTCGAGAAACATATGGTTCGGTGCAAAAATAACCATCTTGTCCGCCGATACTTGCTCCTTGTATTGATACAGCAAAAATGCGAGACGATGCAGCGCTACCGTCGTCTTGCCACTACCCGCTACCCCCTGAATGACGAGGGCTGTATTTTTAGCTGCGCGGATGATTTGATCCTGCTCCGCCTGAATCGTAGATACAATATCCCGCAATCGGTTATCCTTGTTCTCTCCCAGACGATAGACGAGAAATTCATCGGAAACCGCAGGCTCGTCGCTTTCACGGTTGTACGTATCGGCTACCCGTTCCAGTATTCTTTTACGAATGACAACGTTGCGCTTTAAATACACCAAGCCCTCAATCGTTCCCTCAGGAGCTTCGTAGGACGCGGTTTCTTCACCGCCTGTAAAAGAATAAAACAAGCTGGCAATCGGCGCGCGCCAATCAATCACAAGCGGATACGCAGACGCTTCCTCGCGCTCCACTCCGATTTTGCCGATGTAGAGCGGCTTACGCTGTCCCCTGCCACGTTCGTCAAAATCCATGCGTCCAAAATAAGGCTCCTGCGCACTTTTTGCCAAAGCCTGGCGTTTTTCCTCCCGCCCGGATTCCAGCACCTGCTCCGTAAAATCATGCCCCGTGTACACTGGCGTATTGCGAAGCCGTTCCAATCTGCGATCAATTTCCTCCATAGCAAGCGACAGCCTGTGCTGTTCTTCTTGATAGGCACTTTGAAACCCGTTCTCCATTTCAGTTACCTCCTAAGAATATCAAGTCTCGATTTCTGCATCCCATTCACTTGCTCCGACACAAAAAAAGGAAAGTAAGCGTAACACATTAAACCCCAAAAATCCAACCTTATTTCCTAATACGCCTGTTTCTACGTACGAAAGACCTCATGTTAAACACGCAAATCAATGGATTACACTAATCCTCTAAAAAACCAAGGCTCACTTCTACACAGCTTCATTCACAATTATTTCTTTTCATAAAAAATCCCCCTTACAGCAGTAGGTTTTACGAATTAACCTGTCTGTTGTAAGGGGAACATATCACTTTGGGGGCAGCACTTTTTTATTAAAATGGATCAGCTATGAACCGCATTTCCGTTATATTGCAGGTGGTGCCAGACATAAATTTTCCAACATGATTGTGACTGCCAGTAAATCAGCGGAGCCACCAGGACTAACATTCTTTTGCACAAAATCATCGTTCATTTGATGAATCATGGCGACACCTCTCTCTGACAAGATACCGCCCACCTCTAGCACCTGCTTGGCATATTGCTGGACATAGGTTAGCATCTCCCTATCGTGTCTACCAACGACATTCGTATCTTCGTTGACAACCATCAGTTGTAACAGGGTTTGAACACAGATATCATTCATATGGTATCGTTGCGATGACTTCAACTCACGATAAACGGGCAGAGCATACTCTCGCACGGTGGGAAAGCCTGCTTCCACCTCACCACGTATACCCGTCATGCCCCACTCTTTGTACAACCGTTCGCCGACCGTTAAGCCTGTTGATTTTTTCAGGAATGCAAGCTCACTCTCACATAAACCTTTGGTCATCTGAGCAATGGTCTCACAAATGATTTGTTCATCCAGCCTGCTAGCAGTTGCTCGTGTCGTACAACAATACGCAGCAGCAGCACAAATAATTCCTAGCGAAAAAATAAGGCCTTTATGCGTGTTCACCCCGCCTGTTGCGGCAAACATAGCCTTTTCGGCTTCCTGCCCCAAGGGACGTAGATTCGCAAATAGTATGCGAATATCCTCTCCATGAAAGGAACCTCCTGCCTTTGTACATCTTTCAAAATAGCTGGAAAGTGCAACCGCACTAGACATAAACGTAAAGAAGTCCATATCCTTATGAGCACCACGATTAAACCGATCTACCAGTCCCGGCTTTGGGCTGGCGGAGACTTCTGTTAGCAGCGCAAGGACAGCTTGTTGACCAAGGCTTTCACTTAATAGGTTTGTTGCAATCATACATACTAACAACCTTCTTCTCTGGATTTTTTAATGATGATGAACGATCATGCTCATTTGACTACTTGATGCTTTCGCGTATAACTGTCCACCAGTGCTTTGATAGCTTCCAGCAATTCGGGAAGTGCATGTGCTCTACTCCGTCCGCAACCATGCGCAGCCTGCTCGCACATGAGACATTTTCGCTTGCCCAAGCCAAGTTCAGCTCTGGAGATTGCCCTTCCATTGGGTCCAATCACATCCAGATCCAGTAATCTTCCTAGTGGATGCCCATCTTCAATGGCAATGACCAACTTTTTCAATATTCGCGCGTCTGCCTGAACGACAACATATGCTTCTGGGCCTGTCAGCAGATCATACGCTTCACTGTGCAGCGGTGTCATTGGGTTCACCGCCAGCTGACTCATCAAGATACGATAGCCTTCTTGAAAAACGTATTTACTTGTTGGAGAGGACTTCTGTGGTCCTGGGATATTGATCGTCATGCTGATCAGAGGTACCGTGTACCTGCGGATCAGTTGTCTTTGTCTATCTGCCCGGTTTTCGCGTGCCTGTAGCATTTCTTCAAGGGTAACCTCATACGAATACATGTTATGACATCTCCCTGATCCGCCTGATGATTTCTCCAGCTTCCACTGACAATAAAAACTGATAGGTCGTGTCCGGTACAAGCTGCTTCACTTTATCCATTTGACCCAGACGGATATATTTGCGGACCGCAGAAGCGCTGATGGCATCCCCTTCCCATCGCAGTCGCGGTATTTCCTCTACGTCGATTCCAACGGAAGGCAGTAATTTTTTCATGATCGTGTTGTACCTGCGGGTCAAGACACAGCTTGGCTCCTGACCAATATACCGTTTTTGAATATTTAGCAACGGAGCTATATACTGGCTAAATATTTTTAAATCTAGTGATATATGCGTACTTGCTGCCTCTTCATCATTTTTGAGGAAGTAAGAAGGAAACGTTGCGCCCGAGATGATATAGTCTTTGCCTTTGTGCAAGACCACATTGGCCAAATGTCTCACGCCTTCTTCCACTAGTCTGTATCTGTCATCTGATGGAAAAATGGATCGGTCCTCCAAAACTACAAAAAGATGCACCTTTTCCCAAACCGCCGCTGCATGCTCGATTAAGTGCAGATGTCCAAGTGTGAATGGATTACAGTTCATGACAATCGCAGCCGAAGGCACGAGATCGCCCGATTCCTGCAAAAGCTCTTGCTGATACTGCCTGACACCATCCCATCGGTTTTCCAACAAGACAGCTTTGGAGGATTCCTCCACGATTGGATAAAAGCCAAGATCCTTGAAAATTTGTTTATTTACTGGTTTTGTATAAATAAACAGGTGAGCCCTTCCCCGCCTGTATTCTTCATTTACTAAATGGCTGACAATTTGTGCCGATAGCCCCTGGTCTTTATAAGCTTCATCCACAGCAATGCACTTCAATACACTGCCTGAAAAGGAACCCGTAGCGGCAATGTCGCTGCCATCTACAATTTCCATCGTATATTCTATTTGATCGTCTATTCCAAGACCTTGGCGCTTGAGGAAATCGCGAAGCTTTCTTTGAGCGTCTTCAGAGGTTGGATTTAAAATCTCTTCACGCAAATGTTCCATCCACATAGCCATAATTTATCACCGTTTTTCTGCATGGAAGTCAGAATAAGTAGAATGACGCATCCCACACTCTGCAAGCGAAAGGATAGGATGCGCATCCTGTTTATTTGTTCTGAAAAGACAATGTCTTTATTTTCTTACAACACCGCTTTGTTCTGCGACGATTTTTACTGCTTTACTAACTGCTGCACTTACTCTTTTGTCAATCGCATCTGGAACGATGTAGGTATCATCAAGCTCCTCGTCTGTTACCAGATCTGCTATGCTTCTGGCTGCCGCTAATTTCATTTCCATCGTGATGTCCGTGGCTTTGGCATCAAACGCGCCTCTGAAAATACCGGGGAATGCCAGCAGGTTATTGATTTGGTTGTGAAAATCCGATCTGCCGGTTGCAACAATTCTTGCTCCGCCTTTGTGTGCTTCCTCCGGAAAAATTTCCGGAATCGGATTGGCAAGGGCAAAAATGATGTTTTCACTGCTCATGGTTTGCACCATTTCTTTTGTCATCACATCTGCAACCGAT
Organism: Paenibacillus sp. LT-B23; assembly: GCF_059417685.1. Taxonomy (NCBI): domain Bacteria; kingdom Bacillati; phylum Bacillota; class Bacilli; order Caryophanales; family Paenibacillaceae; genus Paenibacillus; species Paenibacillus sp. LT-B23. The sequence goes on along the minus strand of NZ_JBSQBM010000007.1, from coordinate 98,234 downwards.
AAGCCAATAAAGATGTCCTTGCCTTTGATGACTTCTGCAAGGCTGCCTGTTTCTTTATCACGATTCGTCAGCTTGGCGATCTGCTGCTGAGGTTCATTCAGAGAGGTGTCGCCTTCGACCAAGGCACCATTAATATCGCAGAGAACCATATGCTTCGCTCCTGCAGCAAGCAATAGCTTGGCGGTGGCAATACCCGAAGCTCCTGCTCCATTGATGAGGATGCGCACATCCTCCATTTTTTTGCCCACAAGTTTCAAGGCATTACATAACCCTGCAAGCACAGCAACTGCCGTTCCATGCTGATCATCATGATAAACCGGAATGTTCAGTTTTTCTTTTAATTTGTCTTCAATATAGAAGCATTCTGGCGCCTTGATGTCTTCAAGATGAATGCCTCCAAAACCTGGGGCGATCACTTCAACCGTGCGCACAAACTCGTCTGGATCAGTGCTGTCGATACAGATAGGGTACGCATTCACCCCACCAAATTCTTTGAGCAACAAGGCCTTGCCCTCAATGACAGGCAGCCCTGCCTCAGGGCCAATATCCCCCAGACCCAGCACTGCTGTCCCATTCGTCAGAATCGCCACGGTGCTCCCTTTAATCGTGTATTCATAGGCTTTGCTCTTATCTTTGGCGATTTCCTTGCATGGCTCGGCAACGCCAGGTGTATAAGCTATCGCTAAATCCTCTTTACTTACGACCGGTACTGTCCCTGCAATCTCCAGCTTACCGTTTCTTACGCGGTGTGCCTGTAAGGCGGCTTCTTTTATACTCATAAGTTTGTTTGTACTGAGCAACTGCTCAATACTTCCTCCTCTTGGTTTATAATTTTAGCGTCCTTGTTTCACTTGACGAATTACATCAATTACGGAACCATCACGATATTTGATAACACCCACAATTTTATCTTCCCATTGAATCGGCTCTGGTTTGCCGACAATCCGCGTAGCCTTCTCTTGCAACTCTTCGATCGTGAAGACAGGGAGCTTGGCGGCTTTGAAGCTAGCCAGGAGATCTTGGCGGAGAGGGTTCACAGCGATGCCCTGATCGGTAACCAGTACGTCAACCGTATGACCTGGTGTGATAATGGTATTTACATGATCAAGAATGGCAGGCATTCTTCCGCGAATCAGCGGAGCGACGATGATGGATACTGCAGCGCCTGCGGCAGTGTCGCAGTGTCCACCGGAAGCTCCACGGATGACCCCATCGGACCCGGTAATTACGTTCACATTAAAATTCAGATCAATCTCCAGCGCACTCAGCACAACAACATCCAGTTGGTGGGCAGCGCAGCCTATATTTTCAGGGCTTGCGTAATATTCCGCACAAATTTGTTGATGGAATTTGTTCTTTCTCAGCGATTCTACGGCGCGCAGGTCGAAGCTCTGCACGTCCAAAAGCTTTTCAATCAATCCTTCTTCATGCAGGTCAACGATTTGTTGGGTAATACCACCCAGCGCAAAGCTTGCTTTGATATTGGCGGCAAGCATTTTTTCCCGCAGAAATCTGGTAGTTGCAAGCGCAGCACCCCCGGAGCCGGTTTGCAATGAGAATCCATCCACGAAATATCCGGATGCTTCAATCACATCTGCCGCGTTTTTGGCAATTAACAGTTCCTTCGGATTCTTCGTGTAACGGGTAGCCCCTGAGACAATCCCCTTCTGATCACCGATGCGATCCACGACGACCACATAATCCACCTGGGTTTCAGGAATGGCGAATGGAGTGTTCGGATAGGAGACCAAATGGTCAGTGATCATCACAACATTGCGCGCATACTGTGCATCTACCATGGCATAACCCAGGGAGCCGCATGCCGATGGAGCTTCGTTTACGCTGGAAGTTCCGTTTGCATTGCCGTATGCATCGCAAGAAGGAGCGCCCAAAAAGGCTACGTCAATCGGGCATTCCCCTGATGCAATCGCTCTTGCGCGACCACCGTGAGAGTTAATCGTCACCGGAATATCAAACCATCCGTAGGAATATGCCTGAGCCAGCTCGCCTCTAAGGCCACTGGTCTCGATTCTGCGGATGACACCGTTTCGCACATGCTCTACCAACGGAGCATGAATATCCGTCAAGGAGCTGGCCGCCAGGACAAGATCACGAATACCCATTTTGGCGATTTTATCCATAACCATATTCACGATAAAGTCCCCGTTGCGGAAATGGTGGTGGAACGAGATCGTCATCCCATTACGCAAGCCTGTAGCTTCAATGGCTTTCTCCATCGAATCCATGATTTTGTTTTTGGCAGGATTTTGCTGGCGGTCTTTTAACCGCTCTATATTTTTAAATTGCCCGTAAGTTGATTTGCAATCAAAGGGAGTTATCGCATCAAGTCCCTCAATAGCTAGAGGAATTTCTCTCCCAGCACCGTTTAGCATAACATTCACCTTACTCTACGTTTATTTTTGCCGCTTCCGCCAGGTCAAGCACTCTACGTGCACGTTCTACAATCGGACGGTCAATCATTTTACCGTCGAGACTGATCACACCTGAGCCTTTTGCCTCCGCTTCGAGACTGGCCTCAATGATCCGCTTTGATTTTTTGATCTCTGCTTCTGTTGGCGTATAGATGCGGTTTACAATCTCGATCTGACGTGGATTAATAATGGATTTGCCATCAAAGCCTAGCTGTTTGATCAGCTTTACCTCGCTCGCAAAGCCTTCCTCATTATTTACATCCGAGTAGACTGTATCGACAGCAGCAATGCCAGCAGCTCTTGCCGCAAATAATATAAGGCTTCGTGCTGTCAATAGCTCAATGCCTTCTGGCGAGCGCGTTGTCTTCAGGTCTGTGACAAAATCCTCCGCTCCGATGGCGATGCCGATAAGCCGCTTGCTGGCAACCGCAATTTGCGCCGCATTCAATGCGCCCTTGCCACTCTCAACCGCTGCAAAAAGCTTGATTGTCCCATGCTCCATGCCGATCTTTTGTTCAATTTCGGTAATCAGTTCATCCGCCTCAATCACGTCATCGGCGGTCTCCGTTTTCGGCAATCGAATGGCAGTTGGCTTCGCTCGTACAATCGCTTCAAAATCGTCTCTGCCATACGGCGTATTGAGTGGGTTTACCCTGACCAGCACCTCGATGCCCCCGAAATCAAAGGTTTTCAAAGCCTGGTAAACCAGCAAACGTGCCGCATCTTTTTCATATAGGGAAACGGAATCCTCAAGGTCGATCATAATCGAATCTGCCCCATAGATATGGGCGTCCCGGATCATCCCTGGGTTATTCCCTGGAACATACAACATGGTCCTTCTCAGTTTCTGCATCTATTCCGCCTCCCATGGTCGGCAGTCGCCCTCGACCACTCTGCTTACGGCTGTCATTACTCTAGCCCTAATGGCGCAATCCAGTGCGCCTTTATCATTCGCGCGGACATATGCATGTTCAATGCCCATTCCTTGTAATGTTTCGAGAATCACTTTACGAATCTGATTCCCGAACTGGTTCTCTACGGTACTTTTCAACTCGATTTCAATACCTTTCGTCCCGTTCGGCTCGATGGAAATCGTAATATCGCTTGATTCCAGTGTACCGGCCATGCCTACTTGCTGAATAATCAATGTCTACACCTCTTTTGCCAATTGGATGGTAGATACTCTCCATCTTCAGGATTGCAGAACCTTATAGATCATTTGTGCCATATCTGAACCTGCTACAGGCTTACACATGTATTCATCAATGATCAATCTCTCCTTGTATGCCACCACGTGATCTTCGACATAACCGGTAATCAGGATGATCTTCATACTTGGATTGATTACCTTGATACGTTCAGCCAATTCCGTACCAGTCAGATAAGGCATTGCCTGATCCGTAATGACCAGATCGTAATGGTTTGGAGACTTTTCAAACCGCTGCAATGCTTCCACACTGTCTGATTCTGTCTCCACGTGGAAACCATACGATTCCAGTCCTCTTCTCATCGCTTTCAATACGCGCTGTTTATCATCGACCAAAAGAATGCGCTTTTGTTCCGAAAACACAGGATTCATATTTATCTCTGTCTCTTTTGCTACAAACTCCGTTTTCGGCAGATATACCGTAAACGTACTACCCTTGCCCAGCTCCGAATCCACGGTAATAAATCCTTGATGTTTTTCGAGAATGCTTTGGACGATATACAATCCAAGCCCCGTACCCTCTCCTGCCGGTTTGGTTGTGAAAAAAGGATCAAAGATTTTCTGCAAGGTATCGTCACTCATCCCTCTACCCGTATCCGAGACAGATAAAGTAACGTAATCGCTGACTTCCAAGACGTTCTCGCGGATTTTTTTTACCTCTTGCAAGGGAATGGTATCCAATATGATTTTTAGTTCGCCACCGGCTGTTTTCATTGCTTGATAGGCATTGTTACACAGGTTCATAATGACTTGATGAATCTGTACTTTATTTGCAAAAATAACGGCTGAATCTACCCGTTTTTCGAACACAGCATTCACTTTGGGCGAGAGGAAGGATTTTATGAGTCCCAGTGCCTCTTCGACCTGCTCTTCAACTTTGACCGGAGCGTTTTTCTTGACCTTCCCACTCTCCAGCCGGCTCAATAGCAGGATTTCCTCGATTATCACTCTTGCTTTCTCGGAAGCATCATAAATCTCACTGACGTAATCATAAATTTCTTCAGTAGGTTCTATACTGCTAAGCATGATTTCTGCGTAGCCTCTGATGGGAGTTAGAAAATTATTGAAATCGTGGGCGATTTCCCCTGATAGTGTGCCGATCAACTGCAGCTTCTGCGAGTGCTGCAATTGTAGATCCTTTTTTCTCAACAGCTCGTTTTTGTTATTCAGTTCCCGCAAATACCTCGTCTCGTATTCCAGAGCCTCTTTATTTTTCTTCGTCCTCATGATGATATAAACGGCACAAGCCAACGTCAGGACGATCATTGAAAAAATCTCAATGGTTTTAATTCGATTTTGTGCAATCGGTTCTCTCACATCATCGTAGTTCATGGCGGCGGCAACCACCCAAAACGAGTCACCGAGATGAACACGGGAAAATGCCTCGATTTTTTTCGTCTTGGTATAGAATTCGTCACCCCACCAGTACGAATGGTAGAAAGCTGAGCCCTGCTCCTGGGTAAGCTGCATTTTGAACAGTTTCTCCAGGTCGCGGTAATCAAGCCCCGGGTATTTGGCCTTAATCGCTGAGAGCGATAACCCGATATTTGCTTCGCTCGGGTGCATGAGATAGTAACCTTGCTGATCCTTGACATGGATATAACCCTTGGTCCCCACACGAATCGGCTTCAACAGCTTCTCATACACAGCGTTTAGATTTACCACACTGATAAGCGCACCTTGAAATTTCCCATCGAGATAAACAGGCTGAAACAGATGCACAATATAATGGCCTTGCTTCTCCAGCTTGGCACTTGCGATGAACGGTTTTTTTTCTCGCAGCACCCTTTGTATATCATCCTTGATTAATTCATAGGCTTTCATCGCATCCGTACGATTGCGCTTGGGAAAAGTGTGTACCACTCTCCCTTCCAGGTTCACCTGGCTAATCCGATAGATGCTATCTTTTTTGGCGGCATAATAAGCAGATAGGTTTTCGTCAATCACAGCTTCATTCTTATTTGCTATGGCGAGCGACATCTGCCGGTTGCCTGTCAATATTTGCAGCGTGTGCATTTGTTCGTCGAAAAAGGATTCAATAGACGTACTGTTTAACCTGGCAATCGTTAGCAATTGCTGCTGCTGCTGTTCAATTACGGTACGTTCTCCGTCCATATACGAGCCGTAGGCCATCCACAGCAGAACTAGAAAAGAAATCGGAAGCGCTAGCATAATGATGAATGAAAAATGGCTTCGATAATGAAATAGTATCTCTCGTTGAAATCTCATCCTGCTTTACCATCTCCATCGAGCTAGTAGCCCATCATTCCCTAGCCCTAATGCTAGGGCTAGTTCGCTTCCGATTATATCAGTCATTCACGTTCGTCTACTAAATGGTGTCTCAAGACAACTTCATTGTAATGACAAGATCTTAAAGTATCCTGGCAAATTATTAATTTTTTTTAAGATTTCACTATCTTAGTGTGTAAGGTATCGCAGCAGGAAAATAGCAAGTGTTACCGTTGCTGCACCACCGAGACGTGTGGATACCTGGGCAAATGGCATGAGTACCATTCTATCGGCTGCAGAAAGAATCGCAACATCCCCTGTTCCACCTTGGCTGCATCGAGTAGAAGTAATAATCGCAGCTTCAACCGGATACATTTTCATCCACTTACCAGCAAAATATCCACTCCCAACCACGGTTAATACAGTTACAAAAATGGTGATGAAATAAGCAGGGCTAATTACAGAAATCAGTGCCTCCCATGGTGTTTTAGCAACACCTACCGCAAGCAGGAGCGGGTACGTTACGGCGATAACAAAGAAACGTTGCATCTGTTGCGCTCCGTCTTCAAGGAATTTTGGCAACCAACCAAAATATTTTGCCAGGAATGCCGCAAAGAGCATGACGATCGGACCAGGCAGACCAACTAACTCAGCGGCTAAGGTACCTACCATGAAGAATCCGATAGCTAAAATTGCTCCGGCAGCCATTTGATAAAGATCAAGCGGTTTTTTGTTTTTATCCTCTGCAAGTCCCAAAACATCGCTATCCCCTGTTTTGAGCAGCGTGCCGTTACCGGTAAGTTCTGGTTTTCTATCCCCCAGTTTTTTCAACAAGCCGGACAAGATAATAGCGCACAAGCTACCCAACATGACCGCAGGAATAACCATGGCAAATTGTTCACCTTGGGTCGAACCCAAAATTTGGGCGTAGCCGATAGAGAGTGGAATCGCACCTTCACCAACGCCTCCCGCCATGATAGGAACAAGGATGTAAAACAAGGTATCATACGCAGGGATTCCCAAAGCCACACCTGTAAGCAAACCGACGCCTGTTCCGAGAATAGATCCGATCGTCAAAGGGACAGCCAATCGAACGACCGCTTTTATCATGAGTTCCCGGTTCATACCAAGGATGCTACCAGCGATAACAATTGCGATGTACACATACAGGAAATTGGTATTATCCATAAAGACAGTAACGGAATCAATTGCTGACTGTGGGAGAAGATGAGCATACACCATGTAAGAAGGAACAAACGTTGCCATAATTGCAGCGCCGCCGATATCCTTCAGAATAGGGATGCGCTTTCCAATCTCCGCCAGAATAAAACCATACAATACCATGACAGATACAGCCCCAGGCATATCACTACCGAGCTTTCCGGAGTTCATCAGCATGTAGACAACAGCCATAAACGGGATGTAAAGGCCTACAGGAATGACCCCTCCAATCTTGTAATTCAACACCTTTTGCCATTTGGACTCTGTTCGTGGCTGTAGCTTAAGCTCTGCGGCTTCTTGTAGATTATTAGTGACCACTTGATCGCCTCCTAGATGATCAATCTGCGTTTTATCCTCGAATCAATCGCTAGCCCAGGTGTTCACAAGACTTTATAGTAAAACGTTTTCACTCATGGGATGATTCGAGATAACTAAATTGTAAAAAGCAAATCTTAAAGTATTCTGACTAATCCTTAAATGTTTTTAAGAACCACGTGACAAAAATATGTCAGCGTTTTCAATGCAAAAAACTACGGTTGACTCATTTTACTAACACAGCTTGTTCAGCATTTTGCATAATTCGATTCCCAACGCTCGTAAGTACAATATATAGACGAACTAAACCGTTTCGATCTATATATTGCTGATTTGAAATCGCTCTTGGGATTTATGCAAAATGCTCTGTTTCCAAACGTGTTTGAGGTAGGCTAAAAGATCTCGACGAACACGACAAACTCACCGCAGCGGAGAATGTGTTCGTTCCCACTGCGGTGTCCCTTGGTTCGTCGGTGCATCGTCCTGGTTTGACTAAAAAACGTTCATGGTCATTATTCGTGCGGGGGATCTCCGTCACGGTCAGATGCCGTTTAAACCGCATTTCTCCGACAAAAGCGAGCACGTCGTAGGCAAACGAGGTATGTTTAAGGCGGAGTCGCTACAAGTTTATTAGAGGCATTGTGATGCCGCCCTCCAAAGTTATGTATTCCCTTTTATTACTAAATTAAGGATGGCCAGAGAAATAATCAGCCGTAGAAAAAAAGCCCCCCGGGTCCATCGGCGTGCTTTCAAGAGAACGTATACAATTGGATAGAAGTATATAGTTAATCTATCTTTCAACGGAAAAACGATACCCGATTCCCCAGACGGTTTTGATATATTTCGGATTAGTGGGATTTTCCTCAATTTTGGTCCGCAGGTGTCTGATATAGACCATAATCGTATTATTATCGACAACCGTATCTTTCCAGATGTTTTGATATAGCTGTTCTTTCGAGAAGACCTGATTGGGGTGCTCCATAAAAAATTTCATGAGTTGTAATTCTTTTGATGACAACGCGATTTCCTGATTATTTTTTTGAAACGTATAGGTATGATGATTGAATAGAAATGGTCCCAACGCAATGTGTAAGGCTTGTTGTTTTGATTCCTGAAGCTGGCGATATCTTTTAATCTGGTTCTTTACCTGAGCACAAAGCACAAGAGGACTAAATGGCTTGGTAATATAGGCATCTGCCCCAAGTCCAAGTCCAATAATCTGATCTGTGTCTTCTTTTTTCCCGCTCAGAAAAATGATTGGCGTATGGATGCCCATATTACGCGTTTGACCAAGCACATCATAGCCATCAACATTCTCCATCATAATGTCCAGGAGGACGAGATCGAATGGCTCCTCGCTAATCATCCGCATGGCTTCCATACCGTTTTCAGCCTGAAGCACAACCATTCCATCGCCTTCAAGAACCGTTTTAATCAATTTTCTGACAGCGTTTTCATCATCAACAACCAATACTCTCGGTTTGCTCATTCTTGACCCCATTCCTTTCTAAAAGTCCTCTTACGAAAACCCTTTTTAACAATACAAAAAACAAAACGCACCCTATGGGTCGAAACGCTTATGGTACTTCAAGTATAGCCATTGTGAGCAGACTCAATCAAGACACATACCTTGGCTACAGTTGCTAAATGAATTGATTTTATTCTCGCTTCTCGGTGTCTACTTTTTAGTCTAGCATCATTTTAGCCAACTCTATATGTTGTATGTCATACAACTTCAAAAAACTCCCTGATTACTTGTTGAATATCTTTATAAAACCTTTTAATCAAGATTTTGGAAAAATAAATTCTACTCCACTTGCTGCTGTAAGTGAACATCTCCCCTCATGGTTCAGTGAAATTGACCTTCCCTGCCCTTCCATAAAAGTATGAACCTTTGCGGCATCAGCGAAGCGGGTGATTTGAATCCGAAGAAGCGGAGCGTTCGCCTTTGCCTCTGAATTCCCCCCCTGTTCTCATTACTATCAGAGGAATTCAGAGGCAACAGCGATCGGAGGATCAAATCACACGCGGAGCGGCCACTAATGCTCCATACTCCTCTCCCCCATCTCCACAAACTGCTTCTGAGCCAGCTCTCGGTACACCTCATGGGATTCAATCAGCTCCGCGTGGGTTCCTGCACCGGTTACCTTACCTTTGTCCAACACAATAATTTGATCGGAATGAACCACAGTAGACAAACGGTGAGCGATAACAATCGTTGTACGACCTTCCATCAATTTCGCCAGCGCTTTTTGCACCTCATGCTCGGATGAACTGTCCAGACTGGATGTAGCCTCGTCCAGCATAAGAATATCCGGGCTACGTAGAAGCGCACGAGCAATGGCAATCCGTTGACGTTGCCCGCCGGAGAGCTTCATTCCCCGCTCACCCACTTCAGTCTCATAGCCTTGCGGTAAATCCATAATAAACGCATCCGCGTACGCCATCGTGGCTGCCTGTCTCACTTCCTCCAGATCAGCTTCCCGTCCCAAGCCATACGTGATATTATCTCTGACCGTTCCGGTCATCATCGAGCTTTCCTGCGACACATAGCCAATTTTGGAGCGCCAGGAGGATAGTGTATACAACGATATCGGTTCATCTCCATAACGAATCTCTCCCGTATCCGGTACATAAAAACGCTCCAGCAACGAAAACAGCGTGGACTTGCCGCTTCCGCTCGGTCCAACAAATGCAGTTGTCCGGTTAGCCGGAATGACCAAACTGGCATGATGAAGAACCTCTTCACCTTCAGTATAGGAAAAGACAACATCACGCAGCACGATATCCCTGCTTTCTTTTGTTGCTTCCTGCTTCAATTCCAGCGGCTCCTCTTCATGATCCAAAATAGTCTGAATTCGTTCCGTGGCACCTACCACCTTTTGCAGACGTGAATATAAGGTCGTGAACTGGGCCATCGGTGTAATCACCTGAAACAGCAGCAAAATAAAAGCTACCAAATCCCCCGCGGTCAGCACACCCGATGCGACGCGAACACCACCTACACCCAAAATAATAACCAGTACAGCGGTCAGCAAGAAAGTAGAAATGGGACCTACCAACGCCAAAATACGAGATTCCTGCAAGCCAAAACGGAACATCCGGTAAATCCGATCCTCTCCGGCCTGTGCTTCCCTGCTTTCCGTCCCGTACGCCTTTACCAGCCTGATCTCTCCGATAACCTGACTCAGTACCGAGGTCAGATCAGCCATCTCATCCTGCTGCTTTTTGGAGATACGGTACATTTTCCTGCCCACGGGAAATAAAATCAGCGCTGTTAATGGAACGATAGCCATAATAATGAGTGTCATGACCCAATCCAGATAAAAAAGCAAGGCAATACCGCCAATAATGGCAATTACGTTAGAAATCAGATTCACAAGATACTCCGTAATCAGGTTCATAATCAGACTTGTATCATTGGTGACACGACTCATCGTATCCCCGGAACGATTCCGGTCAAAATACGGAATGGGAAGAGACAAAATTTTATGCCATAAGCGTTTGCGCAAATTAGCCACAATTTTGTGTCCGGCATAGTTCAGCATATAAATGGACACCGCTGAAGCCACAGCCTGGAGCACGAAGGCCCCAAGCAAGCCAAGAATGACCATTCGGTTCAATGAAGAAAAGGTCAAACCGTCGATCAGTCCCTTGGTCATCAGCGGTACAATTAAACCGGCAATTGTCTGAATCAAGGTCAGAATCAGGGCGATAACGAGAATGGCCTTGGGAGGGTGTGCGCTTGCAATCAATTTGATAAACCGGCCCATACCAGCCCTATCGGGTTTTTTACCCGGCTTTTCCTTCATACTGTTCTGCTGTTCATCTTGCTGTAGATGATGTTCCTTTTCCATAAACCATTTACCTCGCTTCCTGTCTGACCATTCTTGTCCAAACAACAACACCCGCGCTGAGCGCGGGTATGAACAGTACAGCCTAAATTTGAGTTTACTACACCAGAGAATGAAGCACAAAGTTAGCCACAAACAATACGGAAATGATATACAATGCGACAGGCACTTCCTTGCCACGCCCTGCTGCCAATTTGGCTACGGGGTAAGCAATAAAGCCAAATGCCATTCCGTCTACAATGCTATACGTAAAGGGCATCATCACCATGACCAGAAATGCAGGAAACGCCTCGGTAAAATCACTAAAATCCATCTCACGGACATTTTGTACCATCAGACCGCCAATGATGATGAGCACGGGCGCAATGGCACTATCAGGAATGTAAGCAAGTAACGGAATGAAAAAGAAGGTTGCCCCGAATAAAATGGCAGTGACCAGCGGCGTAGCCCCTGAGCGGCCTCCTGCTGCAATACCCGCCGTGGATTCCGCCGCCGCTACCGCCGGACTGCTCCCTAAAATACCGGCGAAAATATTGGTTACCGCCAGCACTCGCAAGCTGTTCTTGAACGTATCCGGTCTTCCGATCATGTTGGTCTGCGCAGCAATCATCCCAATGTTTTCGAACAGAACAATGAGCAGCAGCAAAAAAACAGCAATCCAGAAGGCTAACGAAACAATACCTGAAAAGGATAACTCGCCAAACAGTTGCCCATACTGCCGTACTGTTTCGGAGGTTCGCACTCCACTTGTCGGTTCTACAGCCCCCAGTACGTAGGCAAGTCCTGTTCCTGCCAAAATACTAATTAGCAGTCCTCCCTGAACGTTGCGCACAAATAACACAATAGCGAGCAGCAATGTTACGCAAGCCGTGATCACCTTCGGGTCATTAAAATGGCCGATCGCGACAAAAGTCGTTTGATGAGCAATTACAATGCCGCTTTTTTGCAATCCGATAAAGGTCAAAAACAAACCAATTCCTACCGTAATTCCGTGCTGTAAATTATGAGGAATCGCCTGACTAATCAGCTTGTACAAGGACGTAAATGCAACAACGGCGAATATAATACCTGTAATGGTGACCACCATCAATGCTTCCTGCCAGCTCAGCTTCATAGAATGTACGAGCGTATAAGTGAAAAAAGCATTAATCCCCATCCCTGGTACAACAACCATTGGCGACTTTCCGCCAAAGGCCATAAGCAGACAGCCGATAATCGACGTGAGCAGTGTACCCAGCATTGCCCCTTGTAATGGAATCCCGGCATCTGCCAAAATGGTGGCATTGACCATTACAATATATACAACGGAAAAATAGGAAATGGCACCAGCGGCCACTTCCTTTTTCCAATGATGCTCGGGTTTGAAACCGAGACTTCTGGACCATAGTCCACCCTTCATACCAAAACCCTCCAGCAAGTTGTTCGATCTGTACCTACTATTTTCAGACTTACACTCCAGCCTTGTTTAACAAATCCTTGACAGCTACACTAACCATGATCAATCCTGCCACAGGGGGTACAAAAGCATTGCTCGCAGGCGGCTGCTTCGCCTTCCGGATCTCAGGTGCGTTCGCAGGTACGATTTTTTTCGTAATCTCTTCACGCGGCTTCATCGGTTCCTCATCGGAGTATACGACCTTGACACCTTTTGTAATGCCTTCCTTACGCAGCTTGGTACGGATTACACGGGCAATCGGGTCCATTTTCGTTTGGGAGATATCCGCCACCTGAAAACGGCTTGGGTCCATTTTATTGGCAGCGCCCATACTGGAGATCATCGGAATCCCTCGTTTCAGACATTCCTTGATCAAATGAATTTTATAAATAATCGTATCCGAGGCATCCAGCACATAATCCAGATCGTACTTGAACAGCTCCTCATACGTTTCTTCCGTATAAAACATGTTCAGTGCAATCGCTTCACATTCAGGGTTAATCAGCTTCACACGCTCTACCATCAGATCGGCCTTTTTTTGACCTACCGTTGTCGTCAGCGCATGAATCTGGCGATTAATGTTGGTAATATCCACGACGTCTTTATCAATCAAAATGATGCGTCCAACACCGGTCCGCGCCAGCGCTTCTACCGCAATGGAGCCGACGCCGCCGATACCCAGCACGGCTACCGTGCTATTTTTCATAACCTCCAGACCCTCAGTCCCGATAGCCAGCTCTGTTCGTGAAAATTGATGCAGCATATGGTATATATCCTCCCTCACTGATTTAGACACTATGCTTGAACTTCATGCATACAAACCACGAACCCATTATCCATAAGAGGGTAACGGGTTCATGGCATTTTATAAACTATTCACAAGCCCATGTAGGGCAATTGTAAAAGCAAACGTTCGTCTTAAGCTTTAGGAGTAACTGGCTTCGGAGCAAGACGGATATGAAGCTGCTCCAATTGACCTTGATCCACTTCGGACGGTGCGTCCATCAGCAAATCTGTTGCATTGGCTGTTTTCGGGAATGCAATGGTTTCGCGCAGGTTTGTACGACCCGCAAGCAGCATCACAAGACGGTCAAAACCGAAGGCAATACCACCATGTGGAGGCGTACCATATTCGAACGCATCCAACAGATAGCCGAATTTTTCATTAGCTACTTCTGGCGACAGGCCAAGAGCTTTGAACATTTTCTCCTGAACATCACGTTTGTAAATCCGCATCGAGCCGCCGCCCACTTCGTAGCCGTTCAGTACGATGTCATAGGCCTGAGCACGAACTTGACCTGGGTCTGTGTCCAAGACGGCAAGGTCTTCGTCCTTCGGACGAGTGAACGGATGGTGTTCTGCTACATAACGTTTTTGTTCTTCATCATAGCCAAGCAGCGGGAAGTCTACAACCCATGCAAATTTGTATACGTTGTCGTCAATCAGACCCAGTTGACGGCCAATTTTCAGACGAAGCGCGCCCAATACATCAGCGACTACTTTTTTATTATCCGCAGAGAAGAGCAGCAAGTCGCCTTCTTCAGCTCCCGTACGCTCTCTCAGAGCTTCGATTTCTTCCGGTGTAAAGAATTTAACGATAGGCCCCTTGAATTCGCCTTCTTTCACTTGAATCCAAGCCAGACCTTTGGCACCGTAACGTGCAGCATAAGGACCCAGATCGTCAATATCCTTGCGGCTCCATGTGCCACATCCCTTAGCATTGAGGACCTTAACCTCGCCGCCTTTTTCAATTACAGAAGCAAATACCTTCACACCGCTACTTGCCACGATATCATTGACATGAATCAACTCAAGGCCAAAACGCAGATCCGGCTTGTCAGAGCCGTACTTGTCCATTGCATCGGCATGTGTAATCCGTTGGAACGGAGTTTCCAGTTCAACACCAACCGTCTCTCTGAACAGTTTCACCATCAGTTGCTCCATCATGGGCAGCAAGTCATCCTGTTGCATGAAGGAGGTCTCAATGTCGACCTGTGTAAATTCAGGCTGGCGGTCGGCACGCAGGTCTTCATCGCGGAAGCAACGTGCAATTTGGTAGTAGCGTTCTACACCACCCACCATCAGCAATTGCTTGTAAAGTTGTGGCGATTGCGGCAATGCAAAAAACTCACCCTCATGCACACGGCTTGGCACCAAATAGTCACGTGCACCCTCCGGCGAACTTTTCGTCAAAATTGGCGTTTCTACCTCGATGAAATCTTCACCGTCCAGGAAGTCACGGAATACTTTTGCTGCTTTGGAACGCAGTTTCAACGTCTGGTGCATTTCCGGACGACGCAGGTCCAGATAACGGTATTTCAAACGCAGCGACTCGTCCACTTCGACGCCATCCTCAATAAAGAACGGAGGTGTTTTGGCTGCATTCAATACTTCAATTTCCGTAATACGTACTTCAATTTCACCTGTAGGCAGGTTCGCGTTAATGGTTTCGGCATCACGCTTGACCACTGTACCCGTAACCTCCAGTACGTATTCACTACGAACACGGTCCGCAATTTGCAGCGCATCACCGGAATATGCCGGGTTAAACACGATTTGTACAATTCCGCTGCGGTCACGCAGGTCGATAAAAAGTACGCCTCCCAGGTCACGACGGGTTTGTACCCAACCGTTCAATGTAACTGTTTCTCCGATATGCGCATGGGTTAATGCGCCGCATTGATGACTCCTTTTCATAATACACACTCCTGTTTATGTTTTAGTGGTTGATGCTATCTGACCAGCCGAGGGAAGTTCCACCCGACTGAATGTTACTCGGTTACTTCAATACATATTTGTTGTCTCTCGTGCTTACTGCATCACAGATGATAATAAAAGATGGTCTGGGTTTTAACCCAGCTCTTCCACCAGTTGATCCAGCTTGACGGTACGCTGCTCGCCAGTTTCCATGTTTTTCAGTGCAATTTCACCACGTACCAGCTCATCCTCGCCCAAAATCGCAGTATACCGTGCTTTAAAACGATCTGCTGATTTCATCTGTGCCTTCATTTTGCGACCCAGATAATCTCGCTCTGCGGAAAATCCGGCTTGACGCAGCTTGAACAGCTGTCTGGTCACTTCCGTTTCTGCCGCTTCACCCAATGCCACCATATATACATCCAGCGGCTTGGCTTCGTTCAATTCGATACCCTGATGCTCCAAGATTAGCTGAATCCGCTCCAGTCCGATACCGAAGCCAATACCCGGCTGATCTGGTCCGCCCAGATCGCCAACCAGTCCGTTATAGCGTCCGCCTCCACCGATGGTGTCAATGGCTCCAATCCCTTCAGCTTTGAATTCGAACGCGGTCAGCGTATAATAATCCAGTCCCCGTACCAAGCGCGGGTTGACTGTATATTCCACACCCATAGCGTCCAAATTTTGCTTCACCTTCTCAAAGTGTGTGCGGGATTCCTCGTCCAAGCTATCCAAAATGGAAGGCGCACCGCCAAATTTGTCCTGGTCATCCTTGCTATCCAGCACTCGCAACGGATTACGCTCAATACGCGCTTGGCTCTCCTTGGTCAATGTATCCTTGATCGGCAACAGGAAGTCCACCAGATGCTGGCGGTAGGCTGCACGACTGGCTGCATTGCCGACTGAGTTAATTTCCACCTTTACCCCTTTCAGACCCAGCTCACGGCAGAACTGATACCCGAAAGCGATAACCTCTGCGTCCAGTGCAGGATCTACCGCACCAAAAGCCTCAATACCGAATTGGTGAAACTGGCGCTGACGTCCAGCCTGTGGGCGCTCATAGCGGAACATTGGACCGATATAATACAGCTTCGTTACATCCGGCTCCCCGTATAGCTTGTTCTCCACATAGGAGCGAACCACGCCTGCTGTCCCTTCCGGACGTAAAGTCATACTGCGCTTCCCTTTGTCCTCAAAGGTGTACATTTCCTTTTCCACCACATCCGTCGTTTCACCCACACCTCGAACGAACAAATTCGTTTGCTCAAACATCGGTGTACGGATTTCACGATAATTAAAGCGGCGGCTAATCTCACGGGCTTTTTCCTCGACAAATTGCCATTTTTCTACACTGCCCGGCAGCAAATCCTGTGTTCCCGTCGGTTTTTGAAAGGCCATTAACGTATCCCCCCGTCGTTGTATTTCTTATTGTGCGCTTTCCTCTTGCTCCACTTTTCAATATAAAACAAAAAATCCCTCGTCCTGTTAGCATTAACAGGGACGAGGGATTGTCGTTTACAAATCACCCGTGGTACCACCCACATTCCGGAGTTACCCAGACAACCAGCGTAAGAATCACTCATTGCCCGTCAGCATTACACTGACTCCGCTCATACGTATAACGCCCGTAACGCGCAGTACGGCTATTATGCAGGATTATCCACTGTCAGCACAGTTGCAATGTACTTCAGTAGGTATTCCTCAATTGTTCGCCGCCTGTTCTCGGGGAGGTCATTCGTCCGCTCATCAAGGGAATTTTTACAGCCTGGAAATTCCTCTCTGCGCTTGTGGGTTCGGAGTACTTGGTCCCGTCATCAAATCATTTTCATTATTTTATGATTTTAATGAACCGCTTCGACAAAGTCAAGACATTCCATAGTTTCTCTCAAACTTCACCTTGTTATTTGAATAGAACAGGCAGGGTTTCGAACGATCGGCAGGTATGATAGCCCCATGCAAACAAAAAAAAGCAATCAGGGTTTGAAGCCCAAGATTGCTTTTTTTGTGTTTTATTTTATTAAAAAACTAAATCCATCTCTGTTCAACGAAATTCCAGCAATTCTCTGGTATGCCTCCACGTCTTACATTCATGGAACGGGATCTTAGTAAAGGATGTGATTGTGTGCCTGCAGTGGCAGCAGAAATGGATAAAGGCGCTTCTATAGCCGAACCGGCAGTCTCTCGTGGAACCCAGTAACGTTCCTTGGAAAAAGGATATGTCGGTAGATGAAGTCGGTGAGGCTTGTCCTCGCCGTATAACTTGTTCCAATCGACATGTAAACCGCCTGCCCACAACCCAGCTATACCTTCTACATCACCTGAGCTGATGTATGTCTCCAAAGTAAGATCCAACTCGGCTGAAGCGTGAGTCCATATTCTCTCTGGTATAGTCTCTGCTCCAATGATAAATTGCTCCAGCTTTTGAAGCAGCTCATCCATAGAAGAAGCAACAAAAGAAACTCGTACAGGCATGGACTCGCGCCCAACCTGTAGCGTATAGGCCAGTTGCCTAAGTCTTTCATAACTTGTTTCGCTCCCTGTAGGGCTATGGACCTTAAGAAAGTGGAGCAAATTTTGCACAATACACTTAAGATTTTCTTCTTTCTTGGCTGACAGCGGAACAATAACAGACGTGCCCATGTTTGAAAGCATGCTTATACCCTTGGTTACTAAGGGTGCATATTCTTCGAGAATAAGATGCGCATTGCTCCCACTTGCGCCAAATGAACTAATACCAGCCCGTCTAGGGAAAGAAGAGTAATCTCCGTTCACTTCGATTTCGGGTGCTACCCATGTTTCGTGTTGCTGCTGGATTCGAAAAAATGAATTTTCAAAATCAATATAGGGGTTAATTTCCTCAGCATGCAGGGACGGAAACAGCTCCTTGTGTTTAAATTGGAGCAGAATCTTAGTGAGTCCAGCAATACCCGAAGCAGCTTCAAGATGCCCGATATTCGATTTAATGGACCCTATAGCACATTGTTGCTTGTTAAGCCCCCACTTGCTAAAGGCCCGTTCAAGACCACGCATTTCTATTGGATCTCCCAATGAGGTTCCTGTGCCGTGGGCCTCCACATAACCAATAGTTCGAGGGTCAATTCCCGATTTCATAATAGCGTTTGTTATGACTTCCGATTGGGCTACAGGATCCGGTACCGTAGCTCCTGAGGTTTTACCAACATGGTTGACTGCAGAACCTTTAATGATTCCATAGATGGGATAACCTTCTTTTTCCGCTTTGGACAGACTTGTTAAAAGAACCGCTCCAACCCCTTCACCGGGAACGTACCCGTCCCCATCCTTGCCGAAGCTCCGGCATCTTCCATCTGTTGAGAGAAACTTCGCTTGCTTCAAAAAAAGGTATTTTTGCGGATGAGTGACTAAATTAACACCACCTGCAACAGCATAGTGACATTCCCCCTGTCTAATACTTTCACAGGCTAAGTGAATAGCTGTTAGAGAAGAAGAACACATCGAATCTATAGCTATAGATGGCCCATGAAAATTTAGGCAATACGAAACCATATTGGCTATCGATGAAGCGGCAATCCCAAATGCCATCGGCGTTCCGCGCTGTGTCATCTCCGCACTAAACAGCTCATAGTTATTCCAAAATACGCCTGCAAATACACCCACGCTCTGATCACTGGTGGAAGGATATTGATGATGATTTTTATCAAGCGAAAATCCCGCGTCTTCACAGGCTTCCCAAGCCGTCTGTAAAAATAGTCTTGCCTGAGGGTCCATCATCTCTGCTTGCGCAGCGGAAATATTGAAAAACAAAGGATCAAACTCATCAATTCGACTCATGAAACCGCCGTAATTATATAACTCTGTAACATCATAGGACAGTTTATTATCCTGCCAACGCTCAACAGGAATGTCGGAAATGCAATCCTTTCCCTCTTTTAAATTGAGATATAATTGTTCCAAGTTATCTGCCATAGGGTATTTACCGGATAACCCTACAATAGCGATGTCTTCATCTTGACTCTGCTGCTCAATCGCTGGTGCAGCAGCTTCATTTTCCCGACCCGCATTTATTTCAGTCAGCCCAATAGAAATACCTTGATCTATCGTTATCTGTGAATTCATCTGCTCTTTGATTGCTTGAGCATCGCCATATAGAACCACTGTATGAGTACTTCTGCTTGCCAATATAGCATCCAGTATACGGAGCCCATCAGCCGTGGGCAATGCTTGGCTTCCACCGGCTGTGTACAGCAGATTCTGCATATCTTCACTGATCCGCATACCACCTTCAGACCACAATGGCCAATTTATCGTTACCGTTTGTCCGCAACGCTCCCCACGTTCTACCCTTCCTTGCCGTTCCCATGCGAATGCATCCATCCATGCATTTGCGCTCGCATAATCAGCTTGCCCTAAATTTCCGGTAACGGCTGATGCAGATGAAAAAATAATGAAGCATTCCAGCGCATCTCGCTTTGTTGCCTGATCCAGATTCCAGACTCCGCTGATTTTGGGTCGAAATACCTCATGCACTTCATGCATAGGTTTATTGATTATGAACTGATCTTTTACGATACCCGCCGCGTGAAACACACCTGTTACATAACCCCAATGATTACGAATATTTTCCATTATCTTTTCGGTTTCGTCCTGATCACCAACATCCACCTGATAATACTGGACTTCTGCTCCCATTTGAACCAGCTGGCGTATCTTCTTGTACTGTGGTTCAGCTAATCCGGATCTCCCAATCAATCCTATCTTAGCCTTGCACTTAGCAAGATGATTAGCGACAAGAAATCCTATTCCGCCTAGACCACCAGTAATCACATACACACCATGCTCTTTAAACGGTGGAGCTACTTCCTGCACCTTTTTTTCATACATTTTATTGACAAAGCGTTCAGTAGAATCGTTTGGATACAAAACTATCCGGGTACCATCTTCGAGATGACAGGCTTCCGTTTTTAAAATAGACTCAATCTCCTCTGCCTGCCGTATATTCATATGCCTAATCATAATAATTTGGCCATGTACTTTGTGATTCTCTAAAGAAGCTGTTTTCAATAAGCCTTCCAGTGCATATACGGCTTTATGATCTTGATCCGCATCTGCAGTAAGCTGAATCAGAATTTTCGAATTTCCCGATTGCTTAATGTATGACTGAATAATACGCAAAACTTGTTCAAAACAATCCTCGAATTGGTCGGTGGACCGTGTATGAACAGAAGTTAGGTCCAATATTTCCCATGCTTCGTTATTTTGCTGTTCGAACCAAGATAACAGCTTTTTATTGCCGTTATACATTAACGTCTTATGAAGGCATTCAGGGCATGGCACTTGGATTTCTGACATCGATTCACGGCTCCAGACACGCTCAAAGAGTAACAGTTGGGGAGGGGCAGTTTGCGCATCTTGTAGCTCTACATGCTTCTCTTCCCCCTCTATGAATGCAGTCCTGCTGTGGTCAAACAAAAATTCAGTTAATGCTATAATGTTAGGATACTCAAACAAGAGTGTGGGGTATAATGGTTCTTTCACTTTCTCTTCTAAAACCTTTACCAGCTTCAAAAGTTCAATGGAATCAAGTCCAAGCTCATAAAACCCCTGTTGTATTCCAATATGATTGATAGGTATTTGAATGACCTTGGAAATTTCCTCTTGCAAATAATGTTCAATAGTAGCCTTAAGGGCATGTTCATCCTGTGCACAGAACACATCGGAATCGTCCCCTACATCCACATTTCCATCCCCATTAAACGCTTGAGCATGATTTTCAAGTAAATACCCGGTCAGGCTGTCGATTGTAGTAAATTCGAATAACAAAGTGGGATACATTTCTGTTTTTATTTTTTCTTCCAATATCTTGACTAGACGAAGCAGTTCGATAGAATCTAGTCCAATTTCGTAAAATCCTGCGTAGACTTCAATCGTATCCGCATTAATCTTGAGTACCTTGGCAATCTCTTGCCGAAGAAAGTTCTCAATGATGTTTTTAATCGTTAAAGGAGAACATTCACTCTCTACTGTTTCTGCATATTTCTCTTCCGAAACAGGTTGCTGTTGTTTAGCAAATTGCTCCTCATCTTTCTCCACCGACCGAGAAAATCCAGATCCCATCAGTTTTTGAATCAGCTGAGCATCTCGGATACGTTTAACCGAAAAATTGCGGAATTCAACAGCTACCTCTCCTGTCTCGCTATACACAGTGATATCTCGAGAGACCAGATCCGGATTGATCAGGAGAGCATCTGTAATTTCCCGTTCCTCCGTATACGTATAAATGGTACTCGGAAGCCTTTGATAAATGCAAAACCTTTCAATTGAAATAGGCATATAGGGCGAACCGTCCTGGTTCACCCAATGTTGCGTTCCATTTTTGGAGAAAGACATTCCTGCCATTGATGCCCCATCCAGTAATGCAACATGCGCATAAAAATAATCAGCATCATTTCTCGCCAGCTCACTTAGCTGCAACTTCATCACTTCCTGGTTGCCCCGCTGGTAGACGCTTCCCAGTGTTTTCATAAAAGTGAAATGCTGAATTTTACATCTGCGGGCCAACTCGTACATGTCCTCCATGTCCCACCGCTCTGCGGCATCATTCGCAAAGTCAGCAATATCCGGCCATGGTTTTACGGAAATATTTTCAGTTGCATACAACAAACAACTCATGTTATTAACAGCAGATGCATCGATAGCTTCTTCATTCTTCACTTTTGTACTGGTCACTTTCACTTCCCAATACCATTTTTTCGGAATAAAAGTAACTAGAATCTGCTGGTCAAAATGCTCGGAGGTGATGATAGGTTGCATGAACAGGACATTACGCAATTCAATCGCTTGGGTCCCTATATAATAATCCGCAAGTCTGTAGATCATATCAAGCAGAGCAACTCCTGGGAGCGTACGTATTTCGTGCACTTGATGATCCCGTACAATTAAATTATTATGTGTCAGCCGCTGTGCATAAGTTTTGGGAGTTGTTCCTTTACTCATTGCCGTTCCCCCTCCCATAAATCTCAATCGGCTCAAAAAAATCCTTCTTCCATTCTTCCGTTTTTCGTATCATCGGCTTTATAGATTCCTGAATATCGGCTGGCTCCGGCCAATAACGTCGGCGGTTAAAACGAATCCCCTCATCATCCGCACACAGCACAGCCTTAAGTGCAAGTGGCACCCCCTCATTACTTACGATGATATGGGCGTTATTTCCCCCAAGTCCAAACGAACTGATACCTGCACGCAAAATTCCGGCAGTACCTGTCCACTTGGAATGCTGCTTTACAATATAGAACGGAGAGTCATTAAAATTAAACCGAGGATTAGGATTACTGCAATGCAGTGATGCTGGCAACTCCCCACTAATCATGGACAGCAAAACCTTAATAAAGCTTGCTACCCCGGCTGCACTAATCAAATGCCCAATATTACTTTTAACACTGCCGATTCCGCAAAACTGTTTGTTCCCCGTAAACTGTGAGAACACAGTTGTCAACGCTTTTAGCTCAATAGGATCACCAATAAGGGTACCCGTTCCATGAGCTTCCACATAACTAATAGTCTCAGGATGAATACGAGCATCGGTAATCGCCTTTTCAATAAGCTCCTTCTGGGCCTCTGGGTTCGGTGTTGTAATGCCCATGGTATTCCCATCATTATTTAATGCTGACCCATCAATAACCCCGTAGATTTTATTGTTATCCTTGATGGCTTGTTGAAGGCGCTTCAGAACAACTACCCCACACCCTTCGCCTACACCGATACCATTGGCATCGGCACTGAATGCCTTGGAACGCCCTTCAGGAGATATGATATTAGCCGCTCCTAGAAGCTGGTAGATCGTTCCATCCAATATAATGTCCACCCCTCCAGCCAGCGCAATCTCGCTTTCACCGCTCAATATGCTCTTGACGGCTACATGTATTGCAGTTAAAGAACTGGAGCAAGCCGTATCGACGATCATATTAGGGCCTTTCAGATTATACACATGAGCCAAATGAGCAGCTATAAAATTTTGACCGACGCCGATAATCGTATCTTTATCGTTTCCTCTCAGCTTCTGATAATATTTATTAGTTCTCGCGCCTACAAAAACACCCACTTGCTTATTCCACAAAGCTTCCTTCGTATATCCAGCATCTGCAATCGCACCTGCTCCACACTCGAGAATTTTACGCTGCAACGGATCAATTTGCATGGCAAGAGAGGGAGGAATGTTAAAATAATCAGGATCAAAATCCTCAATATGATCCATAAATCCGCCCACACTCTTGATTGCCTTTCCTGCAACCGTTTGTGTAACATGGCCCACCCGAGAGATGGGAGCTTCACGTATACTGTCCGTACCATTTTTTAAATTAAGCCAAAACTCATATTTGTTATGCGCGTCAGGAAATTGGCAATCCAATCCTACTATCGCTATTTTATCTTTTTTAGCAAAATCATTATCTTCCTTACCTATAGGCCTTATATTTTCTTTCGGGAAGGAAGTAACAGAATTCTGCTCACATTCCGTGTTCGTTACTCTCTGAGCTTCAATTCCTATCTTAAAATAAGACTGAAGTATATCGGCGTGGTTCTCTGTCAAATAGGCTGTCAAGCTTGTCATCGTCGGATATTCCAAAATAATGGACGGATCGAGTGAGACTTCTTTTAATTCATAGTCCATTTTTGTGATGACTTGCGCCAGCAAAATTGAATCCATTCCATATTGTTGGAATGGAGTATTCGGTTTAAATTCGTCTTCGTCAATTCTCAATTCTTTAGCGAAAAGTGAAACTAGCCATGTCTGTGTCTTTCCTACAAGGTCAACGTTATCCAACTGCTCACTTTTTTGGTTTTGTATCGGAGCATGTATAAGCTCTCTCTCCATTTTCACGGACTCTGCTATCGAAAGCCTACGGTTCATTAACTGAGTGGGTTCCCATACTGCCGGATTCACCCATGCAGGAAGAATGACTCGATGACGAGAATTCGCCAAAAGGCTGTCTAACATATTCAAACCCTCTTCGTTAGACATACTGAGCAAACCAGCCTGCTTATATGGTTTGCTGGTGACTTCCCCCATGCCAACTTCCCTCCAACTGGGCCACTGGATGCTCATTACAGAACAAGGTCCCGTAACCGACTCAGCAAAGTAATCCATATATGCATTGGCCATTGCATAGTCGCTTATCCCTGCGCCAAGCGCCGGAATAATAGCAGACACTGAAGAAAATAGTACAAAAAAGCGCAGTGGCTCATTTCTGAAACTTTGATACATAACATTTAAACCAAGCACTTTGGGATTTAATACCTGCCCGATCACCCCGGGGGATTTTCTTATAAAAGCCAAATTTTCCAGATCGGCCAGACCCGCACAATGAATGACGCCTCCAATAGGCCCCATAAAACGCTTGACAGTTTCCACTGTAATTCGCATAGCCTCTGCGTCGGATAATTCAACGGACAGCACAAATACCTCTACTCCAAGGCGCTCGATACTTTGAATCGCCCGTATCTTTGCAGCAGTTGTGCTATCAACAGTCTCAAGCGAATCCCACTGCTCCTTCGGAGGCAACTGTTCCCTGCCCGATAGCATTAACTTCTTCACTCCGTAATGCTGAACAAAATGACGTGCACAGAGTAAGCCCAGTCCCTTCGTTCCCCCTGTCACCCATAAAACATGATCTTCGGGGAATTTACGTTCATGAGTCGGATTCTGCTGAATGTTCACTTCACTCAAAAACGCACGATATCTCCGTCCGCCGCGGTAGGATACTTCAGTATCCTCATTATTGTCCATGTATTCGCCAGCAATTTGCTCTGCAAACGATCCATCATCCATTCCAGACTCTCCATCCATATGACGTGAACGGATATAGCTGTATTCACTTTGCAGCATGCGATACAAACCAACGTTCAAAGCTCCTGATAGATTGATATTCTCATTCTGATAAGACTCCAGGTCTTTTGTAACACAAAGCAACATCAAATTCTCTCTATTCCCATACTCAATAAGCTTTTGCAGCCAAGAAATGTACTCAACTTCCGGCTCCTGAGCATGACCACAGCCAATCAGATCAATACATCCTGTATATTTGCTCCATATTCGGTCATTCATTAACAGATCAGCTTTAATTTCATCTTTGCCTAAAATTTGAACATCTGTAAAGTAAGCTGCTAAGCAAGCTGCAAGTTCTCCCGTATCATGAGCAGACAATATAGCCACCGTACCAACGGTATCATTTCTTTCGTTAAGCGGGATTTCTGCCCATTGCTTTGTTGTATATGCCAATTTCCGGCTCACTGTTCTGAGATGATCGTTCATACCATCTTTCAGCGATGATGGAACAACAGTATCCACCACATGAGAGACAGGCTGTTTTTGAGGAACCCAAAATCTTTCCTTTCCAAAAGGATAGGTAGGCAATGGAATTCTGGAATATCCACCATTTGCAAATATTTGATGGTAATCCAGCCCATATCCCTGCACATACAACTCAGCCACAGTGGACAGATTTCTCACAAAAAGAGTCTTGTTATTTTCGTCTATACACTTCGCGATGCATTCATTTCCATGCCGTTTTAACTCCTGATCATCCTTAACCTCAGCTCCATTGAGTACGGAAACGTACATATGCGCTGTTCTTCCCGTTTCCAACCAATGATCCAGTATAGTAGTAAGCTCATGGGGATGACTTACAATGCATGCCAACCGATAATCAAGGTGCTTGCGGCCCAACAGCAGTGTGTAACTCATATTTCCTAAATCCGGATCGCTCTTCTTCTTGCAATAAGCGCTCAATTGACGGGCTTGCTGCTGCAACTGTTCTTCCGTCCGTGCAGACAGAACGATCAAATAACCGGAAGCGGGTGCTGATCGCCGTTTCATTTCCGGGGCTTCCTCAATAACCATATGAGCGTTAGTGCCACTAAATCCAAAAGAACTTATCGCAGCGCAACGTTTTATATTCTGGGGAACAGACCACTCCTTGAAGCTTGTATTTACATAGAAGGGGCTATCGTCCATTTTAATATTCATATTTCCATGTTCATAATGGAGCGAAGGAACCATTTGTCGGTGCTGCAAGGAAAGCAGGATTTTCAGCAACCCGGCTACACCAGAAGCATATTGGGTATGACCAAGATTCGATTTAATAGTACCCAATGCACAATAGCTCTTTTTATCAGTATAATTAGCAAATGCCCGGTTC
The DNA here is from genome assembly GCF_059417685.1 of Paenibacillus sp. LT-B23. Classification (NCBI taxonomy): domain Bacteria; kingdom Bacillati; phylum Bacillota; class Bacilli; order Caryophanales; family Paenibacillaceae; genus Paenibacillus; species Paenibacillus sp. LT-B23. The sequence continues at coordinate 71,673 of NZ_JBSQBM010000007.1, read as the reverse complement.
AAGGCCTTATATTCTATAGGATCGCCTAACTGGGTGCCCGTCCCATGCGCCTCAACCATTTGTATATTTTCTGGATGGATACCAAAACGATCGAATACAGTTTGTTCCAGACGTTCCTGCGATTTTGCGCTCGGTGCCGTGATTCCATTAGTAAAACCATCCTGATTGACCGCAGTACCTTTAATGACGCCATAGATGTAGTCACCATCGGCAACGGCCTCTTCTAAACGCTTCAGAATAACTACGCCTGCTCCTTCTCCCGGTACAAATCCGTCCGCTCTATCATCAAAAGCGTGGCAGCGACCGGTTGGGGACAACATATTAGCACGGTTGGAATACACATAAAAATTTGGAGTAGTCTGAATAAATATGCCGCCCGCCAAGGCCATATCTATTTCTCTCGTCCACAGCCCCTGACAAGCCATGTGAATCGCCACCAACGAACTGGAACAAGCCGTATCCACTGCAATCGCCGGTCCATGCAAGTCCAGGTAGTAGGATATTCTGGCAGGAAGAATAGAGCTTGCGTTTCCCCAAAAGGCTTGAGCCGGAGGATTATCGTCTATCCATTGTGTATAATCGGACGGACCACAGCCTACATAGACGCCACAGTCTTTACCACGTATCCCGGAGCCCGCATAACCGGCATCCTCCAATGCTTTCCACGATTCTTCCAGGAAAATCCGTTGCTGCGGGTCCATGTATGCAGCTTCCAGTCCTGTAATGTTAAAAAATCTAGGGTCGAATTGATCAATATCTTCTATAAAGCTACCATAGTTGCAGTATTCTTTCCCTTGATCATAATAACGAGACAGATCCCACCGGGATACCTCTCGAATCAAGTCATTTCCATGAACCAAGTGCTCCCACAATTCCTCAACTGATGCCGATTCGGCAAAGCGTCCGCTTATACCAATAATGGCGATGTCATACTTTTTATCTTGTACTGGATTTCTGCCTTCAGGAGTCTTTTTCTCTAAAGTAGAGCTCCTTCCTGCAAGTGGCTGTACATAGTCCATTGCTCTTGTTGTTTTTACGTTGCCGGAAATCCCTTTTGGAGACAAGCCGTCAGATTGAATCTGTCTAGACCGTGTACGTGCGACTGCATTCTGATGCCGCGACAAAATGTAGGCGGACAGTTGACGGATGGAACTGTAATCAAACAAATCAGTTGTTTCCAATTCAATGCCGAGTGCTACGTTAATCGCTTGAATAAATTGGACACCCGTAATAGAGTCAATACCGTAATCAGAAAAAGATTCCCCAGAATCTATCATATTAACTTCTACTTTAAGAGTACTGGACAAATGCTGAAGCAAATTTTCTTTTACAAATTGCTCCACACCCTGTTCTGAAGAAGGTAATAGCCGAGAAGGGACTGAGGCCGATAAAACTCCCTTATACTGTGACAGGATATACGCTGTAAGCTGGTTAACCGAGCTGTAATCGAACAAATCAGTGCTTTCAAGCTCAATGTGCAATAAGCGATTAATACTCTGCACCAGTTGTGTCCCCGTAATAGAATCGACACCAAAATCGGAGAACGAATCATCATAGTCAACTAGGTGAGCCATTACTTTTAAAGACTCTGATAATGTGCTGGTAATGCATTCTTTCACATAAGTTTCGATGTCCGTTCCATTGGATTTAGGAATGGCTTGCAACGGGATACCTGATGAAGGTTGACTTGAAACTGTTCTCCCTTTGTCCCGCTTTATATTTCGAGTGACCTGAACAATACCATCACTTTGCGCACTAATAATCTGCTGCCCCAGCTCAGTATCTTCCGCCGCCAAAAAGCTAACATGGTGATACCCTTCGATTTCCAATAGTTTCTTCCACTTAGATGGATATAAACCCGGACATCCCTGAATACGCACCGCCGGATCCTCATACATCCACCATCCCTCCAACAAACCGAATGTCAGATGGGTAAAGATGGATTTGTCTGAAATTTCATTTAACAGAATTAGACCGTTATTAGAGAGCAAGCTTTTAGCGTTCCGCAGGGTACGACGAATATTACGGGTAGCATGCAGTACGTTGGCTGCAATGACGATGTCGTATTTCCCCACATCGATCCCCTGTTCGATTACAGCCTCTTCAATATTTAAAACTTCGAATTTCAGAAAAGGATACCGGTCTCCATAAACCCGTTCCCCGTGCTTTAGAAAAGCCTTGGAAATATCTGTGTAACAATACTCCTCAATATCCTGTTGAAATGACTTTAGTTTATCGAGGACTATAGATGTTGTTCCACCTGTTCCCGCGCCAATTTCCAGAATGCGTACCCTTGTCCCTCCATGTTGCTTCAGTCTATGTTCCAAAAAAGTAGCTACCTTATCGGAGAGAACTTCATTAAAATAGTCAGCGACCTTGTTATGCTTATAAATACCTTCGACAAGGTGCATGGAGCCTTTGGGAAACATAATATCAGTTGCGGGAATTTTACCAGTTAAAATCTCCGGCAGTGCTCTTAACGTAACTTCAACAAGTAGAACCTGGGCTCTCAAATTAGTATCTTCAGTCCAACTCCGTTTATTTCGTTCCCATTCCTCCCACAGTTTAACAATATCGGGTACATTAGAAATAATCTCGGGATTACGTGCAAAGACATCCAAACTTTCTTTCATCCATAACCTGTACAGCTTCTTTACTCTGGATTCTGCCCACGAACGATCATCTTCTGGCTTTGTGTTCAGTAACCCCATGGCGTGTAACTGAGCATGTAATATTTGAATTAAAAGTGTATCTACGGCTTTCATTTGTTCACAGTAAACGTCAAATTGCCCACCATTCTTCATGGTTGTCCTCCTTGTTAATGAGTGCATACAATTTGCTTCTCCCAATTCATTTCTCTAATCCCCAGCGGATCTGTCGTTCGCATGACTCCTAGTTGGTTTAGCTGTCCCGACATCAGCTCTTCCAATATTCGCATTCCCTCTTCCGTCCGAATGGATTGGATTCCCATCCGCTCCATCTGCTTACGATATCGCTCTCCCGATACGATGCCTACCTGACCCCAATACCCCCAGTTCACCACCTTCACCTCGCATGGCCACTCCACTGACAGTTGGTGCGCGAATGCATCCTTAAAGGTACAGCCTGACACATAGTTGCTTTGTCCCGCTGCCTTGGTGAATGCGTTAAAGGAAGAAAAGAACAACACAAAATCCAGTGCCTCTCCATCAAAGGCTCTGGCCAGACGTACACTCACATCTACCTTCGCCTGCAACGATTTACGGAATTCTTCCTCCTCCATCTGTCCCAAACTCCGGTCTGACAGCACGATCGCCGAGTGTACCACACCATGGATATTCCCATACTCCTCTCGTACAGCCCGGCACGCTTCCACCAAGGAGGGTTCATCTGACGCATCCGCCGCGATATAGACTGGCTTGGGTCCATTCTCCGCCAGCCGCTTCCGTTTTGCCCGGATGACTTCGTCCTCGGCCCGCCGTCCGATCCAAACGATCTGCGCCTGATAGGTGCGGATCATATATTCACTCCAGGTGGCTCCCAATCCACCAGCTCCGCCAATGACCACATACACGCCTCCATGGCGGTAGCGCGTTGGACGGCCTGCCTCCATCGTGACGGGGACCAGCTCCTGTCGGTACCATTCTCCTTCCCGGTACACAAGTGCGTCTCCCTCCGCATTTGGTGGCAGGGACAGCAGCGCAGACCACGGCCAGTCCACTCCCGCTTCCAGATCCGTTAACCGCACGGCCCAGTTACTGTATTCCTTCGCCATCGAGCCAATAAAACCATGTACACTGGCATGGGTCGGATCGATCTCGTCGTACTTGTTCACAGGCTGGGCCTGCACCGTGATAACCGTCCACTCCAGCGTTCGATGACCGTACCCCAGGTGCAGCATGCTTTTCACCAGTCGGAACAGCTGGATCACTCCTGCTCCTTGTCCCTCAATGATCCGCTCCTCGTCCACACCAGGGATTCCCTCTTCCGGGCCGATCCAGATCAGGTGGCTGATGTTTCCGCAAGCTTCCAGTTTCCGCCGGATCTCCTCCACGGACTCTCCGGCTTGGACCGACATGACCTGTCCCTGCGGGTAGTATTCCATCATGGCTTCCCGTTGCTCCCGGGTTCCTCCAATCAGAACCATGCCGCTCTCAGCAGACAAAGGAGAGGTCACTTCTTCGGTGATCATATACGGCTCCCAGACGGGAGCTACTATCACAGTCTCTGCAGCTGCCACTTCCGCTTCCGGCTGCACCCTGTCTACCTGCGCTGAAGAATGTGAACCCCGTGAATCCCCTCCCTGCAAACGCGAGGTGAATCCCTGCAAACGGACGCACATTCTACCCGTTTCGTCGTAGATGTCCATATTCAGCTTCTGCACGCGCTCTTCCTGCACGTCCTCTCCTTCTTCGCGAATGTGTACCCACATTCGGTTTGTGCAGGGACCGTACACGGTCAGCTCCCGCAGGCTAAATGGCAGGGCCACAGCACCCGCTTTGCGCTCTTGCGGCACTGCCATTTCCAGCCCGATGACCGCTTGCAATGCCCCATCCATCAGGCTGGGATGAAGCACATAGTCGTGGGCTGTTCCCGACAGTCCAGATGGTAGAGTCAGGCTCGCCCATACCTGACCCGCTCCGGCCTGTACGCTTTTCAGCGATCGGTGGCCTGCTCCATATTCAATCCCCATCGCTGAAAATGCCTCGTAACAGACGGAAATGGCTACCTCTTGCGCACCCGCAGCCCGGTGCGCCGCAGTCTGCTTCACTATATCCTCCCGCACGCTTTCCCCGTTTGCGATTACACGGGCCATTCCTTGACTGTACACCACATCTGCTGAGGCCTCCGCAGACCCCCCGTATATTTCATAACCGATGTCACCTTCTTCTCCCGGGATCAGCCGGATCCCTACCTCTATCGGCTGCCCTTCGACCGTGATCGGCTTCATCCACGTCACTTGCTGCAGCTGAAGGGTGAATCGGTCCCCCGGTTTCACCTCCAGCGCCTGTTCCACTGCTGCCCGTGCCATTTCCAGAGAGGCTACCCCGGGCAGCATCTTATGTCCCTGCACCCTATGATCGGTCAGGAAAAACTCCTCGCCGGTGAAGGTGGAACGGTACCGCTGCTCCGACAACACCGAGGTATTCCGGTGCAGCAACGGATGCAAACGGGAATACGTGTTATCCAGGCCCGGACCAGCCGTTTCCGTGCCTTCTGGCTGTGGAACCCAATACCGGTCCCGCGCAAATGGATACGTCGGCAAACTGATACGGCGCGGTTTGTTTTCCCGGTACAGCGCCTGCCAGTTCATACTCAGACCCTTAACCCATAAATCCAGTAGCTTGGCATATTTCCCCTTGAGGGTCCACTGGCGAATCGTCTCTTGCATATCCTCGTCCGCCTCCAGAGCGGATATCGTTTCCTTGTAGCGTTTGACGTTTCCACGGAACCACTTGCCAGCATCCGGATGCTCGGCATACTCCCTCAACTGCGCTTCCACATCCGATATCGATTCTGCAATCAGTCCCAGCCGCTCTTCCATCGCTTCCCGCCCGACCTGAAGGGTGTAGGCGATGGACTCCAGTCTGTCGTCACTGTAGTCTCCCTTTTCCATCACTGCAAGCAATTGGAGCACTTGCTCCTGCAACCGCTGCTCATCCTTGCCTGACAGAACAACCATTACGGGCGGTCGCGGTGCAGAGGTGAGGTGTGTCATACTGTTCTCCTGCGGAATGTATTCCTCCACCAGTACATGTGCATTGGCTCCTCCGGCTCCAAAAGATGAAATGCCTGCGATACGTGGGTATTCCTTTACCATGCCATTTATTTCAACATGAGGTCGTTTCCATTCTGCCAATTCCTGCTGAAGTATGAAGGGAGTGTCCTGAAATGGAATCTCCCGGTTTTGCATCTTTGAATGCAGCGTTGGAGCCAATTGACCATACTTCATCTGCATTAACACTTTGGTTAAAGCGGCAATACCTGCCGCACTTTCGCAATGTCCGATGTTGGACTTGACAGAGCCAAGAGAACAAAATTGCTTGTCAAAGGTATATTTTTCATAGGCTTGCTTCAAGCCTTCTATTTCAATAGGATCACCCAGTGCTGTACCCGTACCATGCGCCTCCACATAACTGACGGCCCTCGGATGAATTCCCGCGCGCTCCAACGCATCGGAAACAACCTGCGACTGTGCACTAGGATTAGGCACCGTGTAGCCGTTAGTTTTCCCTCCGGCGTTCAACATGCTTCCTCGGATAATTCCATAAATATGATCACCGTCGGCTACCGCTTTGTGGAGAGGTTTCAGAATGACGGCACCCACGCCTTCACCATCAACAAAACCATCTGCCTCATCACCAAATGACTTGCATTGGTTGCCTTTGCTCAGCATGGACATGTCGGTTAACTTCAGGTAATGTGCGGGATTCACAATCAAATTGACTCCCCCTGCAATGGCACAATCACTCGTTTCGCTTTGCAAACTTTCTATTGCCAAATGAATGGCCGTCAGCGAAGATGAGCAGGCCGTATCCACAGCTAAACTTGGTCCACGAAAATTTAGAGTATACGAGATTCGATTTGCGACAGACCAGTAGGAAGTTCCTGTCGGATAATGTGCATTCATAATCCCCACGAACACTCCGACTCTTTGATGATCGCTAAGTGAAGCAGGAGTATACCCCGCATCTTCGATTGTGGCATAAACGGTTTCCAAAAAAACACGCTCCTGCGGGTCCATTAATTCTGCTTCACGAGGCGAAATACGAAAAAATAAAGGGTCGAATTTATCAGCATCTTCAATAAATCCACCCCATTTCGTATAAATTGATCCTTTCGTGCCTTTCGCGCCCTTGAAATAATCCGCCCAATTCCATCGGTTCTGTGGAATCTTCTGAATACAATTTTTCCCTTTTTGGATATTGCTCCAAAAATCATTAATATTTTTAGCCTGAGCGTAACGCCCAGACAGACCAATTACAGCCACTTCACGGCTGCGATTGGGATTGGGATTGTCATCCGGCTTATAATCAGAATCACCAAGTAAAAAACGTTGATTCTCAAACGGGTTTGCCCGTTTTCGTACATTAAGGGAACTTGGAGTTGCAGAATTCTGTATAGCCCGCTCCCCCTTCGTTTCCTCTGCAAACCCTACAAGTGCTATTAAATCTTCTTTTCTTGTACAGATAAAATGATCCGCCAATTCATGGATCGTTGAGTACTCAAAAAACAAAGTGCTGTTTACATTCTTCATTATTTTTTTGAATTCACTTGTCAACTGAACCACCAGAATAGAATCCAAACCATAGTCGGCCAAAGGTTTATGACTGTCCAGCTGCTGAGGGGGAATTTTAAATACCCTGCTGATTATTGTTTTGAAGAACTGTTCACTTTTTTGACGCAACTGGTCAACCTTAATTTGGGGCAACGATGTATCCACCCCTTCCTGATAAAATCGCCGTCCGGGGTTCTCTGTCTCTTCGCGTTGCTTGACCTCAAGCGATGTATCCACTCGCTTCTTTTGACGAATAATGCCATCACTTTCTGCCCGTATAATTTGTTGTCCCCATCGATGCTCCCCTGCTGCAGGAAAAGCTAGCGAATGAAACCCCTCATGATGTAGCACTTTTTCCCACATTTCAGGATACAGCCCAGGACAACCCGGAATGCGTACTGCCGTATCCTCATACATCCACCACCCTTCCAACAGGCCAAAGGTCAAATGCGTAAACAGGGTATTAGCTGTAATCTCATTTAAAAGAAGCAATCCATTCCGAGACATGCATGCTTTTACATTCCGCAATGTCCGTCTTATATTATGAGTGGCGTGCAGCACATTGGTGGCGATCACCAAATCAAAACCGCCTTCATCAATGTTCTGTGCTGCAACAGGCTCTTCAATATTCAGCAGCTTGTATGTCATCGGTATTTTTCGTGAGTTGTACTTCTCCTGCGCATGGATTAGGAAGGCTCTGGATATGTCCGTATAGCAATATTCCTGAATATATTCTTGATAAGGTTCCAGTCTGCTTAACACCGCCTCGCTGGTCCCCCCTGTCCCCGCCCCGATTTCCAATATACGAATACGTGCAGACAAGTTTTGTTCGATACACCCCGTAACATATGCAACAACTTGATCAGACAAAATATCGTTAAAATAGTCGGCAACAGGATTGTTCTGGTAAACATTCTCCACCAGCTTCATAGATCCATTCGGAAACATAATATCGGTAGCAGGACAAGCCCCGACCAGGATATCAGACAAATGAAACATCATCGGCTCTACTAGATGAATTCTGGATTGCAAATCCGGATTGTGCAAAATCCATTCCTTCTTTTTTTTGTCCCACTCTTTTACAATCTCATTCAGTGGAATAAAGCTGTACTCTTCGTTTCTTTCCAGTGTAGCCAGACTTTCGTTCAGCCACTTGGTGTACAGACCACTGATTCTCTCCTTCGCACATATTTCGTTGGTTTCCAGATTACCGTCTGTGTACACTCCTAATTGTTTTAGCTGACTGCCTAACCATCTCAGAAGAAATGTGTTCATCAAGTTCATCGACTCGTTAAATGAATCCAGACGTTCCGTTATTTTCATGACCATCTCTCCATCTGCTTATTTCCGCTGAGCCAGTGGGGCATGACGGACTTCACAAATATACCGCTCATCATTTACATAAAATTATCCAAAGGAGCTAAAATATCAGTACGCGCAATACAATACTACAAAGTAATAAACTCGCCCCAGTTCACTTCCTTGATTCCCTGCGGATCTGTCGTTCGCATGACTCCCAGTTGGTTTAACTGTCCCGACATCAGCTCTTCCAGTATTCGCATTCCCTCTTCCGTCCGTATAGATTGGATTCCTAGCCGCTCCATTTGTTTGCGGTATCGCTCTCCCGATACCACTCCGACCTGACCCCAATACCCCCAGTTCACTACCTTCACCTCGCAGGGCCACTCCACTGACAGTTGGTGCGCGAATGCATCCTTAAAGGTACACCCTGACACATAGTTGCTTTGCCCCGCTGCCTTGGTGAATGCGTTAAAGGAAGAGAAGAACAATACAAAATCCATCGCTTCTCCTTGAAATGCTCTCGCCAGGTGCACGCTCACATCTACCTTCGCCTGCAACGATTGACGGAATTCCCCCTCCTCCATCTGTCCCAAACTCCGATCTGACAGCACGATTGCCGAGTGCACCACACCATGGATATCTCCATATGCCTGACGTACTAATCGGTACGCTTCTCCTAAGGCGACCTCATCCGACGCATCCCCTGCGATATACATCGGCTCAGGTCCAATCCCCGCTAACTGTTCCCGCTTGGCTCGAATGGCTTCGTCCTCTCCCCTCCGCCCGATCCATACGATCTGCGCTTGATAGGTGCGGATCATATATTCACTCCAGGTCGCCCCCAATCCGCCTGCTCCGCCAATAACCACATACACGCCTCCATGGCGGTAGCGCGTCGGACGTCCTGCCTCCATCGTGACAGGAACCAGCTCCTGTTGGTACCATTCTCCTTCCCGGTACACAAGTGCGTCTCCCTCCCCGTTGGGTGGCAGGGCCAGCAGCGCAGACCAGGGCCAGTCCACTCCCGCTTCCAAATCCGTTAACCGTACCGCCCAGTTGCTGTATTCCTTCGCCATCGAACCGATAAAACCATGTACACTGGCATGGGTAGGATCAATCTCGTCGTACTTGTTCACTGGTTGAGCCTGCACCGTGATAACCGTCCACTCCAGCGTCCGGTGCCCGTACCCCAGTTGCAACATGCTTTTTACGAGTCGGAATAACTGGATTACCCCGCTTTCTTGTCCCTCAATAATCCGCTCCTCATCCATGGCCGGAATGCCCGCTTCCGGGCCGATCCAGATCACATGGCGGATGCTTCCGCAAGCTTCCAGTTTCCCCCGAATATCCTCCATCAGCTCTCCTGCCTGAATAGGTACAACCTGCGCCTGCGGGTAGTATGCCATCACGGCTTCCCGTCGCTCCCGGGTTCCTCCAATCAGAACCACACCGCTCTCAGAAGACAAAGCAGGACTCACTTCTTTGGTGATCATATACGGCTCCCAGACAGGGGCTACTATCACAGTTTCCGCAGATGCTGCTTCCGGCTTCACCCTGTCTACCTCCGCTAAAGAATGTGAACCCCGCAAATCCCCTCCCTGCAAACGCGAGGTAAATCCCTGCAAACGGACACACAACCTACCCGTTTCGTCGTAGACGTCCAGATTCAGCTTCTGCACGCGCTCTTTCTGCGCTCGCTCCCCTTCTTCACGAATGTGTACCCACATTCGGCTTGTGCAGGGTCCATACACGGTCAGCTCCCGCAGGCTGAATGGCAGGGCCGGAGCATCCTCTGTTCGCTCTTGCGGAACTGCCATTTTCAGCCCGATGGCCGCTTGCAATGCCCCATCCATTAAGCTGGGATGAAGCACATAATCGTTGGCTGTTGCCGACAAACTAGAAGGTAAAGACACGCTCGCCCATACCTGACCCGCTCCGGTCTGCACGCTTTCTAGCGATCGGTGGCCTGCTCCGTATTCAATCCCCATCGCCGCAAACGCTTCGTAACAGGCGGTAATCGGCACCTTTTGGGCGCCCGCGGCCTGGTGCTCCGCCATCTGCTTCGCTATATCCTCCCGCAGGCTATCCCTTTCCACGTGTGCTATCACACGGGCGATTCCTTGGCTGTATACCACATCTTCCGTTGCTCCCGTAGGCCCCTTGTATATTTCATAACCGATGTCACCTTCTTCTCCTGGGATCAGCCGGAGACTTACCTCTGCCGAATGCTCTTCGACCGTGATCGGTTTCATCCACGTCACTTGCTGCAGTTGAAGGATACACCGATCCCCCGGTTTCACCTCCAGTGCCTGCTCCACTGCTGTTCGTGCCATTTCCAGATAAGCTACCCCCGGTAGCATCTTATGTCCTTGTACTCTGTGATCCGTCAGGAAAAATTCCTCCCCAGTGAAGGTGGAACAGTACCGCTGCTCCGACAGCACCGACGTATTTCGGTGCAACAACGGATGCAAACGAGGATACGTGTTATCCCGGCCCGGTTCAGCCGCTTCCATGCCTTCCGGCTGTGGAACCCAATACCGGTTCCGCGCAAATGGATAGGTGGGTAAACTGATACGGCGCGGCAAGTTCTCTCCATACAGCGCCTGCCAGTTCATGCTCAAGCCCTTAACCCATAAATCCAGCAGCTTGGCATATTTGCCTTTATAAATCCACTGGCGGATCGTCTCCTGCATATCCTCATCCGTCTCCAGGGCAGATATCGTTTCCTTGAAGCGTTTAACATTTCCACGAAACCATCTGCCAGCTTTCGGATGCTCTGCATATTCCCTCAACTGTACTGCTAAATCCGAGATGGATTCCACGATCAGTCCCAGCCGCTCTTCCATCGCTTCCCGCCCGACCTGAAGGGTGTACGCGATGGACTCCAGTCTGTCATCACCGTAGTCTCCCTTTTCCATCGCTGCAAGCAATTGGAGCACTTGCTCTTGCAGCCGCTGCTCATCCTTGCCTGACAGAACCACCATCACGGGTGTGCGCGGTGCAGAGGTGGGATGTTCCATGCTTTTCTCCTGCGGAACGTATTCCTCCACCAGTACATGTGCATTTGCTCCTCCAAAACCAAAGGAACTTATTCCTGCTCTTCTTGGCAACTCCTTACCTTCATCATCCAGCAGCGGCTCCCACTTACGGGTCTCCTGGACGATATAGAAGGGGCTGTCCTTCAGTTCGATATACGGATTCACAGTTTCCAGATGCAGGTTCTTCACAAGCATTTGATGCTTCATCTGCAGTACGACTTTAATTAAACCTACGATGCCCGCCGCCAATTCCAAATGTCCGATATTGGTTTTCACAGTCCCCAATCCGCAATAACCGGATTTTTTACTAGCGTTATGACCTTGATCCTTTAATTCTTGGAAGGCTAGTTTCAGAGCATTGACTTCAATAGGATCTCCTAACGGAGTACCACTGCCGTGAGTTTCGATATAACCGACTGTATCAGCCCTGATCCCAGCTCTTTGATATACAGATTTCAGTAATTCCGCCTGTGATTTTGGATTAGGCGCAGTCAAAGAGTTAGCCCGGCCTCCATGATTTTCTCCCGTTCCTCGTATGACTACGTAGATATGGTCACCGTCCAGTTCAGCATCCTTCAGGTTTTTGAGGAGCACCATGCCGACGCCTTCACTTCTAACGTAACCATTCGCTTGATCTGAAAAAGTCTTACATCTTCCATCCTTGCTGAGCATTCCTGCCTTATGAAAGCTCTTATAATCTTCCGGACCGAGCAGCGTATTAACTCCGCCTGCCACAGCTGTTTCGCATTCCCCATTTCTGATCGCCTGAACTGCTCTGTGAACTGCAACCAAAGAACTGGAACAAGCAGTTTCAATGGGTTCACTAGGTCCATGAATATTAAGAAAATAACTCATTCTGTTAGGTCCCACGGAGGGCACCTTTCCTGTGGATGAGTATCCTTCGACGACTGTACCGGACTTTGTAAGCAATTCACTGTAGCCAGTTCTTCCGGTTCCCACAAACAATCCCATACCGGTTCCCGATATCGCTCCAGCCGAATACCCAGCATCCTCCAAAACCTTCCACACGTAGGTCATTAACAAACGCTGCTGCGGATCCATAAGTTCAGCTTCCCGGGGAGTGATCCCAAAGAACAGAGCATCAAATTCGTCCACTCCATTTATAAAACCACCCCACGGCACCTCCGTATTCGAATCCGGATCATACGTGCCCCACTCCCGTCGTTCAGGAGGAATTTTTGTAATACAGTCTTTGCCTTGGATCAGATTTTTCCATAGTTCATCCACATTTTCTGCCATAGGGAAAATCCCGCTTATTCCTATGATGGCCACTGGTTCCAGAACAGCGTGCTCTTGCAAGGGATGAGTAACCAATCTGGAATGTATACGTCTGGATCGGAAGCTCGCTGTTTCTTCCCGTTTCCAATCTTCCACGCTATTTTTCATTTCCTCTGGTTCTGTCAATTCCTCTTCATGCTCCGGCTGCACTGATGCCTGCCATTTAAACGAATCTCGGTTTTCCAGCAACAAATACATTGCAAATTCCCTAATGCCTGAATATTCAAAAAAGAGAGCTGGCGTTATATCCAATTCATAAGCCTGGTTGAGACGATTAGCCAGTTGAGTTAATGTAATAGAGTCAAATCCATACTCTCCCCATTCAGCGTCATCATCAATATCCTGGGCTTTCACATTCAAAACGCTGGATACCGCTTCCGCCAAAATCATCAGTATCTTATGCAGCAGTTGTTCCGTACTATCAGCAGCAGGCGTAAGTCGCTGAATCGGCTTGGCCTTCGCTTTTTTTAAGGTAAACAGTTTAGCCCTCATTTTCGAAGCCTGACCATGAATGCCCATAATTCGTTTTTTTCCTGAAGACATACCTTGATAAAAAATATTCAATCCGGTTTGAATACTAATTGGCTGCATGCCAGTATTTTGTAGCATGGTCTTCTCGGTATCCGTATCCATACGCATACCTCCGTCTTGCCATAAAGGCCAATCCATCACCAATGTGTGTCCTTTACGCTGACGAGTATTTTCCAGTGTGGACCGATACTCAGCGTAGCTGTCCATAAACAAGTTGGCCATCGCATAATCAGCCTGTCCAGTATTTCCCAGAATGCCTGCAGCAGATGAGAAAAGGACAAAGAAGTCCAGGTCAAACTCCCGGCTTTCTTCATCCAAATACAATGTGCCAGCAACCTTGGGGGCCATCACCTTCCTTACTTCTTCCGTCTGCTTGTTCAGGATGAAGCTATCGTGGATCACACCTGCGCTGTGGATAATCCCATTTAGAGCCCCAAACTCATCTTGTATACTTTCCATCAAAACACGGACTGCCTCACGGTCGGTAATATCCGTTTTTTTGTATAACACCCTGGCCCCGGAAACTTCAAGATCGGTTAGTTTGGACTTCATAAGTTCATTCAGCGAAGATCTGCCAGTGAGAATCACAGTGGGACAATGAGAGTTTCGGACCATTTCTTCGCAAAAAATAAGTCCCAATCCTCCAGCCCCACCAGTAATCAGATATATACCGTTATCCTTCCAAGGCATGGCTGCTTCTGGCTTTACACCGATTTCCTCCCACTCTGAGACCCACCGTTTATCCGCATGATAGCGAACATGCTGACCCGGCGAGCATTGAGCGTTTTCAGTAATCATCCGGATAAGTTGGTCTGGCGTTTCTACTCCATTGATCTCCAACATTTGTCCTATGATTTTGCTGTTTTCAATTTGGGCGGTTTTGAGCAAACCTAACAGACCTGTGAACACGTAGCGTTCTGACAGATTGAAAGCTACAATCTGCACGATTACCTGTCCATTTGCTCCATCTCGAATAATCCTTTGTACTTCCCCCAATGCCTGTAAAGCATAATCCTGATACCTCTCTACCGCATGTACCGCCTTGGAAAGTAGAGGAATACATGCTGCTCCGTGAAGTCCTTCTCTTATTGACCCTATCCATCTTTCATCAGGTTCACAAAGCATAACTACATGTTTTGCATATTCCGTAGCGGACTCAGCTTGTTCAATGGTCTGCTCTTTCCATACGGGTGCCAATATTAATGTAGAAGTATTTAACTTATCCGTCGCTTCTTCCGTTAAAATTCTTGAAGTAAGTCCCTTCATCCGGATACAGATATCTCCCGCTTCATCACAGATATCCACATCAAGCCTTAACAATGAGCTCACTGCATCGTATCCTTCACTGTAACGAATGTTTGCCCACATTGTAGAAGTGCAGGGCCGTAAGATATGAATTTCTTGCAGGGCAAATGGCAAAAGAGGACTATTCTCGGTCTGCCGCTGATTAAGCAATCCGATGGACGCCTGCAATGCCGAATCTACCACACCTGGATGCAGAACATAAGCTTGCCCAGAATCACTCGTCACCGACGGCATACGCAGCTTCACCAGAACCTGATCAGTTCCTGCATACAGAACTTCAATTCCTCGGTGTCCTTCACCGTAAGAGTAGCCCATTTTTTCAAAAGCTTCATAACAAGCGGAGGCGGTCATCCTAGTTTGATTACAGGCTGTTTGCAGACTCAGGATATCCAGTGGTTGTATGGTCATGTTCTTGCATATTTCAATTCGGCCCTGACTGTTTACAGAATTCCCCGATCCATCCTCAGACTTCTTGTAGATTTCATAACCAATCTCCCCCCCATCCTCCATGTATAATCCGATATGTACTTCAACAGGAAGCGTATCCACCATCACCGGACTGGCCCACACTACATTTTTTAATTTGACGGTGAGTTGATCTGCTGAAGACATACATGTCGCCAACTCTGCTGCTTTCCTTGCCATTTCCAAATGCGCCACACCCGGAAGAATTTTACGCCCCCTGATCTGATGATCGGTCAAAAAGAATTCCTCGCCCGTGAATGTGGAACTAAATCTTTGCTCAGTTAAGTCTGATGTATTCCGGTGAAGCAACGGATGAATATAGACCGATCCTGCTGCTGGAGAATATGATATGTCCTTCACAGTCGTTCGGGACCATTCGGATATCCAGTAGCGTTCCTTGGCAAACGGATATACCGGGAGACTCATTCTCTTAGGGGTGTTCGCTCCGTATATTCGAATCCAATCGATATCCACTCCTTTTACCCAAAGATCCAGGAGTTTCGTGTACTTTTTCTTCTGAATCCATGCCGTTACAGCTTTCTGCATATCCTCATCGGCTAACAGCAACATCATGGATTCCTTATTGCGCTTGCTTCTCCCCTTATAAATATCCTTAGAATCTTCCTTGTTCCCGGAAAATGCTCTGAGTTTTTCTTGCAGCTCCCCTACAGAACCGACCATCAAACCCAAACGCTCCTCCATAGCCTCTCTTCCTATCTGAAGTGTATAGGCCAAGTCCCCTAATTGGTCATCTTGAATCTGCTCCTCCTCTATGAAAGCCAGCAACTGATTGACCCTTGCGACCAGTCTGTTTTCATTTTTAGCGGATAATACAATGATGGCTTTTTCACCTGAGTTCACATTAAAAGAACCTGTGGACTCAACAGAAACTGTATATTCCTCCAAAATAACATGTGCATTGGCCCCACCCGCTCCAAAAGATGAAATACCAGCGATTCTGGGATATTCCTTTCGCTGCCCATCCATCTCCACTACGGGCCGATTCCAATCCGATAATTGCCTTTGAACCACGAAGGGAGTTTCGGAAAAAGGAATATTAGGATTCAATTGTTCCGCATGCAAAGTGGGAGCAATTTTTCGATGTTTCATTTGTAAAAGTATTTTAGTCATGCCTGCCATACCAGCAGCCGCTTCCAAATGACCAATATTACTTTTAACGGAGCCGATTGCACAAAATTCTGATTGCTTCGTATATGTCCTAAACGCCTGGGTAAGTCCAGTAATTTCAATAGGATCTCCCAGAATAGTGCCAGTTCCATGAGCTTCGATATAACTGATGGCCCGGGCGTCTATACCAGCTCTATCCATAGCGGTCCGAATAAGCTCAGCTTGCGCAGATGGATTAGGAACCGTGTACCCATTCGTTTTACCATCGTGATTAATACTTGTTCCACGGATACAGCCATAAATATGATCTTTATCTGCTATCGCCCTGGACAACGGTTTCAATATAAATACGCCCACTCCTTCTCCAGGCACAAATCCGTTGGCATCCTGGCCGAAGCTTCTACACTTTCCATCCATCGATAACATATGCTGCCCGCATAGCTGTACATAGCTGGAAGGATGAAGGTACAGATTAACGGCTCCTGCAATGGCTACTTCACATTGACCATGGCGAAGGTGCTCACAAGCTTCATGTATAGCTGTCAAAGATGATGAACACATTGTATCAATCGGCATACTAGGCCCATTCAAATTCAACAAATAAGACACCCGGTTCGCTACTGAACTGAATGATGTATGGGGGAACAGTGTCTCTCCCTGTCGCCATATATCGGGTCCATACAGATTAAATCCCGTTTTGGTGATCCCTGCAAAAACACCCACTCTTCCTTGGTGATGTACCTTCAGTTGCTCACGTGTATAAGCTGCATCCTCCAGCGCTTCCCAGCAAGCTTGTATAAACAAGCGCTCCTGAGGATCCATGCTCATGGCCTCCCGGGGAGAAATATTGAAGAACAACGGATCAAAGTCAGCAAATCCCCGAACAAAACCACCCCATTTACTGTAGCTTTTATTTTGAAGGATAGCTTCTTCCCGATCCGGCTGATAAAAGGAATCCATCGCCCACCGTTCTCCATCCATCTCCGTTATGCAATCTTTCCCACTTTCCAAATTGGACCAGAATTCCTGTAAATGATCTGCTTGTGGATAGTGACCACTTATACCGATAATGGCAATTGGATCCGTCTCTTTTTTAGTTTCTGACAGAAATTGGAGCCGGGATCCTCGCTTCGTTGCATGGCGCGGCACCAGAACCTGTTCTCTCTGACGGACATCGCTTGCTGTCCCCACAGAATCCTCTGGAGCTCTATATTCGGAAGTCAGTCCGGTCCACAATATACAAGCGTCCTGAAAATTAGATACGAAATAAAAAGTTAATTCTTGTAACGTCCTGCATTCATAAAAAATGGTTTTTGAGCATTCCCCAAAGATGCGTTCCAGCTTCTGATTTAGTTGCAAGATGAGGATAGAATCAATCCCATAGCTTTCTAATGGTTCAAAAATATCAATACGTTCTTCATCCCATTTTATTTCCTCTGCAAGCAACGTCTTGAGCTTAGACACCATTTTTTCCATTAAACGTTCATGATCCACTTCCACTGTCTGTTTCATAACCGAAACCGTAGATGACTCATTGCTGTGTCTTTTTACATAATTACCTATCTTCAACATATCTCCTTCAACCAACATTAATTGCTCCTGACCAAGATTAAATGCTTTATAGAAGGCCCGAATGCCTGTTTCAGTTGAAATGGGGCACATACCTGTACGTTGTTCCAATATTTTTGCAACAGGTTCATCAATCTGCATACCACCTTCTTTCCACAGCGGCCAGTTTATAGAAAGCGTCCGACCATGCCGGAACCCAAGAGCCCGCAGTTCATTCCGGTAACCTGCGTAGGCGTCCAAAAATGCATTCGCTGTAGCATAATCGGCCTGACCGGGGTTACCGAGTGCACCAGCCACCGATGAAAACAATATAACAAAGTCCAAATGCATGTCTTTCGTGGCCTCGTCCAAATACAGTAATCCGGACACTTTGGGTGCAAGGACAGTTCTGAACTCTTCCGAATTTTTATTAATAATGTAATGATCTTGAATGATCCCGGCACTATGAATAATGCCGTTCACAGGACCAAACTCTCTTTGAATGGCATTAATGAATTTAACTATTCCTTCTTTGTTGCTCAGATCCTGGCTTTTATAAATAACATGTGCCCCCGTCTTCTGAAGCTCACGGATCCTGTTCTCTATATATTCATCCAGAGGGGAACGACCCATCAGAATGATAGTTGAGGATTGAGTATGCTCCGCGATCTCCCTAGCAAAAATCATTCCTAACCCTCCGGCACCACCTGTCACTAAATACAGACCACCGTCTCGCCATGGCGTAATCTGTTTCGACTGATCTTGGGCACCTTCGTCTTCCAGTATGAACTCCCAGTGCATAACCTTCCTTTTCCCATTTACATAACGAATACGGCTATCTGACGGAGCGTTCTTATTTTCTGAAAGTTTTTGGATTAAGCGGCTCACTTCTTCATCCGCCCCCACTTCAATCAGTTGCCCAACCAGTTTTGGATATTCAAGCTGTGCCGTTTTCAATATCCCGGCAAGCCCCGCGAAGAGCCTGCTTTCACCTTGATGACTAACTACAATTTGAACAAGGATATCCTGATAGGCTTGATCTTGAATGAACTGCTTGATGATTTCAAACACCTGAATGGTATAAGCCTGAAATCGCTGTTCCATGGAAGTGTGTTCGCACTGCAGAGAAATACAAGTTGTTCCGTTGAACTGAGCATCTATAGATTCACACCAAGCTTGATCCAGTTCACAAAGCACAACAACATGCCGAAAATATCCCGGCAGCAGTATTTGCTCTGTGATGGGCTGTTCTTTCCATGTCGGCTCAAGCGTCATTGTACTCGTCATGACCAAAACCCCTTCTATAATTGAATTCATCCAAGAACATAATCAGAATCCGCTCTGAATAGCAGATGTTCATTCGGTGCCGCTACCAGACCCCTGATACGTATGCAGACCTTCCCCTGCTCGTCGCACATATCTACATCCAATGATGGTGTATAATTCTCAGCCCCTCTATTAGGAACATATTTAATTTGGGCCCACATATTGGATGTGCAAAAATCATAGATGTCCAGTTCCTTTATGGATACAGGGTGATATGATATATCCGCATGTGTATGATTATTTTCAATGTGAGTCTGCCATAAGGCAGAAACCTCAATAACTGCATGAATCAAATTCGGATGTACCTTATATAGCTGCATGGATTCAGACAGGTTGTGAGATAGCGATAACTTGACTAGGATTATGTCCACGCCTGCATAGACCTCTTCAATTTCCGGCAGATGATCGACAGACAACAACAATTGCTGATTGCAATCCATACGCAAGGTCTGTAAATCAACATAATTATGGTTAACCCTATCTTTCAGAGCAATGTAACCTTGACTGTATATCTGCATTTCTTGACCTTGCTGTCCAGCTTGATAGATTTCATAGCTGATTTCATCATGATCCTCAGCATAAAGTGCAGTGATTACTTGAATAGTTCCCGAGTGAATTAAAATCGGGCTTCCCCAAACGTTGTTTTTCAATTGAATATATTTATGCTCTTCCAGTTGGGTATCAGTTGACCATTTTACGGCCGCTCTTACCATTTCCACCAGCACCGCTCCAGGAACCTGCTTATAATTCGTACCCGATTCTTCCTTTACAAAAAATTCTTGTCCGGTAAAAGATGTGCAAAATCGCTGCTCCGATAAGATGGAGGTATTTTCGTGCAGTAATGGATGGAGGCGGGCTATATTTGCCTCATCCTTACCTTCTTCCACTTTTGTGATAGGAACCCAATATCGTTGTTTTTCAAAAGGATACGTAGGCAACGATACTCGCTGTGGTCTAGTATGAGGATGCAATAATGTCCACTCTACCTCCATGCCTCTCACCCATAATTGCGCAAGCTTCTCCAGTTTCTTATTGCTCAGAAGTAGTTTCATAAAAGCCATTCCCTCTTCTCCCTCTATTAAGATTTGCAAAGAGGAATTATTTGACTTTGCATTTCCTGTGTGAACATTTTCCATGTTACCTTTCTCTTGAAGATAGAGATCCAGTTTCCCCGCCAGCTCCTCAATACTCCCTGCAACTACAGCCAGTCTTTCCTCCATAGCCTCTCTACCGATCTGGAGCGTAAAAGCTATGTCGCTCATATTTGCCTCAGATTTTAATAAAAATGTACGGATCACCTCGACATAGCGATAAAGTATGTCTTTGCTCTTGGCTGAAAACAAGAATATTTGTGGTTCATTTTGTTCGTTACGATCTGAGCTATGCTCATATTCCTCTACAATTACATGAGCATTTACCCCGCCAAAACCAAAAGAACTTACACCTGCACGTCGAGGAATATCACGCCCCATCTTTTCCCAATTTCTTGTACTTTGTACAATATAGAACGGGCTGTTTTCCAACTGAATATATGGATTAAGTTCTTCATAATGTAATGTTTTAAGCAACTTTTTATGTTTCATGCACAGTACCATTTTGATTAGACCTGCGATGCCGGCCGCTGATTCCAAATGACCTATATTTGTCTTTACTGTACCTATTCCGCAATGAGCTTTACCCGATGGCTGTCTGCCCCAAGCGGTATATAATTCATGAAAAGCTTTTTTCAGTCCGTTAATTTCAATCGGATCACCCAATGGTGTGCCCGAGCCGTGTACTTCTATATAACTCACCGTAGAAGGGTCCAGCCCGCATTTGGTCCATGCATCCACGATTAAATCTGCCTGAGCGTTTGGATTGGGTGCTGTGAGCGAGTTCGCACGACCTCCATGATTGACTGCCGTCCCCTTGATCACCGCATAAATGTGGTCACCATCCTGTCTGGCTTGTGAGAGGGGCTTTAGCATTACCGCAGCACTACCTTCACCCCGAACATATCCGTTCGCTTTCTTATCAAAAGTCTTGCATCTTCCATCTTCAGACAACATACTGGCCTTGGCCAAAGCAATATACAGATTGGGGCTTGCCAGTACGTTCACACCGCCCGCAATAGCAACTTCGCATTCACCATTACGCAAGCTTTCCACAGCGCGATGTATAGCAACCAAAGAACTTGAACAAGCCGTATCAATAGGTTCACTGGGTCCATGAAAATTCAACAGATAAGAAATCCGATTGGTTAAAATGGAGTTGAACAGTCCTGTTGGTGTGTATGCCTGCATTTCTATCTTTTGCTCTTTCAATAGATCGTCATAGTCTGAGCTTCCGGCACCCACAAATACCCCCGTCTTGCTACCAGATAATGCTGAAGCTTTGTAACCGGCATCCTCAATTACTTTCCAGACGGTCTCCAAAAAAATTCTCTGACGCGGGTCCATTAATTCCGCTTCTCGGGGGGAAATCCCAAAGAAAAAAGCATCGAAAGCATCGATGTCTTTCATGAAACCACCCCATCTTATATTCGTTTTCCCCATTTCCTTAGCTGGATCTCCATCATAATCTTTCCAATTCCATCTATCTGGCGGAATTTCGGTGATTAGATCCTTTTCCGCCTCCAGATTCAGCCAAAACTCCTCAAGATTATCGGACTGGGGCATTTTGCAAGCGATGCCGATGATAGCAATCGGTTCCATTGTGTTCTCAGCGGCTTGAGCCTGAGTGTTTAATGGAACAGTCGCTGGCTCCACTACAACTTTTTTCACGGATTCAGCCGTATGGAGCGGAGATGAGGAAGAATCAGCACCATATAAAGAAGTCATTCGTTCTGTATAGTTATCTTTTAAATAAGAAGCAAAAGAACCCATATTCACAAATTCATAGAATATAGGCGGAGTCAGTTCCAAATGAAATTTTTGATTGATCCGGTTAATAAAATCGGTGGTAGAAATGGAATCAAATCCGTAATCGCTGTGGTCTGCATCCATTTCGATCGTATCTTTATCCACAAATAGAATTTCCGAAGTAATCATTCCGATGTCCTCGCACAAGCGATGGTAAAGCATTTGTTCATCCGCTTCAGAGAGTTGCCTCTGCGTAGGGGTTCTCCCATTAGAATTAGAATTAAACAACTTCATTTTTTTTAATGGATTCTCTTTTAAAACAATCATCTGATGACCCGGCATATGTAGCGCATCTTCAAATGCTGTAATACCTTCTTCGGTGGAGATGGGAATAATACCCATTGAATTCTCCATGAAAGCAAGAGTAGGTGCGTCTACCGTCATCCCCCCCTCTTTCCAGAGCGGCCAGTTTATCAGTAAAGTCTTCCCTCCCCTTCCCTCCGTCTGCAACAAGGATGTGCGTCGATGGGCATAATAGTCCATGAAAGCATTTGCGTATGCATAATCACACTGGCCTGCATTCCCTATGACCGACATAATGGAAGAGAACATTAGGAAGAAGTCCAGGTTTTCATGACAGGTCGCCTCATCCAGCCATACAGTTCCATACAGCTTGGCAGCCAGCACTTCCTCTATTTGATCGACAGACTTCCTGAAAATATAGTCATCCCGCAGCACGCCTGCCGTGTGTATCACCCCATGGATGTCACCAAATCTTTCTTTTGCCTTGGTAACCACTGCGGCGCATTCTTCACGCATTGAAATATCTGCCTGCACATACAAAACACTTGCCCCGCTATGCTCCCATCGCTTTATCTTTTGCTCATGTTCAGCTGTAAGCGGCGAACGCCCCGCGATAACTAGACGAGCTTTGTACTTATTGGCCAAGTATCCGGCAAAAATGGAGCCTAATCCTCCAAAACCTCCAGTAATCATATAAGTTCCTTTTTCCCGCAATGGAATAGCAGAGGTCCCAAATTCATTTATAAGTGACATATAACGAACAAGCCTTTTTTGTTGCTGATAACGAATTTCAACCTCTTCATCATCCGCAGAAAATTCACTTAACAATTGGTCAAGAGATGCTTCGGCTGACTCACTCAGTTCCACTGTAGCATATATCAGTGCAGGATTTTCTTTTCGAAGTGTTCTGGCAAATCCAGACACTGCGGCGTATTGAGGCTGATCGCTTCCTTGATAAACGTAAAGTAACTTACATCGTTTGGACAAAGTTTCCTTCATTAATGCCTGACTAATGTATAATAAAGAATAAATTCCACGTTCGAGCTGAACCTGCAATCCTTCTTTCTCGGGGACAAATCGTTGATTCGACCAAGCATGAATAAGGGCTTTAGCACTCTGCTTGTTTTGTTTTAAAGCACTGAACAACATCCCGTAGTCCTTCGGATTTAAAGGGTCTATTTCATAGACGTCTTTTTGTACAGATCGATAAGTATCCCCTGGCTGTACAAGCACAGCCTTAATTCCGCAGTTTTTCAAACCAGTCCAAAGATAGGTATCCGTATCGAAAACTACAACCTGCTCGGGAATTCCTCCGGCGGAATTGGGAAGACATTCTCTCCACTGCGGCTGATAATATATAGTTGTTCTTTCCGCCGATTTTAGGGAAGATGTGTACTCTCTGATTTTACGAATTTGCTCAAATCCTTGGTCTGAAGTCATTTTGCCCTCTTTAATCAAATGTAAAATCGCATCTATTGTGAATTGATCGTCTGACACCACGCATCCCCCATTTCCCTTTTGATGTCATCAATTTCAAGCTCACCTTTCTCAAGACTTTGCAGCAATTGTTTAAGCTTCCGGTCCTCTAATTCAAGAGTATTGCTTGCAACTGATTGCCCTTTTCGTTCATTGATCTGAAACGTATTTCGATCAAATGGGTATACCGGTAAGCCACCTTTGCAATATGACTTTCCTTGAAATAATCGATTCCAACGTATTGACGCACCTTTTAACCACAGCTGAAGAACACTTTCGTAAAACCTTGTAACCGTATCACCTACTGTTCCAAAATGTATGCCAAGATCAGAAGTGGGATTGCAGTTGCCCACATATACAACCTCCATATCCGCTTGGCTTAACAAACCATTATCTGCAGTTTCTGCCCTGTGGATCCATTCAGGATTCATGGCTGCTTCCAGTTCATCCCGGTAGTATTTTTTCATTAAAGCATATTTACGATCAGAATGAATCTTTATCAGATTACTGTTTATAATTGCAACTGCCGTTACTACTGTATTGTTTTGTGTCAGTATTCGTACAAGCGTTTCTTTGGGTAATATCCCCTCGTCCAGCAAGTCCAATATTTCTTCCAATCGTGATTCAATAATGAACTGTTGCTCTTCCAAATTCCACTTCCGATATAGTTTTCTCAAGGAACTTGCAAGCACGATCAAGAGTAGATCGGGGTTTACGTCCCATGACTTAAAAAGCTGCTCATCGCATAACATTCCGACAATACCAAAACGTGTCTCTTTTTGAATAACGGTTTCCCAATCGTCAATGTATCCTTTAAAGGTATGCTGGACAGGGTACAATAACCTTGATTTTTCGATATATGATTGCAACCCGTTATCAATCAGTGATCCTGGAACTTGAGAACCTGTTTGTTCTTTCACTCCGCGTACCGTCAAACTGATTAGATCGCGGATGTAAGCTTCATTACACTGTAGTGGCATATGAATATAACCTGTTACCGGCTCCCGAAGAGGAATAACAGGACAAGAAACCATTACGTCTTTTAGCTCACGTTTTCCCGTTTTCACGGCGAGTATGTCCTGCAATGTCAGAATACCGCTTATAGCCATCGCAACCCACCAGCCGTCGTTATGTCCGGTGACGGCAGATGGAGTTACCCCCAGAGATACGAGTGTGGATGCGTATGCATACCCTGTGATTAATTGATATAGTGATTTCTCCAGACCAGTCCAAGACTCCTGAAAGAAACCACTACATATTCTTCGGCCTACATGCAAGCTTCTTAATGTCTTCATGGCATCATCGATAGCCTGCTTGAATACACTGCATTCTTCATACAATGGCTCAATATCTGCATAACTCCCCCAAGGGAGATCACTAATGTTCAGTTCCCAAGAGCATTTCTCCGTTTTTATTTGAGGCAAATGACCGATCTGCAGTTTCACTTTCAGTTCTTCTTTATGGTGTGCCAGTATGCCACAACGGTACGGGAACGCCTCTCTGCCCACAAGCAATATGCTACTTATATCACTCAGGCGGTAAGCTTTAAAATCGGAAGTAGTAATAAATGTTCTCCATGTCTCCTGTAAATTTCCCAGTGCCTCTTGACTCTTTGCAGATAAAATAAAGAATTCACTTTTGTCTGAATCGGGAGCCTCATCTGTCCCAGCCTCCTGATACTCCTCAAGCAATATATGGCTATTGACTCCACCAAAACCAAAAGAGCTGATACCGGCACGTAATGGACCGCCCTCCTCGGCTGATTCCCAGGATGATAAGATTTTTGCAGGAATAAACGGTGAGTTAGCCCAATCCACGATGGGATTCGGAGTCTTCAGATGGAGCGTTCTAGGAATTTTTCTGTGCTTCATCATCATTAAGACTTTAATCATACCTGCCAGTCCTGCAGCACTTTCCAGATGGCCAATATTGGTTTTGACAGATCCGATCTTGCAAAATTGGTTCTCATTTGTAAAATGTCGGAACGCCCGGGTCAAGGCTTCCAGTTCTATGGGATCTCCCAAGGAAGTGCCGGTCCCATGAGCCTCTACATAATTGACCATGTCGGGACGCAAATCTGCATCTTGGTACGCATTTCTGATGACATCCTGCTGTGCCTGCATACGTGGAGCCGTGATCGACTGACTTTTACCTGAATGGTTTACGTCAGAACCCTTGATAATTCCATAGATATGGTTTTTTTCTTTAACAGCCTCATCTAATCGATGCAGCAAAAGAACAGCCACCCCGTCCCCGGGCACATAACCATTAGCATTGATATCAAAAGCCCTGCACACACCATCAGGGCTTAGCATGCGGGACTTGGAAAAAGAAACATATTTCCATGGATGAAGGTTCAGATTTACACAGGCAACCAACGCATAGTCACATTTTCCAAGCCTTAGTGCTTGCTTCGCTTCATGCACAGCGACAAGCGAAGATGCACAAGCAGCATTAATAGTTTGGCTGGCTCCCTGAAGATGAAACGTATAGGAAATGCGATTAGACAACAGGCTTTCAAAGTTGCCCAGACATGCATAACCGTCCATTCCACGCTCTTCATCCATCAGCTTCTGGCGATAATCCGTCGTCATAACACCTGCATAGACAGCAGTCCGTTTATTCTGAAGTGTGGCTAAAGAGATACCCGAATCTTCAATACAATGCCAAGTCTCCTCCAGCATTAGTCTTTGCTGAGGATCCATACAAAGAGCTTCACGAGGGGATATTTTAAAAAATTGATGATCGAAGTCATAAACTTGCTCCAATAAACCACACCACTTACTTATGCTTTTACCAGGTTTGTCTATATCCGTTGTATAGTAAGTATTTACATCCCATCGATCAGGGGTAATTTCCTGAACAGAGTCTATACCTGCTTCGAGATTATTCCAAAATTGGTTGTAATCACATGCGCCAGGAAAACGGCATGACATACCTACCACTGCGATATCCGCCTTTTTTGACCTCATCCGCCTCACTCTTCCCGATTGAACTTTACTTATGAACTGCTCCATGAAATGCGGCAAATCTCTGATTCAGCACCCGGGCTGTCTCTGTCATGATCTTGATGCCAATGTCATCTACATGACGATGCTGCCAGTGTTCCCATTCTGTTCCTTTAACCCACTGATTAAATGAGCCCAGGGCCGGACCGCACTGAATCTGATAATCGAGCCGATTGTCCGCTTCCCCGCTGCACGCCAAATACGACGAATAAGCAAAATACCACTTGAAAATTAAAGCCATTTTACGCTTGGGATTTAGTTCCGCCTTTTCAATCTCCTGCTGTGGATAGTGCCGTCTAACTTCCTCGTATATCTCTTCAAAACTTCGTTTGAAATATTTTTCCTGAATCTGCTTCTGATCCTTGTCGCAAATCTCGTCCAATGAATTATATTGACGATATAGATCATAGAGCTTGCTAGCCCGGGCTGGAAAGAACACACCTTTTCTCAAAACCTGTACTTTGGCCCCTAATTCAAACATATCTCCCGCTGGAGCATAGGTCGTATCCTGAATATTGATCTGTTCAAGCATATCTTTAGCATCATTGCTAGTGCCAGCTTCCACAGTACATTGATTAATAGAACCAGTAACTATAAAATCGGCACCTAGCATAAATGCAGCTGCGGCAGCCTCAGGGGTACCAATACCCCCTGCTGCGCCAACTCTCACCTTTTTCTTGTATCCATATTTCTTCATCATATCATCACGCAGTTTCGTGATAGCAGGCATTAATACATAAGCTACTCCGCCATCTGTATGTCCCCCGGAATCGGCTTCCAAGCATAGATCATCCGCCATTGCGACCTCTGCCAGCCTTCTCGCTTGTTCTTGCGTAATTTGCTTGGCTTGGACCATTTTCTCCACTAAAAATGCAGGAGCCGGGCTCAGAAAGCTTTCCGCAACCTCCGGTCTGGATACCTTGGCGAGAATACGGTTGCTGACCGCTACCGTTCCATCCGGGTTATCGGATAAACCAGCAGCACGATAGCGAATTAGTGACTCTGTTATATTAATAAATGCGGAAACTTCTATGGTACGTATTTGGTATTTGAGATAGAGATCTACAAGTTCCCTCTCTCTATCAAGCTTACCGGGTGTATGCAGAAAATTCATTCCGTAAGCTTGTCCTTCATCCAACTCCTGCTGAATGTATTGAATATCAGATTCAATTTGAGGAATAGACAAACCTCCGGTACCCAGAAAACCCATCATTCCTGCTTTACCCATCTTGACTACCATCTCTTTGGTTGATATCCCTTTGAACATAGCCCCGGTCAAATAGGCATATTTGACTCCATAATCCTTTCTAAACTCTTCAGAACCGAGAAACTCTGCTGTGATTCCGGACACAAGTGGCCTAGTAGGCGCCTCATCCTCATTGGCAACCTGGTTTCGTTCAGACTCTTCACGGTTCCATTCTTCCTGAGACAACGTGATAGGAGCAGCACCCTGTTTGATTTTCTGGATCAATCCTGTCAATACATGACCTGGTCCGATTTCTCTGATCTCAATAGGATCCAGTCCCAGGAGAACCTGGACGGTCTCGCACCATTTTACGGAACTTGTCATTTGTCGAACCAGATTGGTTTTTAATTCTACTTTCGTGTAAGGTCTGGCACTGACATTGGAGATAACCGGAATGTTCAAATCGGAAAATGAAAATGCGTCTAAATAGGCTGCAAATTTATGTCCGGCTTCCTCCATATATCTGGAATGAAACGCGCCACTCACAGTGAGTGGAATATAGGTGATACTAGACGTCTCCTCAAAAATCGACTGAGCCCGCACCATGTCTTTTTCCAATCCGGATATCACCACTTGTTGTGGAGAATTAAGATTAGCTATATCTATGCCGTTCAGTCTATTCTGCGTTAGTGTTTGACGAATATTGTTCATATCCATCCCTATAACGGCTGCCATTTTGCCACCGTCGGCAAGACTCATTAATTCTCCTCTTTTTTTCACCAACTTCAAGCCTGTGGCGAAATCAAAGACACCTGCCGCAAACAATGCATTGTACTCACCCAGACTGTGTCCTGCTACGATTTCGGGAGAAACACCACTTACTTGCATCGTTTTTAGATACATCAATGCGTTGACAGTATATAGAGCAGGCTGTGTAAATTCCGTATTCTGCAGCTTGTTGTGGGCATCCACCAAACACAATTCTTCTATAGGATAACCAAGAATGGCATTAGCCTGCCGTGTAAGCTCAGGAAATTCCTCAAATAATCCTTCGCCCATTCCTTTACGCTGCGAGCCCTGTCCAGGGAAAACAAATGCTAACATACACCATTCTCCTTTGAATCAGCATAACGCCGTATAATGTCATCCAATTGATTAGAGTCTTTATGGAAAGGTGTCATAATTGATAAAGCCGTTTGTTTATGATCATATATAGGCAAATTTTTCATGACATTTACCAGCGTACCGGAAGGGCCCATATCAATATAGATACCTTCTCTCTGTTCCTGAGTTATATAACTTACTGCCTCAGCGAACCGGATCGGGTAACGGGCAACCTTCCAAAAATAATCCGGTTCCAGCCGTCCAATGGTTGTACCATAGACGCTTGACACATAAGGAATCATAGGTTCTTGTAGAAGTTGCTGCTGCACATAGTTCAGGTATGGTTTCTCAGCGGGATCAATACTACAAGAGTGAAACCCATGTGAAACTGCGAGCCGAAAGCAAACAACTCCCCTACTTTTAAGCAATTGCTCTACACGATCAATATTCCTGACACTACCTGATACAATAAAATGTGATTGATGATTTACAGATGCAAGTTCACAGAGCTCACTCAACAGCGGATCAGACGAATATACATTCAAATTGTGCAGAATAGCCAGCATTCCTCCTGCATCACAGGTTAATTCAAGCAATTCTGCTTGTCGAACCACTGCCTGAAGAGCCGTTTCCATACTCCATATTCCTGCGGTTACCGCTGCTGCATATTCTCCCAGACTTGTCCCTATAACAACATCCGGCTCGATTCCACGACTCAGAAATACCTTCGTAAGCGAGCATTCCACCATAAAGATCGCAATGTGAGTGTATAACGTACGGTCAAAACGATCGCCTACCTTGCAGCCTGGATCATAAATTACATCGAGTACTGATTCCCCAATGAGTCCGTACACCTGGTCGTTTAATGCGTCCATCCATACTCTAAACACATCATAATGTTGGTACAACGTAATTCCCATGTGGTAGTACTGTGACCCCTGCCCCGGATACATAAACACAATTGGCTGATTGATAACACATCGCCTCCACTTGCAAATGCATATGAAAAAAGTTATGTTCATCTGTTTATGAACATAACTTTACAAAATGGACTTTAGATTATCGATAAAAGCTAATACTCAGTAATTAGAGTTCTCGCTGACATTCAATGATGCAGAATTGATCCAGAGTAGGAATAACACGTGTAACTTGTAAACCGGATCGTTGTATCAGTACCTCAAACTCCGATTGGGTTCTAACGCCCCCGCCTGGAGTAACGGCCAAAAACAGTAAATCCCGAATCACCTCTTCTTTTGTCGGATGCTCATCATCAACAAGCATCTCTATAATAATTAATTTAGAGTCACTGGACATGGCTGAGCGTATATTGCTGAGTGCAGACAGAACATGCTCATCATCCCAGTCGTTTAACGCTTTACTGATAATATATAGATCTCCACTGGTCGGAACTGATTCAAACATATCTCCACCAATTAATACACAACGATCCGTCATATCTACGGAATCTATGTATTCCTTTGCCCGCTCAATCGTAGATGGCAGATCATATAAAATACCGCGGCTATTAATATGATTTTTCAGAATTCCAGTCAATATTTGTCCTAGGCCCCCTGCAACATCCACTATGACATCGAACTCAGCAAACGAATATGAATTCAGTATTGTCGGTAAGCTTACTTTTGAATACACTTCCATGGCACGGTTGACCACTTGCTGCTGCTCAACATTTATTTTTCCTGCTTCAAACCATGCGGAATTGTCAAATGAAGGTCGTCCTGTCCTGATGCTGTGACCCAAATTCATCATAGGTTCAATAATAAAGTCACCGAGCAGATAATTTGCAATGGGTTCAATTGATTGAGGTGTTATACCAGGTTGCAACGTCGCTCCATACGCCGTTACCTCGTAATTGCCAGATGCATCAAGCTTAAGGAGATCCATAGCAACTAGTGCTCTTAACAATCTTCGTAAAGAAGCCGGATCTAGCTTCAAATGAGCCGCTAACGTATCGTTTGTTTTTTTCCCTTCCTGCAATCCTTTAAACACACCCAGATCCGTTGCAGTCTTGATCACAAACGAAAAGAAATAACTTCCAATATACCCCATTACAATAGCTTGTGGTGGTATAGAATCCGGCTTGACCTCAATTTTGTTTACATTTGATGTTTCCATAGCGATAACTCCTCTCTGCTATTCAAATCTTCAAAAATAAAATCAATTCCTCTGTCTGCATGCAAAGAAGTAGTGTCAAATACAGGAACGTTGACATCCTTTTGATTAATAAGTAGCGGAATCTCTGTGCAACCCAGAATGACTCCCTGAGCACCTTCAGAGATCAATTTAAGTATAATGCTCTGAAATTTTCGCTTGGCTTCAATGGTAAATAGGCCAAACACTAATTCGTTGAAGATCACTTGATGTATATAGTTGCGGTCAAGCTGATCTGGAAGCATAACATCAATCCCCCGAGCCTCCAGCTTGTGCTTATAAAATGTCTCGCTCATTGTAAAGTTGGTGCCAATAAGCCCAACACACTTAACGCCGGTTTCGGATACTTTATCTGCAACCGCATCTGATATATGAAGAAGGGGAATATGAATACGACGCTGTACCTCTTCGGCTACTTGATGAACAGAATTACAACATATCAGCAAGCAATCAGCACCAGCTCTCTCAACTACGATTGCAGCATTGACTAATATCTCCGTGACATCCTTCATGCGATTAGCATTTACAAGAGACAAAACTTCCTCGTTATTCAAACTGTTTAAAATCAGCTTAGCCGAATTAGTTTTTCCAAGCTGCTGATTGACACGCTCGTTAATATACTTATAGTAAAATAACGTCGATTCATAGCTTAAACCACCAACTAGCCCAATTGTCCTCATTTCCCGTCTCCTCCTTCAATGATTTATCAGTTAATTAGTGAAAGACGGCGACGCCGCAGCTAACTTCAGACTAAGACCACCCGTTACACCCCCTTATACTTATGTCGTATTTTTATAAGGATCAATAATTATCAGCTGAGGTAACATTCCACCTGTTGCTTCGTGATAGTTCCCCATTCAAATCCAAGGCACTGAAGTATGATTTCCGTCCGGTCACATACTCGCAAATAATCCAGCCATTCAGTATTGCGGAGTAAAAAAAGATTGAGAATGACATTAATGACTTCTTTGCGGGTAGAAGGGTCATTGAACTTTTGCGTTAGTATATCTATAAACAATTGGTAGTCAACCACTTCGATATTCCCATTAATAGATTGGAGCTCACGCCCAAACTGTCCCCAACTGATTCGATGAGGGTTAAATACATGGTGATTCTGATTATGCAGTGCAGGCCGATCGAATAGAGTGACAATAGCTTTTGCAGCCTGATCCACACCTGTCAGATCCAAAATCGGCTCATGTAAATCCGGAAACAGACCGATATTGTTCAGAGCATTTACAAAGGAATAAAATGCATTGCTCTCCTTGTTAATCATAAATTTCCCTGTTCGAGTATTATTATTAAGAGAATTTAAGCGATAAATTGTACAGCTCAGCCCCATGTCTCTACCACTCCGTAGTAGTGTTTCGGCTTCCATTTTACTTCTTAGAAAGTGATTATCAATTTCCGCATTAATAGGTCCAACTTCTTCAACATACTCGTCAAACAACTGAACATTACTTCCCGTACCAATACTCATATTAGACGTGAAGTGGATGTCCTTAATATTCTTGAAGGATGCAAAATGAAGTATATGTCGAGTACCATCGGTGTTCACTTTTTCAAATTCCTCTGCTGTCCCATAATGTTTGGTCAGTGATGCCGTATGAAAGATACAATCCACGTCCTCAGCCAAATCTTCATATTTTGTAGATCCCAATCCCAGCTTCGGCAGTGTTATATCACCGCAGACAACGGACACCCTTGCCCATCCCATTTCATTATGGCCCGCTAACAAATAATATTGTAATCTTTCTTGGAGATAATCCCTTGATAATGTTGGTGACTCTCCTCTTATCAGAAGGGTGATTCGGGCATTCGTTCTATTGAGAAGCTCCTGCAGAAGGTGAGTACCCAAAAATCCTGTACCACCCGTCAACAAGATATGCTTGTAGCGCTTTTGCAGCGTGAGATCCCGATCCCGCCAAGTTTCCGCTTTTGTCCGGTATGTCTGTAAAACTTCCTCTCTTGATGCGAGTGACGCAACTGCATCCGCATCCGAATGGATGGCCGAAGGCTTCATCACCTCAAGCAAATGATGAAAGTATCCTACATGTTCGACTACCTGAAGAGACAGTTGAGCAATTGTCGGATAATCAAAGATGTCATTAATGGAGATTGTGTACCTGTCACTCAGCAACGCAACCATTTTGACCCCCGACAAGGAGGTTCCTCCGATTTGAAAAAAGTTATCATCAATTCCGATCCGCTCAATTCCAAGCAATTGCTGCCACACTTCAACTAAGACTCTCTGAACATCATTCATGGGTGCCCGGTAAAATGTGCCGCCGGACAACTTCAGATGATCCATACTTGCCAAAGCTGACTTGTCAATCTTCCCATTTACCGTCAAGGGCAGAGCAGGGACCTGAACATAGTGTACTGGAACCATATATTCAGGTAGCTTCAGCTTCAAAAAATCATATAGGGTGTTAAAGCTCAACTTTTGATCGCTAACCAGATAAGCTACCAGTTCCCCCATGCCATTGGGTCCTTGATTAACAAGTACTATCGTCTCACGAATATCCGAGTGAGATAATAAAGCGGTTTCAATGTCACTGGTTTCAATTCGATATCCTCTTATTTTGACCTGATTATCAATCCGTCCTAGATACTGAATTTCTCCATTCGGCAACCAGCGTGCCAAGTCGCCTGTTTTGTACATTCTTTGCCCCTCATACAACAAATCTGCAATGAACCTCTCTTGGGTCAACACCGGATTGTTGACATATCCCCGTGCTACTCCTGTTCCGGCGATTACCAACTCACCAATTGCACCGATCATCTGTAAACGATTCTTGTCATCTACAATGTAGCATCTATAATTATCCAGCGGGCGGCCAATCGTGACTTGAGATGCTCCATTCAATACAGCAGCTGTAGCCAGGCACGTAGCTTCCGTTGGTCCATAGACATTTACAATATAAGCTTCGGTCAACTGTTGAATCTCATGCAGAAACCCTTCCTTCAATTCTTGTCCGCCAATAAGAAACATTTTCATACGTTGTAGCGCTCTCGCCGACTTCTTATGAAGCATCATCAGTTGCAGACGCGATGGTGTGATCATCATAACATCGATATGATGTTCTTCTACCAAACGCCCTAATTCGGCAGAATCTATATGTTCCCGTTCATTGGCAATAACGACTTGAATCCCTTTGAAAAGACCATACAAGGCTTCGGATATAAATAAATCAAAGGATATGCTGGCAGCATTAAGAATGACTTGAGGTGAAACCGGGCTAATTACTTGGTCGATGGCATGTAAGAATCGGACGACAGAGTGATGCTCAATTTCTACCCCTTTGGGTTTTCCCGTTGATCCGGATGTAAAAATGATATAGGCCAATGATCCACCGGAGCTAATCGTTGATAAGCGCTCTGTTGATTCAGCACCAAAATCATCTGTATCAATGCAAAACATGTATTCCAGCAATTCGCATTTTGGCTTTATCTCCTGTAAAGTTTGCTTGTTAGAAGCTGTTGTAAGTGCAATACGTACATCCCCTTCCCTAAGAATGTCTATAACACGTTCCAGCGGAACCGCCGGATCTATAGGAATAAACACGCCACCTGCTTTCCAAATCGCTAACATGGCTATATATACATAAGGAGATCTGTACATGTATACGGCAACTGCTTCTTCAGGAAGTAGCTGATGTTTTTTTACCAGATAATGAGCCAGACGATCGGCCTGATCATTCAGATCCTGATAAGTCCAGTGTTGATGTTCAAAAATTAGAGCTGTGTTCTCAGGCTGTATTTGAACCTGTTTATCGAATAATTGTTGAAAGGTGCTAGCATCACTGGAATGTAATTCTTGCGGCTTGTTAAATTGATGCAGTATCTGATGACGGCTGCTCTCTGAGAGTAGTTCAAGCTCATCCAGAATTGTTTTCGTATCTTTCAATATGTAGGCATAGTATAGAAACAATGCATCTGTCAAATGCTCTATCGTTTCAACAGAAAACAATTGGGGGGAATATTTAATTGTCAGGGATAAGTCTCCCTCGATCATGTCAAAATCAAAAATGACCTCGGAGCGAATATCATCTACATTTTCCCTTGACTGAATGGGGCCGAATAGAACAAGTGTTTTCACCTGCGGTCCAGTGTCAT
Organism: Paenibacillus sp. LT-B23; assembly: GCF_059417685.1. Taxonomy (NCBI): domain Bacteria; kingdom Bacillati; phylum Bacillota; class Bacilli; order Caryophanales; family Paenibacillaceae; genus Paenibacillus; species Paenibacillus sp. LT-B23. The sequence continues at coordinate 36,268 of NZ_JBSQBM010000007.1, read as the reverse complement.
CAGAGTATTCAAGCCCGGCTCGCTGTGCTATACCATGAAACGGTACATCCTGATGGCGGAATGCTTCCGTCATTGTTTCCTTCATCATGTTGATCCAATCACGGATCGTCATATCCGGGGTAAGTTTGCTGCGAAGCAGCACCCATGGGTTAGCTGTTCTCGCATGCTCTTCTATTTTCAAAACGGGTGTCCCCACAACGATATCGCGCAAGCCAGTATACCGGGACAACAGATACTTTACACCGGATACCAAAATCATATAAACACCTAGATGCGAGTGACGGGTCATCTCATATAATCTAGTCTTGACTTCGTCAGAAAACATATGGGTATTCGACGCCTTATGCGGTTCCGCTTCTTGTCCAGTATAGTCATGGGGAAACCCAGTTATATCTATTCTTTTATCCAAAGTACGGCTCCAAAAGTCCAAACCCACTTGATCCGAAGTTTGTTTTATTTTTTCTTTGGATATGATCTCCATTCTTTTCCCTCCTACTTCCAATTCAAGTTCAGCTATCTAAAACAAGAACTCAACATCTTCTACGATGTTCACATTTCTGTGTAAGCAAGGATACTCACCAAGTGGAATATCTGGCCGATGGATAACCTGTGCCAAGATATCAAGAAATTCTTTTCCTAATGCTTGAACGGTTTCTTGCTGGAACAGCGAAGTGCTGTACTCCCAATTACAAGAAAGTCCCTCTCCCGTCTCGTGTACTTCCAAAGCTAGATCGACCAGTGAAACTCCATTATGAAATGGATAATTATAAATTTCATAAAAATCCGGACTTTTCAAAGATGTATACATGTTATGCAGAATAAATGCCGCATCGAATAAAGGATTGCGGCTTCTATCTCTATGATGATGCAACGCAGCCACCAAATCCTCGAACGGGTAGTCTTGATGCTCAAAACTTTGCAGAGTATTTGCCCTAACCTGATTGATAAATTCATTAAACGTGGCCTCTTTGCTGGAACAGTTACGCATGATTATGGTATGTACAAACATACCAATTACAGGGTCTACATCTCTGTGGGGTCTTCCCTGTGATACAGAGCCAATAATAATGTCGTTTTGTCCGCTCTGTTTCTCCAGCAGTAAATGATAGGCGGCGAGCAGCACAACGTATATCGTTGAGTCTGTTTCCTTAGCAAAACGATATATGCTCTCTGCCAACTCCGGATTCATTGGTAAACTTATTTGCGAGCCCTGATAAGTTTTATGGGCTGGCCTTTTAAAATCTGTCGGCAAATTCAATTGCGGGAGCGGTGCGGCGCATTTGGACATCCAAAATTGTTGCATCCGCTCCTGCTCTGGGGAATTTTTTCGTTCATTTTGCCATACCACATAATCTCTAAATTGAACGGTAGGTGGCTCCAGCTCCTGATTAGATTTATAGAAATGGATTAGCTCTTTGAAAAAAATTAATAACGAAGTGCCATCCGAGATTAGATGGTGGAAATCAAAGACCAATGCTTGCTTGCCAGTGGTTAGCCGGACTAGAGCTCCCCTCGCCAATGGGGCCGTTCTCCAATTAAACGGATTTGTGAAATTTTTCAGCATCTCTTCCAATTCATCTTCTTGTAATATTGAAGGATAAAATTTCATTTCAAGTCTTGCATCGTCATGAATAATTTGTATCGGTTCTCCATCCAAAACATCAAATGAGGTACGTAACGCCTCATGCCTCTTCACAATTCGATCGATGGCCGTTTGTAATCTGTCAAAATCCATATTCCCATTTACAACCAGTGCCAAAGGCTTGTTATACATCGTAAAATCAGGATTATACTGCATCATTACAAATATCCTGCTTTGATCGGACGATAACGGATAAAAAGGTTTTGAGGGTTGTTTTAATATAGTGCTGTTTGAACTGTGTACCATCCCTTTAGTATTCCTCAACAATTCAGTCAGCTGTGCAACAGACGGGTTTCTCAGCACATCCACATCTTTTAAATTGGTATGCAATATGGCATTTAATTCATTCACAATCTTAATAGCTGTAATAGAGTCTCCGCCCATTTCGTAAAAATTGTCTTCCTTGTTGATGTGAGAGAAGCCAAGGTATTTTTTAAATAATTCTAATACGATATCCTCTTTGCTCTGCCTTTCAGCACCGATGTCATTTAAGGATAGGACCGAGGTATCTATCCAGCAACGAAGCTTTGCAAATGGATATACGGGTAGGCTAATTTTTTTATAATTACAATTTTTATATATTTCATTCCAATCAAACTTAGCCCCTTGTGCATACAACCGGCCAAGCTTGTTCATGACTTTTTCATGCTCTACCCCGTATTTCTCCGAGAATTTCTTTGTTACCGTCTGAGTAGCACCTTCGTATCCGCCCAGTTCGCTATAATATACTCCTGATACCTCCGACAATCCTAGATTTGTTGCACATAGCGCCGTGAGCTTATCCTTCAAATCCTCCTTGCTCCGAACTACCATAGCCAATCGATATTGAAAGTGTTTACGGCCAACATTGGCGGTATAGCACAAATCACCCAACTGGAAATTCCTGGGTTTTACTATCCATTCTTTGTAACTGTATATCAAATCCTGCAACGTTGCTTTGCTTTGGGCTGATAGTGCCAGCATCTCCCACTCAGGATCTGAGTTTTCTATAGGGGCCATCGAAAAGCTTTCCAAAATGATATGGCAATTGGCTCCTCCCCTGGCAAAGGAACTAACACCGCACCGCAAGGCATCTTTATTTGTTGAAAGATGGATAATCCCGTTATCACCTACAGTAGGATTACCAGATGTGATATCGGCACCTCCATATTGCTTGTACACTGTTGACGGCAGCTCTTTATACTTTAATGCCATAACAGCTTGAATCAGCCCTGCCAGACCGGAAGCATGATGCAACTGGCCTATAGAAGATTTTACAGACCCTAAAAGAAGCTGATTCTTTTCTCTTGTCGAATATGAAAATGCAGACTGTATTCCCTCTCTTTCCCTGATGTATTCTGAGTTACCTTCAATGCTATGTGTTTCTATAAATGAAATGGTCGAAGGATTGATATCTGCATTTTTCCATGCCTGTACAAGTAAATCTTTATATGTACTGCTATCACGTACCCGTCCGTGATGATTCATCGACGAGCCCTTTATAACAGCATGAATATGATCTCCGTCTTGTAACGCCTTGTTTAAGGGTTTGATCAGGATAGCCATAACTCCTTCTCCACAATCTACTTGAGCGTCACCTGATTGTATTGGAAACAGATTAATTCGGGACGTCCCTACCAAGGCCTGTTCACACTCTCCTGCTCGTATGGATTGACAAGCCTGATGCACAGCAATCAAAGATGAAGAATCTGAAGCGTTTGTTACTACAGCCGGACCGCGCCAATCCATGATATAGGCGATTCGACTTGGGATCAGCGAAGATAAATTCTCCGTCATACTTAGGTCTCCCAGAACAGGATTAACATCGGCGACCATCTGAGCATATGAATATTCCGGCAGATCACTTTCTCCGTAAAACACACCTGTCCTGGTTCCAAACAACGTATGACCACCGTATCCTGCCTCTTCCAGCGTATGCCATACTACCTGCAACAATAAACGTAGTGAAGGGGCCATCACGCATGCTTCTTCAGATGAAATATGGAAAAAAGGGTAATCAAAACGATCAACATTCTCTAAAAAGGCTTGACGTGTAAATGTAATGGCTTTCTCCGTCTCGTTCCCTATGATCCGATTCAGATAGAAATTCAAATCCTGCTGCCGTTTTTCAGATAAATTTTTGATAAACGGTATCCCTTCTTTTTGATGATTCCAGAGCTGTTCTACTGAAGATTCGAGAGGGAATAACCCGGAAATACCTATAATGGCTATATCATCTTGTTTTCCATGAAGATTCTCAGAACTTTGCATACACCTCACATCTCCTGTTCTTCAAAATATGTACCCTGTTCAACCTCTGAATATAATAAAAAGGATGCTCCGCATCCTCTGAGTATGCCTATATCCTGTTTGATCCATTTTAGCCTTTTGTAAGCGTAAAAGCTAAATATAATAAAATTAAGCAGTTATTATAAGAAGTCAACGGTTAGAAAATCATTACATATCAGCTGTACACATATTGGGAAAGGACATAGCTTCGCCCACTCATCTATCTTTTGCATAGACTACACATATAGCTACTATATATGACCTCAGCGCTACACCAATGTACCGAAGCATCAGTTGGCTTCACTCTGATTTTTTATAGGGATGCTCTACTGGATCATTTTCTGGTACTGAGACAATATTGATCCCCACATCAATACATTTTTCCACACCATTCAGCCTTAAGATAATTCTTGCTCTTTTCTTTCGCGCATCAATCTTTTTGATTCTTTCTTCTTCACCTGTCAGCGGTCCGTCACATACGACTGCCCTTGCATTTCTTAGATATAACGACGAATATCCAATAATTTCATCATTGCCAATAAGTTGGAGGATCGGCTTCATTTCTTTGTCATCTATCTTTGAAAACGAATAGGATTCAATTACATCCTCTGAATTAACTTTTATCCCTTTAGAATCTATCTTGTGATAATTATAGTTAAAACTATTTAGTAGTCGATAACATTTAGGAAGTCGCCTGAGATCGTTATAAGTTTTAGCATTCATCTCTGTATTTACAAATACATAGCCTGGGAACATGGTTCGGCAAACTTCATAAACGTGTCCTTGTCTTTTTTCTAACAGCTTACGTTTGGGAACTATCGCATACATTGACGACGGATTGTAGAATTTACTTATCATCGCTCGAACCTTACTTTCTTGTCCGGTTTCGACATGCAACACATACCAGCTCATAGCCGTATAATCCCCTCTCAGTAAAGTCGTCTAATCTTCCTCTCTTAATCATTATATTTATTTCCTTTTTTGTTTTATTATGAAATAGATAATATCAAATGGGAAACTATTAATCAACCATTTATTTTATACAATTTTCGACATATACCTGTTCTGTATCCGCCAAAATCATCCCCCGATATCATGAATATATAGCAGGTTTACACTAATAATACTTGTTGAATTAATGCATTTAATTTAGCTAAACAAAGAATAGATATGAAAAAAAGTTATTCAATCACAATGCAAGAAATCATAAATTGATATAAACTGTACATTATGTACACTACGAAATAAAATAAGCTGCCTCCGGCAGGATTCCGAAGACAGCTTACAGCTTGTTTCTTAAAAATAACCAAATAGGACTTACATAGGCAAGCAGAGACCTTTTGCTCAAATTTAGGGTCAATTATTTCACAGCGGGAGACCTGCTTCCAAAAGGCTCAACGATTTAGATAATAATGCTGAGAAATTTTCATCAGGATTTTCTGCGTAGTGCAACATAACAGATATGTTAACCCCTATGACAGCCCCTGCAAAAGCCCGAATCTCCAAATCTCCCGAATCCCGTCCTACCCGTTTTGCAACCATTTCAGCTATCATGTGCATCGTATCAGTCAAGTTATTTAAAGTTGCAGCCCGGAGTTCCGGTACTGACATAACGAGTTGGTTACGTTTTCGTGTAGTGGACATTTCATCGCCAGACATATCAGACATTGTTGATAACATAGCATTACGTACAGCTTGAAGTGGACTTAAATGAGGTGGTTGTTCCTCGAATGCTGATATAAGGAGGGGATCGTAATTATCTGTAATAATCACATCCTCCTTGCTCGAAAAATATCGAAAAAACGTACTTGGTGAAATTTCCGCTGCTTCTGCAATCTGTTCCACCGTAGTTTCATTATATCCCAGTTCGCTGAATAAGCGTAGTGCATGCATTTGAATTGATGCAATGGTTTTTGCTTTTTTACGCTCCCTCAGCCCGAGATTTTGTTGGTGTTCTAGTGACATCTGCTTCACTCCTCAATAGTATGCTCATTCAAGTTTCGCTCCTCATCGAGCAATTTGCTTCAGCATATATTTCTGACTACATACACACTATTGCCCGATTTTGCGTTCACATTCAGTTTATCATGATCCTATGTACTTCACGATACCTAGAATCGCAAATTCCTGACTGCAAAGCATTACATCAAAACTTGAGACCACTCCAAAACCAGCTGCTTACAGGCTAATGTACAGTGTGCAGAAGCTGATAGATAGGGTCGGATTGAGATCCATAGAGGGCTTCCGAAACCTTGTTCCTTTTACCTGATCTGTACAATCCCCTGTCCACCGTCAACAATAACCCTGTCGCCTGTTTTCATCCTTGTGGTCGCATTTCCACACCCCACAACAGCCGGAATGCCCAGTTCCCTGGCTACAATAGCAGCATGAGAAAGAGATGCTCCGATATCAGTTACAATCGCGGCCGCTTTGGGAAAAAGCGGTGTCCACCCTACATTTGTCGTGGAGGCCACCAGTATTTCACCAGGGAGAAGCTGATATCCATCCTCAGGATTCGTGAGTACACGCACAGTTCCCTCGATTCTGCCTGCCGCCCCTGCAACTCCTTCAATGATTTCTGAATTGGTTGAGTTATCTAGTGGTATATATGGGTCATAATAATCTACTCTGCGATCAGGATCCTCCTTCCATTTAAAAGGATCAAAACGCCCACGTATAATGGAGGGGAACGGAGGCAACTGCTTATATTTTAAATAATTCATTCTTCTAATAGAAATGCATTCTATATTTAGGTTTCCTCCCTTAAGCCAATCCAATATCTCATCCATATACAAAAAAAACACATCTTCTCCTATGCCCATCAATTCACCTGCTCTAAGCGCGAAAGAACGATTTAGCCTGAACACACGCGTCCATTCTGAACGAACAGCCTCCCTTAGATGAGGTCCCTCAGAAATTTTTGCTATTTTCCGCTTCAGCTTCTTTACCCTGTGCGGAAAACGTTGGCTCAATCTTTCCCATACTATTTCATTTTGTTCACGTTGCTTATGCAATAAGTCATCTACATTCACTCCAGATTCCTTGGCCTCTTTGACCTGCTTTTCTAGCCAGTGAGCATCCTCTCTTGGATCAGGTATCGATAGCTCAAACTCATGCGGCCCTCGATGCCCATATTCCAGCAAATAGTCCTCTTGGCTCATTTCACCTTTCATTACTGAAGATATACCGATAACTGGCCCCAAACTTGCCAAACCTGTATTACCTCTCAGGTTAGACAGAAGAACGCTCGTATCATCGCGCCCAATCCATTTTTCCAGCTTCTCATTCCAACGAACAAAATCTTGCATTTTATTACTGGGCCCTTCCAATGCAATCCACATAGCTTCAATATTCTTAGGCCAAAGCTGCTCGCTCCATAATCCCATCAGTTCTTCTCTGGACCGGGCGTCACGAATTAACTCAGAGGTTTGAATGCACCATGTTGCTGTTTCTTTTAAATACTGCGGTATTAATTTCACAGCTTTTCGAGTCTGTTTAAAAGCATACAGCATTTTAGGGAGCATCTTTTTGATGAGTTCCTTTTTGGAAAAATGATATACAGGAATCTCTATTTCTTTAGGAATTCCCCCAAAAACACTGCTCATTTTTTTCATTAATGAATTTTTTTTCCATCCAAATGCAAAAAAAACAGAAAGTGATATGCTCACATTAGAGTATACTCTTCCACAAATATTACCAGACATTAAATAATGGCCTGGGATAACATTATGTTCTTCATCCAAAGAACGAATAATAGACCAACTTAAAGGAGTAAAGACATCTGAAATGGACTCACCCACATTCGTATTCGTCCACAGAAAATCACCAGTTAAAGAATCATTCCATTCAAATGTATCCATATTTCCAGGGCTTAAAGTGGTGACAGGTCGTGCTTGCAAAAAATAGAGTTTACCATTCGCGATAGCCCATTCGATATCCTGTGGTCCCCCAATTTCTTTTTCCAGACGTGATGCATATCGAAATAGTTTGGAGGTATATGGAAGCAGTTCTTTTGGACCTTCATATTGGCCTGAGGGTTTAACTAAAGAGAAAGAATGAGCATTACCCTCACCGGATACCAGCTGCTCGCCTAATCCAAATACAAGATTTCCAGACATCACTGAACGGTTCCCCGTAATAGGATCCGCTGTAAAAAGCACTCCCGAAATTTCGGAAGGAACCATCACTTGAATTACAACCGCCATTTGGTGTGCTTCTTCAAAACCTTTAACATCACTGTATGCCTGCACCCTCTCACTATATTGAGAATGGTGAACCACATGCAGGGCTTTCAAAATGTCCTCATCCGTTTTTACGTCCAGTACACTTTCAAACTCCCCTGCAAAAGAAGCTGAAGCTGAATCCTCGCTCAAAGCTGATGACCTTACTGCAAATGAGACATTAGGGTAATCCGTGCGTAGCTTTCCCAAAAAAACTATAATTTCTTTCCATGCCTTTTCCTCAAGTATCTCCCCTTGGAAAGCCTGTGGAAAAACTATAAACCCATCAGGAACCGGATAACCAGCATGAAGCATCCTAGCAAGCATGCCACCTTTGCCACCAGCCCATTTGTGGAGTTCAGGAGTTATTTCTGCAAACCACTTTATTTCATTCCTCATTTTGACACTTCCTAACTTGTTCAGTTGTAATATTTCAGTCCCGTCATTGGAAGTGAATGTATTTCATGGTTATGTTTTTTATTTTTTGGGACTTAGTATCTTTTTATACTTTATCTAAAAAGAAAGTTTATGTCAAATTAAATCGTCACTCACTTTTTTAACATCATTTAGGGATGAATAAACAAAAATTGTCTCTCGTCATAGCCTATACCGTAAACGTAAGATCTTCTTTTCCCTATAAATAAGTCCCTATAAAAAGAAAATAACCTGCGGAAACGGTCCGCAGGTTCAAAAGATATATCAAAAGGGGGTCATGCCGTTATTATAAACAACGAATATTAAGGAATGATGTTTCGAATATTACAATTGTATTACAGCCGTTCTATAACATCTGAATTCCTCAATTTATCGACAAACTTGTGACGGTTTTTTCAGCTTTAATCCAATAATTGTGCTACATAACCGCGATTGGAACGAAGCTTATGAACGACCTCATCGTAGTCAGCTTCGTTCACCTTCGCAGATAACACATACCGTAATTCATCCTGATCACCGTTAATGTAAACATCTGTCGCATGAAGTAGACCTGTGTCGTGATCCGTCGTCCCGCTCCGGTCTTCGTTCAAATCCCTTCGTGCAGGGCCACGGTCTGCCTCACCATTCTCCGCCTCTGGAATAATGTTATCACCATAAGCGCCAGCGGCAGGTATTGCTGCACCTGTAGCCCCTGACGTGCTCACAGCACCAGTGTTGTTATAGGGAACCAGCGGGATCAACACCCGCGTGTCCCTGCCGGGTGCATCATCCAGCGCCCCTACTTCCAAATGTTCCGTTCTATAGGCTTGGAGCGACGCTCTGGCACCCTCAGCTTCATCCTCCGTGCGAAAATAAGCCTGAATCTGCTTTGCCATATCAAATCCTCCTCAAATGGGAATTGTACTGGCATACATCTACAGAAGCATTCACAGTAAAATTACAACACCTTCAAGAGCTCACGCACAAAAGCAGGCTCATCTTTAGGTGTACGAGACGTAATAAAGTTACCGTCCACAACCGCCTCGCGATCCTCAAAATGGGCACCCGCGTTAATCAAGTCATCTTTCAAAGGAGGATAAGCTGTAATCGTTCGTCCCTGTAACAAATCAGCGCTCGCCAAAATTTGCGGACCATGGCAGATTGCCCCAATCGTTTTCTTGGCCTCGTTAATTTCAGTCACGAATTTGAGAACATACGCATCCAGACGCAGATTTTCCGGGGATGATCCGCCGGGAATAACAACAGCATCATAGTCACTTGATGCCACATCCCCAATGGCCTTTTCAATGGTGTAGCTTGCTTTACCTTGCTTGCCGTTCACCTTTTCGCCTTGTTTCAGACCGATAATATCCGCCTCATGCCCGGCTTTCTTTAATTCATCGTAAGGCACTTGCATTTCGGAATCCTCAAATTGATCAGCCAACAAAAACGCAATTTTACTCATAATCGTTCAGATCTCCTTTCCGGTTATCCTCAAGATGAGTTGTAATTTAAGTTTGTGACAAATTTTCATTTGTCTACCACGCTTTGTTATTACCCGCTTGATCTGTTTTTATAACAATTCGAAGCAGTGAAAAAGAAAAAGGAGCCTCTCGGCTCCTTCCCTACCTGCGCGGCAAAGCACCACGCCCCGGCTTGTCTATAGCTACTGCAACATGCTGTAATAACGTGTCACTCTCACGAGTGAGGCTGGTTGCCTCCTGAATACTACCGGGAAAAAGAAGTGCAGCGGTTCGATAACCGTCCACTTTTGGGGTTTGACGCATGGCTTCGTCTCTCCTGTCACCCTTAAGGCTATCCGCCTGGCTAATCACCAGCCGGGATGACATTATCGTCCCCCTGAACGGTCATTTTATGCTACTCAGCTCTACTATGATCGTTCGCTATCCAGAATCAGCGTCACCGGACCCCAGTTGGTCAATGACACATCCATCATGGCCCCGAAAATTCCTGTCTCGACCTCCAAACCCTTCGCACGAAGCTGACTGTTGAAAAAATCGTACAGCTTCTCTGCTTCCTCAGGCTTGGCCGCACCCATGAAGTTGGGTCGTCTGCCCTTACGGCAGTCGCCATACAGCGTAAACTGAGAGACCGACAAAATAGCTCCGCCAACATCCAGCACACTGTCGTTCATTTTGCCTTCAGTATCATCAAATATACGTAATCCCGCTGTTTTGTCCGCCAAATAAACGGCATCGGCCGCCGTATCTCCCTGACCAATACCGACCAGCAGCATTAATCCGGTTCCGATCTTGCCAACCACCTTTTGATTAACCGTTACCTGAGCGTCTTTACAGCGTTGAATAATAATCTTCATCGCCTGTCCGCTGTCTCCTTTATCCTTGCCCTGTAAAAGCCACCTACAGGCTACTCACGTCTCTTTTAGCGACATAACGGGTCTTTATACCCAAGCTTCGTTACAAAGGCTGTAAACCTATTTTCACGTCCACAAGGGTTATTGCATAATCCGGTGAACAGTGTACACATCTTTCACCCGTTTGATCCGCTCTACAACAGAGTGTAAATGATCCGTATTGCGAATGAGTATCGTAATGTGAATCATCGCCATTTTATTTTTGTCTGTACGGCCTGTAACGGCTGAGAAGCTGGTTTTATTTTCGGAAATAGCCTGTAGTACCTCGTTCAACAAGCCGTTACGATCATGACCCGTAATCTCAATATCGACGCTGTAATTTACTTCTGCGGCTTCTTCCCACTCAACCTCAATCACACGCGCCTGATCTTCGCCCGTACCCGAAGGGATGTTAGGACAGTCCGTGCGGTGAACAGACACGCCGCGTCCACGTGTTACATAACCGATGATGTCGTCTCCCGGCACGGGATTACAACATCGTGCAAAACGTACGAGCAAATTGTCGACGCCTCTGACGCTGACACCATTGGTCGGTGTTTTTTTCCGTTCGCCCTGCGGTTTATATTCCTTGACCTCAGACGTCAACTCAATCAGTCGTGCCTCTTCTTGCTCCCGGCGCAGCTTTTCTGTTAGACGTGTGCAGACCTGCGCTGCTGTAATCCCACCAAAACCGATCGCAGACAACATATCCTCGATATCGTTAAAAGAAAACTTCTGCGCAACTTCCTGAAGCTTGTCGTCGCTCATCCACACCGAAGGCTCTATATCGCGTTTTCTCAGCTCGCGTTCCAGATTCTCACGGCCTTTTTCGACATTTTCCTCACGCTTTTCCTTCTTAAACCATTGCTTGATTTTACTGCGCGCGTGAGAGGACTGAGCAATTTTGAGCCAGTCCTGACTAGGTCCATAAGAATGCTTGGACGTCATAATTTCGACGATATCGCCAGTTTTAAGCCGATAATCCAGCGGCACAATTCTTCCGTTGACCTTGGAGCCAATTGTGCGGTTCCCGACTTCAGTATGGATGCGGAAAGCAAAATCCAGTGGAACCGATCCGGCTGGCAGCTCAATAACCTCACCTTTTGGCGTAAATACAAAAACAAGGTCAGAGAAAAAGTCCATTTTGAGCGATTCCACAAATTCTGACGCGTCCTTCGCCTCATTTTGCAGCTCCAGAATTTCGCGAAAAAAGGTGATTTTATCTTCAAAATTGATATTATTCGATCCGTTGCCTTCTTTGTACGCCCAGTGGGCCGCGATCCCGAATTCAGCAGTTCGATGCATATCGACCGTGCGAATCTGTACCTCGGTTGGTTCGCCGTTCGGACCGACTACTGTCGTATGAAGGGACTGATACATGTTGGCCTTAGGCATGGCGATGTAGTCTTTAAACCGCCCTGGCATCGGTTTCCACAATGTATGGATAATGCCTAGTGTGGCATAGCAGTCTTTAATGTTATCCACAATAATCCGAATCGCCAGCAAATCATATATTTCATTGAATTGCTTGTTCTTCGTGGTCATTTTTTTAAACACACTGTAAATATGCTTCGGACGCCCGGATAGATCAGCCTGAATGCCCATCTCTTCGAGCTTCTCAGCGATGCGTTCTATGACATTATCAATAAACTGCTCCCGCTCTGCCCGCTTCTTGTGCATCAAATTGGCGATGCGATAGTATTGCTGGGGATTCAGATAGCGCAGAGCAATATCTTCCATTTCCCATTTAATTGCGGAAATACCTAGTCGATTTGCAATCGGACAGAAAATTTCCAGCGTTTCATAAGCAATCCGGCGCTGGCTTTCCTCGGACTGGTATTTCAAGGTGCGCATGTTATGCAGACGATCCGCCAACTTGATGACAATAACACGAATGTCCTGTGCCATGGCGATAAACATTTTTCGATAATTTTCGTTCTGCTGTTCTTCCTTGGAACGGAACTGGATACGCTCCAGCTTCGTCAGACCATCGACAAGCATCGCACATGTATCGCCAAAATGCTCGCGAATCTGCGCCAAAGACACCGTCGTATCCTCCACAACGTCATGTAAAAGAGCGGCGATAATGGAGATGGTATCCATCTGCATATTAACGACGATATCAGCAACCGCAAGCGGATGCAGAATATAAGGTTCACCGGACTTGCGAGTCTGGCCTGAATGGGCCTGCTCGGCAAAATCATAGGCTTCCCTGATGCGGATAAGATCTGCTTCTCTGGTATAGGCCCCGGCCTTTTTAAGTAATTGCTCTATCCCCATTCTGCTCTATTCCGTGTCCTTTCTATGCAAAATGGAACCCGCCGATCAATGTCGCGCAAAGGTTCCCTTTTAAAAGTGATTTCCTATAATTATGACGGTTAGCACGTCACACGTCAACTGTTACAGGTTTGGCATTGTCGTGTCATTCCGACACACTCGGTTCAATGAAATCAGGATTATTGGCGAAATGAAACGAATTATATTGAAAAAAATACGAAAAGTAATTAATGTATATAAGAATAATTGAAAGAACTAAGGAGTGAACTGCGTTGCAACGCGAAATTCAAGTTAATGAAAAGCTTCCGGCAGGACCCGGGTTCCTGCTCAGCGTACAGCATTTGTTTGCCATGTTTGGCAGTACCGTGCTGGTACCGAATATCTTCGGTGTCGATCCCGGCATGATTTTGCTTATGAACGGAATTGGCACATTGCTGTACATCTGGATCTGCCGTGGCAAGATTCCTGCCTATCTCGGCTCCAGCTTCGCTTTTATCGCTCCAGTTAGTCTCGTGCTTAAAAATAACCCCGGTGGCAATGGTTATGCCATGGCTCTCGGCGCTTTCATTGTTACAGGTATTATTTTCTGTCTCGTTGCGCTTGTCATTAAATATGCCGGAACCCGTTGGCTGGACGTAGTATTTCCACCGGCTGTTATGGGCTCCATCGTGGCGCTGATTGGTCTGGAGCTGGTTCCGGTTGCAGCAGGCATGGCGGGCATTATCAATGCCGATCCCACCAAAGCCTGGACCCCTGATCCCAAAACCATTATCCTTTCCCTTGTTACACTCGGGGTCACTGTTCTGGGAGCCGTACTGTTTCGCGGTTTTGCCAAAATCATTCATATTCTGATCGGTATCGTGGTGGGTTATGTGCTCGCTTACTTTATGGGCATGGTAAATACGCAAGCAATTGCGGACGCTCCTTTTTTCGGACACCCTGCAATTACTACTCCAGTATTTAATACCTCGGCTATGCTGACAATTCTTCCAGTCGCTCTGGTGGTTATCGTGGAGCATATCGGGCATTTGCTTGTGACCAGCAACATTGTCGGACGCGAGCTGTCCAAAGATCCCGGACTGCATCGTTCGCTGCTGGGTAACGGTATCTCTACTATCTTTTCCGGCTTTGTCGGCTCGACGCCCAATACAACCTATGGTGAAAATATCGGGGTCATGGCTTTAACGAAAGTGTACTCTGTATGGGTGATTGGCGGAGCGGCTGTCATTGCCATCCTGCTGTCCTTCTCAGGCACCTTCTCGGCGATTGTTTCCAATATCCCGGCTCCGGTCATGGGTGGAGTATCCTTGCTGCTGTTCGGTGTCATTGCGGCCTCCGGTCTGAGAATCTTTGTGGAGCAAAAAGTTGATTTCGCCAAGCCGACTAACATGCTGCTTGCTACGGTCGTACTTGTTGTTGGAATCAGCGGTGCTACACTCACTTGGGGCGCTGTTACCCTGAAAGGTATGGCACTGGCTACGATTATTGGCATTATCCTTAGCCTGTTCTTCAAGCTGATTGAAGTTCTTGGTTGGTCCAATGATAAAACTCAAGAACCCTTGTCAGAAAAAACACCGGATTGATGCCTGTCTCATCATATTAAAAATCGCCGACTCCATGTGCTGAGAATGAACACAACCTGCCAAACGGCAAAACGTGTTGACCACAGCATATGGAGAGCGGCGATTTTTTTATCATACTGCTGTTTTTTCAAACAACATCACACACGAAAACGGGATACCACCTGATTGAGCGTATCAGAAACCCCTGTAAGCGACTTGGCCGAGCTATCCAGACCTTCCAACGCTTTCAGTTGCCGTTCGGACCGTTCCGAGGCTTGCCCAGCACGTTCAGCAGAAGCTTTCGCAATATCGGCAAGGTAACTAATAGATGCTGCAACCTCCTCTGAGCCTGCTGACATTTGCTCCGAGGCCGATGAGACCTCCTGCACTTCAATCGCAACCTGCTGGATATCTTGATTCATTGCAGCAAAGCGCTCCTCGACCTCCTGCAAAATTGCCACTCCTTCATCCATCTCCAGAGTGCCCTGTTCCATTCCTTCCATTGCTAATTTCGTTTCTTCCTGCATGGACCGGATTCGGCTTGTAATTTGCTCCGCAGACTGGCTGACATTTACGGCAAGCTTGCCGATCTCTGAAGCCACAACGGCGAATCCACGTCCATGTTCACCCGCACGTGCGGCCTCAATGGAAGCATTCAGCGACAGCAACTTGGTCTGCCCGCTAATTTCCTGAATGATCCCGATAATGCTGCCAATCTGAGCCGACCGTTCATTCAACGAACCTACTACCTTGCCTGCTTCATCCATAGATACCTTCGCTTTGCGCATTCCTCGGGTGACCTCGGTCAAACGTTCATTTCCTTGATGTGCCTTATGTTCAATGCCTGTGGTGGCTTCAGATACCTGCTGTATGGATTCGGCAATACGTTGAACGCCAACAGCCATTTCCTCCATCGCAGTCGCACTCTCTGCCGCAGCAGCCAATTGTAGTTCTGCGCCTTCTTTTACCTGAGCCAGTTCCTCAGCATTGTGCTTCGCATCCTCAGCCGCGCCAGAAATATCCCGGGAAATAGTTGAGGATACCGTCGTAATCACGCCGGATTCTTCGCTCAAGCGACTTGCCATCCCCCTTGTAGCAGTAATCACCTCATTGATTCCATCTGCCATTTGACCAAACTCATCCTTACGATTATGAGATACTTCAACTGTATAATCTCCCACGGCCATACGATTCGTCATCTGCATTATTTTTTTAATTTCTTTGATCATTCCCGAATTGCTAACCAGCAAAGCCCCCATGATCAATAGAATTCCGATCGCACTAACGATAAGGAGCAGCTTAAGCATTTCGTTCGCAGGACGATTCAACTCCGAATCCGGCAGCAGCACCCCAATTTTCCAACCGGTTTGCGGTATTGTATCATATAGTATCCGGTATCGCTCATTCCCGATGGACACGGATATCTGACCGGAAGCTCCGTTTTGAATAGCTTGTGCCGCCTCCGCAGTCAACACCTTTGTTAACGGCTCACCTGCTTTTATGGATTGTAGCCCCGATGACAGGATCACTCCATTCCTGTCCATCAAAACCGCTCTTCCATGAGCACCGAATTTCATCCGTTCGATATAGGCTTGAATACTCGCCATACTTAAGTCACCCGTAATAACACCCTTCAGCTTACCTGTTCGGTCGTAAAATGCTTTTCCGGCAGTAATCATATTTACTTTCAGCTTGGAATCGTAAAAAGGCTCCGTAAAGTTTATATCTTTACCACGCTCAACAGCCCCTGTATACCACAACTGTGTTAAATAGTTATATTGCGGGTCATCATATTCAGTCGTTTGCTTTATCTGTTCACCATCTCTATGCACATAATTGGATCGATATGTCGTATCTGGCTCATACGCGTCCTTGGCGAAAAAAACACCCAAACCATAGGTCATATCATTCAATGCCAACTCTTGTTCATACAAATGACCATAATCTTTAATTTTCGTTCCTGTCCCCAACTGCTCTGCACTCTTGCCCAGCACGGAGACCAGTAAAGCATGCCGATCCACATTAGCTGTAATATCCGCTTTAACTCCCGACAGAGAGTGGGTAGCATTCTGACTAATTTCCGCATCCAGCTTTTGCTTGGCAAAAAAGTAAGATAATAAACTGATTAAAATCAAAGTCAGAAGTACAAGAGGAACCAAGGTAGAGAATGTTCGTGCCTGTAAGCTTTTAAATTGAATCGTACGCAATATAACCACCCCTGCCCCTTTTTAACTGTTTATCGACATTTTGTTCAAATTATTTATAACGATTTCCGTAAATGAATTGAAAGTTTATGTAAATTACATTTCCAACCAAAAACACACCTAAAAAAAATAACCCGATGGAGCAACTCTTTAAGAAAAGAGAAGTTCCATCGAGCTATTTAGGTTATTCATGCTCAAATATTTCCCGGGAAAACCCCGGCTTTAGACGCTTAGTACGTAATCAGCGTAAACACATCTACGTCAGGCAATTTCGCCCGTCCATTCAGATCAGACAGCTCTATAAGAAAAGCAGTCCCTACCACATTTCCACCAAGCTGACGTACCAAATTCACTGATGTAGCAATGGTTCCACCTGTAGCAAGCAGATCATCCGCAATCAAAACATTTTGTCCCGACTCAATTGCATCCTTATGCATAGCCAGCATGTCCTTGCCGTATTCCAAACCGTATGCTTCCTCGATAGTCTCACCAGGCAGCTTGCCACTTTTACGGATGGGAATAAAACCAACACCAAGTGCATATGCCAGAGGCGCACCTACAACGAATCCACGTGCTTCGGGACCTGCAATCAGATCAATTTTCAAATCCGATACCAATTCCTTCATATCATTGATTGCCTTGCGGTACAGTTCTCCATTTTTCATCAGGGTCGTAATGTCCTTAAAACTAATCCCTGGTTGTGGAAAATTGGGAATCACCCGAATATATTCTTTGTAGTCCAACTTAGTTCCTCCTACTGTAAACTTCTAATTAGTATATCGATCCTGTTTCATCAGCTTTGAGGCTATGCCTCAAGACGCACCCTTCATAAGCGACTTAATCCAGCTTGTCATCTGGGTTGTATCCGCATCCAGCAAATAACGCTCCATTTCAGCCATATCATGCAATTCCTGATACCGTGGAGAAGCCGTTAAATCCCGCTTGGGCGGATTGGACACAAAACAGAATCGTCCTTCTGTACGCGTTATAAACTCAAGCTCCTCGAAAATGTCCAGCACTTTAGTTAGCATCCGTACTGAGCAGGAGCATTGGCGGCTAAGAGCGGGCAGCATCGCTTTTTCATCCACAAGCTGCGTCCCCATTCGGGAAAGCACAACGTAAATACGCTTGAAGAGCTCCCTGTCCGGGCTGACGAGCCGACCACCTCGCTCACTGACCGAATGAAGGAGAAACACATTCTCTACATCTTCAAACGTAGACCACAATGCCTGCAACTGCTCCGGTGTATCCGGTGGCTCCAACACGAACAATGACTTTACAGAGTGTTGCACATCCCTTCGGTCATCACCGGGAGTAACGCCGCCCTCCTTATCATATACCCATATGGATCCGGCGTTCACTGGACGAGACGGACGAAGCCTGGACGATGGATGCATCACAACCGCAACGTCATTTCTTCGTTCTTCTATACGAGGATGAAAGATCTTAAGACCCCGCTCCAGCTCGGCAAAAGGGTCTGACACTCCCCGATAATCAAAAATTTGCGCAGCCTGTACACGGATATCCTGCATCATCAGTTGAAGAGAGCGTTTGCCGTTCCATTCATTAACAGACAGTTCGCCCAGCAGATCCAGCTCGGATTGCTGCTGCAAAAAATCAGCCAGATCACCACGCCGGAAGGCAATCGCATCCAGCGATAATCCGTTCTGCTCCAATAGCAACTTCACATGATTCTTCTCACGCCCCATTTTACGAGCCTCACGCAATTGAAGACCCTGTAACACGAAACGTGGAGAAGGGTTCCCCATACCAAAGGGTTGAAGTAACTCCAGTTCTTCAACCACCTGTACAGATACCTCGTCCAGACGACAAACCATATCTGCCTCGGCTACAGGAACGAGATTGTCTGGTGTCAGAATGGAAGCAGCATAGCGATTTAGCCGTTCCTCAAACGCCGCCAGATTGTCGCGAGACAGCGTCATCCCCGCTGCCGAAGGATGACCGCCAAAATGCTCCATCAAGTCATGACTGTCTGTCAGAGCACTGTAAATATCCAGGGCCGGAATAGAACGGGCAGACCCTTTGCACATACCTGTCTCTGCATCTATGCCCAGAATAATGGTTGGGCGATAATAGCGATCCAGCAGCTTGGAGGCCACAATCCCCACGACACCTACATTCCAACCTTCACCAGCCAGTACGATTACAGACGGGAGCGTACCTCCATTCAGCTTGGCTGTCAACTGCTGCTCGGCTTGCTCTACAATACGTTCAACTACTTGCTGACGCTCCCGATTGAGCAGATCCAGCGCATGCGCGAGCTGATCCGCTTCTTCCTCCTGCTCTGTCGTCAAAAGGGAGACCGCCCGTCCTGCATGATCCAGGCGTCCGCTAGCATTAATCCGGGGAGCCAGAGCAAATGCGATGTTGACTGAAGTCACTGTAGACATATCCACGCCCGCTACACTGAGCAACGCCCGGATACCTGGAAACGCAGAGCTTCTCATAGACTGAATCCCTCTACGTACCATCGTCCGGTTCTCACCATGTAACGGCATCAGATCAGCTACCGTACCGATAGCAGCAATTTCAAACCATTCCTCAGGCACTTCACCCAGCAGTGCCTGTGCCAGCTTTAGTGCCACGCCTACACCAGCAAGGCCCTTGAATGGATACGGACAGCCAGGTAGCTTCGGATTGATCAGAGCATACGCTTCAGGAAGCACAGCAGGAGGCTCATGATGGTCAGTTACAATAACATCAATGCCCAGGGTTGCCGCATAAGCTATTTGCTCTACTGCACTAATTCCCGTATCCACCGTAATAACCAGCGTAACCCCTTGCTGATTAGCCCAATCAAGGGCATGATTGTGCAGTCCATATCCCTCATTGGAGCGGTGTGGAATGTAAATATCATACGAAGATTTCAGGAAGCGCATAAGCTGAATCATCAATGACGTACTGGATACCCCGTCCGCATCATAATCACCATAAATTAATATGTGTTCGCCACGCTCCAGCGCCTGACGGATTCTCGGCACTGCCTCTTTCATGCCCAGGAGCAGAAGAGGGTCGTGTATGTCATCTGCACTTCCGTACAAAAAGCGGTTTGCTTCCCCGGCCGTAGTGACACCCCGATTCACTAAAAGCCGGGACAACAATGGTGAAATCCCCAGCTCTTCCGTCAACGGCTGAGCCGCCTCCAGGTTAACCTCTGGGGTCTTCCAACGGTACTGCGAATGAAGCAATCCTATTCACCTTTCTTTCATAGTCGTCCTGCCATTATTGCAGCAGGGACGACACATCATTATCCGGTAGTTCATGATTAGACTTGTAAGGATACCCGGCTTGATAAGAAACAAACTGCATCTGTACATAGGTCACCTGCGGAAACCGCGCCAGTAGCAGATTTTTTGCCCGATCAGCAATTTCCTGCGCTTCTTGCACCGTAATCCGGGGATTCACACTAATGGTTACATTCACAGTTATAAAATGACCTGCTTCCTGCGCATGCAGATGCTCAACTGTTACGATACCATGCACCCGCTGAATCGTCTCCATAAAGCGTTGTGAGTCTTCCTCACGCAGAGGTTGTGCAGGAGCCGGATAAGCAGTATTCAGTACCATCAGATATCCTTTACGCAACACCAGACAGGCTACCAGCAGCGCAGCAGTTGGGTCAAGGTATAATAATGCAGGCCAATCCATCGCTTCGCCTGTCATTGCCCCAATCATACCGATCAGTGCAATCAGCGACGCATAAAGCGAGTACCGTTCATGATTAGCGTACAAATCTGCTTCGGTCTTATGTCCGTGTTTAATGGAGTAGCGGTATTGAAACTGAAACAGCACCTCTCTCAGTACCAGAGCAACAAAAGCGGTAATGAGCGCATACAGACCTGGAGCCTGTGGCTCTGGGCTGCTTAAAGAGCGAACAGCCAATATGCCCAACTGAAGGCCACTCATCAGTACCAATATAGCCAGTACCACCGATATAACAGTCCGGACTTTTTCACCGTTCCGCAACCGTGCCAGTATACCATGCTCTGCTGCACCTTTGGAGAACAAAAGCTCCTGCAAACGAGAAGCACTATCCGCAGCCGTGTGCAGCGCATCCCCCATCAACGCCTTGCTGTTTGCCGCATAACCGACGGTTCCCTTTAGAACAGCCAGTGCAAGATTACCTATAATCCCGCTCCACGCCGCAGTTTCCAATGATCGGCTGCGTTCGCTATTCACAACGTATCCCCCTCAATCCTGAACTGACAATTCCCCGGTAATGCTCCATTTCAAATTCTCCAAACCTTAGAAAACCGCGCCCATACAGACGCGGCTTTCTCTTTAATTCATACTGCTGATGTCAAGCGTAATTTTAAGACTTTGCAATCTTGGCCGCGCCGCCGCCAGCTGACGGAGACTTTTGTTTTCCTTTCAAGGCCACCCACAGCGGGCTGGCAATGAAAATAGAAGAATAAGCACCAAACAGCAAACCGATAACCATCGCAAGCGAGAACATCCGAATCGACTCGCCACCAAAAATGAACAAGCACAAGGAGGCAACAAACACAGTAAACACCGTTGCAAGGGAACGAGTCATCGTCTGTGCAATACTGTGATCGACCACCTGCTCCAAGTCGTCCCTGGACTTCTTCTTCGCAAATCGTAAATTTTCCCGAATGCGGTCAAAAATAACGACGGTGTCATTGATGGAGAAACCGACAATCGTCAGAATTGCTGTAATAAAGGTCAAATCCACCTCAAGTCGGAAGATCGAGAAAATACTGATAACGAGAAAGGCATCATGCAACAGCGAAACAATGGCTGCGATGGCAAACCGCCATTCAAACCGGATCGAGATATAAGCAGCAATGGCTACACAGGCTAACAAAATCGCCCATATTGCATTTCGCTCCAGCTCTTGCGCCATTTCCGTATCTACCGTATTAACCTCAAAGGAAGCCTTCGGATCAAGCTCTTTATTAAAAGATGTTTTAAAATCATTCACTTGCTGATCCGTCAATACCTGCGAAAAGCGAATACCAAAGCGCTCTTTACCCGGCGTATAATCCACCTCTTTGCCGATACCCTTCTTGTCCAGCAAAGTTTGAATCTGTTCCTGTGTAACTGCTTTGGTCAAATTGACATCCACATTGGAACCGGAACGGAAATCAACACCGTAATTCAAACCGAAAATCGACAAGCTCAAAATACCAAGCAGCGTGATAATAATCGAGAACGTGTAAAACCACTTGCTCATCTTGATATATTTAAAGTCCCAATTAAAGCGCACTGATATCACTCTCCTTCACACCAAAATACTTGGGCTTCTTCACAGCATCCGCTTTAACCAGCAGATTGAGCAAGAAACGGGAGAAGAAGATATTCGTCAAAATACTGGTGACAATATCAACGATGAGCACCAGAGCGAAACCTCTAACCGAGCCTGTTCCCAGACCGAACATAACAGCAGCCGCTATAATTGTCGTAATATTGGCATCCATTACGGTACGGAACGAGGCCTTACTACCTGCGATAACAGAAGAACGAATCGTTTTCCCTGTCTTGATTTCTTCTTTAATCCGCTCATACGTAATGATATTGGCATCAACCGCCATCCCGATCCCCAGCACGAACGCTGCGATACCCGGAAGCGTGAGTACAAACCCGCCTAAGTAGAAGATGGCAAGCACCAGCCAGGTATGAACGATGAGACAGAAGCTGGCAACCAGTCCCGGTACACGGAACATAAAAATCATAAATATCAGAATAATGATCGAACCGATCAAACCGGCATGGATCGTTTGATTGAGTGACAATTGACCCAGTGTAGCTCCTACACTCTGGGAATATTTTTCCGTCAGTTTGAGCGGAAGTGCCCCCAGGTTAATCGTATCGGCCAGCTTGTTCGCTTCATCACGAGTATAGCTACCTGTGATCGACGCACTGCCATCCGTCAGTTCTCCACGTACCGTAGGTGCAGAAAGTAATTCCTGATCCAGGAAAATAGCCAATTCTTTGTTCAGAAGTCGCTTTGTGATCTCTGCAAACTTGGCTTTGTCTTTCACTTTGATACTAATTTCAGGTTGATTCAGCTGGTCGAAGCCGACAACAGCTCCATTCTCCACAAAATCGTTACCGCGAAGCTCAATTTTGCTGTATTGACCCGGCTTTTTGGCATCTGCCGCCGTTGCACTGCGGAACGTCAGCTCGGCAGGCTTTTTCAGCATGGAGCGAACTTCTGCTTCATTGGAGACACCCGCAAGCCGCACACGAATACGGTTGTTACCCTCCGTTGTTACTTCCGGCTCAGTCGTACCGAGCGCATTAATCCGTCTCTCCAGACTTTGAGCTGTTTGTATGAGAGACTGTTTGGTTACACTCTGCCCGGCTTCCAAAGGCTGGGCTTCATATAAGATTTCAAAGCCTCCCTTTAAATCGAGGCCTAGTTTTAAACTGTTCAGCAGGCCCGGGCTTGTCCCGACCATAACACCAGTGGTTATGAGCACGACCACGATGAAACTTAGAATTCTCTTCATTCCGTCCCATGTTCCCCTTTCATTCTCAATATTCCTATTATAGCTACCCCTCAAAAAGCAGTCAATTTGAACGCAAAAAAAGACCCCCTTCTATTCGAAAGTGGAGCCCCGTAATGCGGACATTGTCAAATAGTTCATAAAGCTCGTCGCTTTAAGGGAAAGTATATCGTTAACGAGCTTGTGCAGCGGAGGAATACCCTCCTTTTCATATTTATGGCTGACGCAATTCCACACGTCCTTGCTTGTGACATGCTCATAGCCTACGAGAATCAACTCGTCCGCCTTGCTTTGACACAGCATCTCAATTGCGTCATCCCAATCCTGCTCATCCAGCTCTTCCATACCCACGATGGCCGTTCCTCCTCCCAGCGACTCCGGTTCCGCAGATCAGCAATTAGCGGGGTTATTGACTGCTTTATAGAACATTTCTGCCCTGATCCTGGAAAACCCTTCTTTTTCGTCGAAAATAGCCGTAAACCAACAATATATGCATTCATTTCGATCGTCAATAGCAGAATTCACCACTCCCCCTCTTGTTGTCCTGATCCATCTGCTTTCAGTCGGAAAAGCTTGTCATGAACATGGACAGGTCCGGCATATCTTTTACAGTAACACATAGACGCGGAATTCATTTTTGGGGAAGAGGGAGTTGCGATTGAAAAAGCAGACATTCATCCATGGAGCAATTATTTTATTAGCAGCTGGAATTATCAATCGGCTGCTGGGTTTTATTCCGCGAATCGCGCTCCCGCGTATTATCGGTCCCGAAGGAGTCGGCTTGTACCAACAGGGGTATCCCTTTTTTATCGTGTTGGTAACCCTTATTACCGGGGGCATACCGCTTGCCGTAGCCAAGCTAGTAGCCGAGTCTGAAACTGCGGGTCAACCCGAAATGTCACGGCGTATTTTGCACACCAGCCTGCGCTTCACTGTTACACTCAGCCTGCTTGCTATGGTGCTCTGTCTTCTCTTTGCCCCCTGGATTACAAGCCACCTGCTGACAGACAGCCGTGTATATTATACATTTGTCAGCATGAGTCCAATGATTGTCATTGTTGCTGTTTCCTCTGCTTACAGAGGCTATTTTCAGGGGAAACAAAATATGATTCCGTCCGCAAGCTCCTCCATTGCCGAGACTGTCATGCGCATTTTTTGCGTCATCTGGTTTGCTTTCCTGCTCCTTCCGCATGGCGTGGCCTACGCTGCTGCAGGGGCGATGCTCGGTGCACTGGCGGGTGAACTCATCGGCATGATTGTGCTTCTATGGCAATACAAATGGAACCAGCGAAAAGATCATGTCCCCCTACAACCGGAGGTATCTTCACCTTCAGCAGCTCATTCCGAACAACCGTCTGTGTTGTCCCGACTTCTGTCTATATCGGTTCCCGTAACAGCCGGAAGACTTGTGGGGTCGTTGTCCTATTTGCTTGAATCCATTCTATGTATGCGCAGCCTGGCCGTAGCAGGTATTGCCACCGGAGTGGCAACCGCCCAATACGGGGCCATGCAGGGTATGGTCATTCCAGTGTTATTACTGCCCGGTGTTCTCACCAGTTCACTGGCTGTTTCCCTCGTTCCTTCCTTATCCGAAGCTGCTGCCAAGGGACAAATCACAGCGATTCATAAGCGATTGCATCAATCACTTCGGCTTGCTTTGGTTGCAGGAGCCCCGTTTGCTGTCATTATGTACGTATTGGCAGAGCCTCTGTGCCTGCTACTCTACAATAATGGCGACATTGCGGGCATGCTTAAGCTCATGGCTCCCTTTGCTCTTTTTATGTACATTCAGGCCCCGCTTCAGGCAGCACTTCAGGCTCTGGATCGTCCCGGAAGTGCCTTATTCAATACCTTTGTCGGAGCCGTTATCAAAATCGCGCTTATTGTCTGGCTTGCTTCCCAGCCCCAATACGGTATCTATGGAGCAGTCATTGCCATTTGTATCAACAGCGCCATAGTCACCCTTCTGCATGGCTTCAGTGTAAGCAGACTGCTTCGGTTTCGTGTGCGATTGCTTGATTTCTGGAAAACCGGTGTGGGCATGATCATCATGGCAGCTGCAGTCTTATATGCTTACAGACATCTAACGGTTTTCGATCAAATGTGGCTGCAATTTCTTTTTGCTGCAGGTTTGGGCATTATACTGTACCTTTTTTTGATGACTCTGACCAAAATGATCGTCTGGGACAATCTTACCCGCATCCCTATTCTGAGAAGATGGTTTAAAGCTTAACAGTTTTAATCCGACGATTCACCGAAGGCTGGTGGCGTAATATATACATCGCCTTTATGGTTAACCGAGCACAAGAAAACATCCTTAAAATCTTTATGCCCTTGAGCTTGGATCTGATTTTTAAGCCAAAAACGATTCATATCCATACGCTCCAAATTTCGATCCAGCACCTTGCCATCCATAATCAGCGGAATAGGAAGACCCTCATATCTAAACTTCCCGCCGATTTTAGGCGAAGGATGGACTTTATTTTCCTGTTGATCGCTGTTTGCCAAATTCGTTTGGTTTACATTCGATTTTTGCTTTTCAGATTCAGTATCTCCAACGTTATCATCTTTACGTATGACCGTAAGCTTACCTGTTGTTTCCAAAATAACATATTCTACATTGTCCAAGCCTTCGATATTTTGTTCCCGAAGTTGTAACAGCAGATCATCTAAATTGTAGCGTTGCTTCAGCATTTCTTCCTTGTTTATTTGTCCATTGGAGAATAATACACTGGGCTTACCATCGAACAACAGCCGCAGGCGACGACTTTTAAGACTGAAATACGAAATACCGATCTGCAAAATCAGCAGTACGCCCAAAGGAATCAACCCTTCATACAACGGTCGTTTTATATCTTCCAAACTGAATACAGCGATTTCCGCAATCATAATGGATATCACGAGGTCAAAAACAGACAATTTTCCGATCTCCCGTTTACCCATTAAGCGCATCACCAGAAAAACAATAAAATACATGAGCAACGTTCGAAATATATGAGCAAAAATTTCGTGACCCAACATGTCCGCCTCCTCTCCTGCACTTGCGACAAGACATTCGCCGTTCATTGTACACGTATTCTGACCGTTCCTCATATCAACCATACAAAAAACAAAAGGTTAAATTATTGAAATAAAGACAAAGACTGCTTACGACTTGGTACTAAGCCGGGAGGCTTGGCCATAGAATGATAATAGTTCAAACCTTGGTACAGGAGGAATTATCAATGGAGCTCATTCGCCGCTGGTGTTCGTTTCGTCTGGCCCATCCCATTTTATCCGGCTTGTTTTATGCTTTTGCATGGATGTTGCTTGGCGCATTTATCCTTTCGCTACTCTTGTGGCTGACACAGATGCAGGAACAGGATTTATCGTTGTATACGTACATCGTTCATGCATTTGCCATGGTATCCGGCGGCTTCGTCGCCGGTAAAAGATCCACGAACAAAGGCTGGTATCAAGGCGGTATTACAGGCATCCTGTATGGGCTAATCGTGCTACTGGTCGGTTTTCTGGCGCTGGATGCAGGCATGAACGCCAAAGATCTTTTGCATCTGGGAATTGCCTTTATCATTGGAGCAGGGGGCGGGATGTTTGGAATTAACCTGAGCAAATAATCAAAATGTATGTGGCGAAACAACACAAAAAACCGAGCCTTTGAAAAGGCTCGGTTTTTTGCATGGTTACTGCTAATATTCTATGACTTGGAAACAACTTCCTCGGAAGCTGTATCTTTTGCAATCGCATTGCTGATCGCGCTGCGATCAAAGGTCAGCTTTGTAACATCATTCACACGTAAAACGACCACATCGTCCGTAATCTCCACAATTGTACCATGAAGACCTCCGATCGTAATCACTTTATCACCTTTTTTCAAGGCTTGAAGCATCGTTTGACGCTGCTTCTGTTTTTTCTGATTCGGACGAATCAGCAAGAAATAGAAGATTACAAACATCAGCGCCAGTGGCCAGATCATTTGAAAAAGTCCTCCAGTTCCACCGGGTGCAGCAGCAGCTGTAGCAAAATGAAACATGTTAAATCCCCCTTTCGTATACTCTCCCCAAAAACTTAAAAGCCTTTATCATTATCATGAAGACCGTACTGCTCAAAAAATTCATCGCGGAAATCAAGCAGCCTGTCATCCATAATCGCTTGTCTGACATTGCGCATCAATTGAATTAAGAAATGCAAATTATGATACGTTGTCAGTCGGAGCCCGAAGGTTTCATCCGCTTTAATCAAGTGTCGTAAGTAAGCACGTGAATAATTACGACAGGTATAGCAATCACAAGCCGGATCAAGCGGGCCAAAATCTCTTGCATATTTGGCGTTGCGAACGACAAGACGACCTTGGCTGGTCATCGTTGTCCCATTGCGAGCAATTCGTGTTGGAAGTACGCAATCAAACATATCCACACCACGGATAGCGCCTTCAATCAAGGCATCCGGTGAACCTACGCCCATCAAATAGCGTGGCTTGTTAGTAGGAAGCAGAGGAAGCGTATAATCCAGCACTTCATACATCAAATGCTTCGGTTCACCTACGCTCAGTCCACCAATAGCATACCCCGGGAAATCCATGGAAGTCAAATCCGCCGCGCTCTGCTTACGCAGATCTTCATGCATGCCCCCTTGAACAATGGCAAACAACCCTTGATCATGAGGGCGCACGTGCGCCTCCAGACAACGCTCAGCCCAACGGCTGGTACGTTCCAACGACTTTTTCACATACTCATATTCAGCAGGAAAAGGAGGGCATTCATCGAAGGCCATCATAATATCCGAGCCGAGCGAGTTTTGAATTTCCATGGCCACTTCCGGCGAAAGAAACAACTTATCTCCATTCAAATGAGAGCGGAAATGAACGCCCTCCTCCGTAATTTTACGCATTTCACTCAATGAAAACACTTGAAATCCGCCGCTGTCCGTTAAAATAGGACGATCCCAGTTCATAAACTTGTGCAGCCCACCCGCTTCACGAATAATATCGTGACCAGGACGAAGAAATAGATGGTACGTATTACTCAAAATAATTTGAGCATCCATTTCCTTCAGTTCCTCAGGGCTCATCGTTTTAACTGTAGCTTGTGTCCCTACAGGCATAAAGGTTGGTGTCTCAATAACCCCGTGAGGTGTATGCACACGCCCAAGACGGGCTCCCGACTGCTTGCAGGTTTTAATATGTTCGTATCTTATTGCTGGTGCCATATTTTCTCTACCATCCTTAATTAATAAATGAACATTGCGTCCCCAAAGCTGAAAAACCGATATTCCCGGTCAATCGCCTCCTGGTAAGCATGCATAATATTCTCCCTGCCCGCCAGTGCACTGACCAACATAACCAATGTGGATTTAGGCAAATGAAAATTCGTAATCATCGCATCCACCACACGGAATTCATAACCTGGATAAATAAAAATCTGCGTCCAGCCACTGCTGGCCTGTAATAATCCGTCACCGAATGTATTGCCCACCGTCTCCAGCGTCCGGCAACTGGTTGTCCCCACCGCCACGACTCTCCCACCGCGCGTTTTGGTTTCGTTCAGCACATCTGCCGTTTCCTGTGACAATGAGTAATATTCTTCATGCATCACATGCTCTTCAATCGTATCCACAGACATGGGCCTGAACGTTCCTAAACCGACATGAAGTGTGACAAAGGCAATGGAAACACCCTTTTCTCTAATTTGATCTAGCAATTCCTCTGTAAAATGCAACCCTGCGGTTGGAGCTGCGGCTGAGCCTTCATGCCGGGCATAAACCGTCTGATAACGCTCACGGTCATCCAGTTGCTCCTTGATATACGGTGGAAGCGGCATTTGTCCAAGACGATCCAATATCTCCTGAAAAATACCTTCATATGAGAATGAGAGCACTCTTCCGCCCATATCTCCTTCTTCCTCAATGACCGCCTTCAGCTCATCACCAAAAACGATAACCGCGCCCTTTTTCAGCTTCTTGCCGGGTTTTACCAATGCTTCCCATCGGTCACCCTCCAGTTGCTTGAGCAGTAACACCTCGGCCTTAGCTCCCGTGTCTTCCTTGATACCGAACAAACGTGCAGGAATCACTCGCGTATCATTTAGCACCAGCGTATCGCCGGGTTGAAGATACTGCACAATATCTGAAAATGTATGATGACCCACTTCACCGCTATCCTTGCTCAGTGTTAGTAATCTGGAAGCACTTCGATCAAGCAAAGGTGTCTGTGCAATTAATGTTTCAGGTAATTCAAAATCGTAGTCGTTTACGTTCATATATTGGTCAGTCCTTAACTATATCCACATTTTTGTAATAGTGTTGCAAAATTTTCTTGTAATCATACCCCTGATCAGCCAAACCGTTGGCTCCCCATTGTGACAAGCCCAAACCGTGACCATTCCCTTTGCCTGTAAAAATAAAGCTTTGCGTTTTATCGATGACTCGCGCATGACGATCTTCATTCATGACGATCACCCCGTTACCACTGGAAGTGCTGCTCCCTGATGCCGACAGGATTGTAGTTCCCTGTGCACCATTTACATGTGTAGTAGCCCCATCAGCGCCTAATACAGTATAACTGCCAGTACTCGCAATATCAAACAGCGTGCTCGGCAATCCGCCCATTGCTGAACGATACATATCAGGATATTTCACCTTTAAAGGCGACCCGTTCGCTTCAACCTCCAGCACACGCCCGGACGGACCACGCTTGGTGACATCGAGATGGTCAATAGAGGACGGTACTGTGCCTGTCACTTTCCCTTGCAAGGATTTTACAAGCTGAGCAGCTGTAAAGGGTCCCCGCACCCATGCGTAGTCTCCGGATTGAGGTACCTTTTCCAATACAATGATTTCTTCACCCGGTTGTGCCTTGGCTACTGCTGTCACGTTTGATTGAATTTGAGGAATGGGACGCACATTGGTATTTTCAGCTGTCACGGTGACCTTGTCTAGCCCCGCCTCTGTGACTCCCTCCAGCTCCTTAACGTTATCTTCTCGGATATAGCCTGTCTTTCCGCTGGAGAGAAGCACGTGATACCACTCCTGTGCTCCTTTTTGCGCCGAAATATCCCCTGAGCTATCTACACTGGCAAACGCTTCGCCGCCACTGTTCCACACCTCGGAAGCATCCGCTGTAACGCCGCCCGCATTGGACGAAAATACAGCTTCGACCACCTTGCCACCACTTTTAATCACTTCGCCAGCGGTTGCATCTACAGCCTCGCTAACATTCGCATGCTCCGAGCCTTTGCCGTTATAAGCCTGGCTTAACGTTCCATCCACCACGTTCCCGATCTGAAAACGATTGCCTTGGGCAAGCGCATAGCTGCGAGCCGCCACCGCTTGAGCCTTGAGTGCTTCATCCGGCCATGAGGAATAGACTTCAGCTCCTACCACGGAATACAAATACTGCTCCAACGGCACTTCGTTTACAAGCGCCAGCTGTCCTGACGTCATACCGATCTCCATGTCGCCACGGTATGTACGCTGTGATCTCTCGACCACTTGAATTCCATCGTTGCCTCCGTTGACAATTACCTTGCTATTATCAGAACCATTCAGCACGTAATGAGTCATCACCTGGGAGCCTGTCGTTACTCCTGCTTCCTGTCTCACAATCAGTCTGGTTTGAGCAGCGTCGACTTTAGAGAGCGTAAGTCGCGGTTGCTTGCTTTCCAGTTCTGTTTTCAAAGCGGACAACTTGCTGTCATTACTCTCTTCACCAACCCACACAGCATATTGACCTCTCGATTGAATTACGGTAAAAGCATCAAAACCTGCGGCAGCAATCGTCGTTCGAACGAGATTAGCCTCTTGTTCGCTTCCGTAGTTTCCCGTAGACCAATGCTTATTCCCGGTAACTTCGGCCTGTGCTCCCGTTGCAGTAGAAATACGCTGTACAGCAGCTTGCGCCGCTTGTTCACTCGCATATATTCCTGCATACACCTGATAGACAGAGCTGCCGTTTTTCGAGCCAATAAAAACCGTCGGTTTATCATTGGTCTTCTGCAATGCTTGAGCTGCTTTTATCGCAGCCGCTTCATTTCCTTCAAGTACCTTCACCCGATAGCTGTCTACGCTAAAACGGGCCGTACTGTCTGGAAGCCCTGTCCAAGACTGAAAGCTACCCCCAATGTTTTGTCCGACACTCAGGCCCCCTGATGATTTCAAGGCTACAGCGGGTACAGTCGCTTTATATTTGCTGCCCAGATCCGCAAAGATCACTACACGAATATCCTCTTGGGCGGCAGCGGCATGAACAGTTATAGACCAAGGCAAGCAAACTACAGCTAATACCATAGCCACCGCTGCCCGTTTGGCCCGACCCGCCCATACGCCGAAAATTGTGTTTCGATTCAACGCTTTTTCACTCATTTCTGGCTCCCCCATTTCTGGATGTCATAGCACGCATACTGCATGATTTGGCGGGAACTTGACTCATACCTGTCCCTTTTAATACATCGGCGAAATACGCCTAAACTTGAACCCGCTCAAATCTTAATTCACGCACTCTTTTTCCATACCATTCGTCTAGCAATATCATACGAGTACATAGCCGTGTAACCACGTCAAGAACTAATTTCAGCTACATTTTTCTGTGTATGAGGCGATACTGCCTGTTCTCATGTGATAAAAGTACACACTCCCTGCTCACCGTGAATCCGTTGGCATGGGAATTCCGAGATGAGCATAGGCCGCCGGAGTCACCATCCGACCCCGCGGCGTTCTTTGCAGAAGGCCGATTTGCAACAAATATGGCTCATACACGTCCTCGATCGTCTGACTTTCTTCACCAATGGTCGCTGCAATTGTATCCAATCCCACAGGTCCGCCACGGAATGAATGAATCATCGCCTTAAGCATTTTATGATCAATTTCATCCAGTCCGCGCGGATCAATTTGCAGTCTCTTTAACGCCTCTGCGGCCAGCTCCGAATGAATAATACCGTCTCCTGCAACTTGGGCAAAATCACGTACCCTTTTTAACAGCCGATTCGCAATCCGCGGTGTCCCCCGTGAACGCAATGCAATTTCCTCGGCCGCATCCCCGACAATCTCAATCTCCATAATATCTGCGTTCCTTGATACGATGTAGGCCAGCTCGTCTGTCGTATAGAACTCCAACCGACTAATGACACCAAATCGGTCACGCAACGGCGCAGAAAGCAGCCCAGCGCGCGTAGTAGCCCCGATAAGCGTAAAGGGCGGCAAATCCAGACGGACTGAACGTGCACTTGGGCCTTTACCAATCATAATGTCCAGCGCAAAATCCTCCATTGCCGGATACATGACTTCTTCCACCGTACGGTGCAGGCGATGTATCTCGTCAATGAACAAAACATCGCCCTCTTGAAGATTGGTCAGCAACGCTGCCAAATCTCCGGGTCTTTCAATTGCTGGGCCTGAGGTCGTGCGTAAATTAACACCCAGCTCGTTGGCGATAATATTGGCGAGCGTCGTTTTGCCCAATCCAGGCGGACCGTACAGCAGCACATGATCCAGCGCCTCTTTACGCATCTTGGCCGCTTCAATATATATTTTCAAATTTTCTTTCACCTGATTTTGCCCGATATATTCGTTCAGATAACGGGGGCGAAGGCTTAGCTCCGCCGTCTGGTCTTCCATCATCAAATTGGCGGAAATAATCCGGTCATCCATATTCCATCGCTCCTCTTTTCACCAGACTTCTTTTAATGGACATCATCGCCCTATCCGGCAAACAACAGTTGCAAAGCCCGTTTCATCAAAATATCGGCAGATTCATCAGGTTTCGCGTCTTTCTTCATTCTGCTCCATACCTTATCCAGCTCCACATCTGTGTAGCCCAGCGCCTTAAGTGCTTCTCGTGCCTCGCTCCAATAGGAACCCTCGCCTTCCTCCACGACAGGCTCCGCAAACAATCCGGTCGCGATCCCGACTGAGCCGATGCCGTCCAGCTTGTCCTTCAAATCCAGAATCATGCGTTGCGCCGTCTTTTTACCGATGCCCGGCAGCTTGGTGAGAAACGCGATGTTCTCTTGATAGATTGCCGTTACCACATGAGTGGGCGTACCGCCTCCCAAAATACCAAGCGCCACACGCGGCCCAATTCCGGATACATCAATCAGCTTACGGAACAACTGCTGTTCCTCACGAGTCGCAAACCCGAACAGTAAAGTAGCATCGTCCCTTACATGATGATGAATATAGATGACAATCGGCCCTTCTGTTTTAGCAAAGGCATACGGGTTCGGACAAAATACCCGGTACCCGACCCCTTGTACATCCAATACGACATATTCATTTTCCAAGTGAGCCACAGAACCACGCAAGAAATCTATCATTTTCGCAATACCTCATTTAATTTTGAATTTAGTCCATATGAATGCGCATGGCAAATAGCCACTGCCAAAGCATCCGCCACATCATCCGGTTTGGGCACGACTTGAAGCTTCAGAAACATTCTTACCATTTCCTGTACTTGCTTCTTCTCAGCCTTTCCATACCCTACAATGGCCTGCTTCACCTGCATAGGTGTATATTCCCCTATAGGCAAACCACGTTGCTTCGCAGCCAGTACCAGCACGCCGCGTGCCTGACTTACAGACATCGCAGTAGTTACGTTACGATTAAAAAAAAGCTTCTCCAGTGCTACCGCATCAGGCTTATATTTATCAATCAATTGCAGCATGCCTTCATATACATGAAGCAATCGCTCTTCTTCCGGTGTATGGGCCTCCGTCTGGATACAGCCATATTGAACAGGAACCACCTTACTGCCGATCTTGTCCACAAATCCAAAGCCCACAATTGCAATACCCGGATCAATTCCTAGAAAACGCAAAAAAATCTCTCCCCTATCGCCAAAATACGGCGTTAACTAGCCATCAACGATTTAATATCAAAACCATAATCATTGCCAAATGCTAAACAAAGCGAACATATGTGTCGTTCATTTCATTATAACAAAACTTTGCATCTAATAGAGTAAAAAGTTTAATCCTAAGTTCAACACAAAAAAGAGACGTTATACGCCTCACCCCCCCGGGCAAAGCCTACACGCCTCTTTCTTGCATATAATCAATATTGCTGCTTCAATACCCGCTGTGTTCGCTCCACTGCAAAATCACTAAAAGTAGAGATCACACTGTTGTATTCGTTCATATCCTGCACACGGATTCCCTGCTGGAGCTGCTCATACACTCCCTCGGGCAGAGCCGTCTCCATTGATCCCACATCCAGCTGAAAGAAAGTCCGAATTACTTTTTCTTTTTTAGGCGGCCCTTCAAACAAAGTAAGTTGTCCATCCATACTCATCCCCATGTAGGCGTGCTGTTTGCATAACTCCGACAAATCCTCCACCTTACGCTCCAGCCACACCTCGCCTCTGGTATTTAACCGTCCCTTCCAATCGGGATGCTGCTTCAGCAAGCTCTCTAACTGCTGCGAACTTAACATTCCCAAGGAAAGCGTCTCTGTGCCACACACATAGGTGGTTAACAAATGAGCCTTCCTACTGATGCCCGAAGCACGGATACTTTGCAATAACTGCACCTGCGAGGAATGCACTTCGGCCGGACTCGTGTGTGAAGGCTCCTCCGAATCAACGTCCGCCATAACGGTAGTAGCGAGGGGCTGTGACAGCATAGTTTGCATATGACGTGAAAACAGAATACCGAAACCTGCCAGCAAACAAGCCGATCCAAAAATAGTACAGGCCCACACCGTTCTTCTCCACTGCTTCCAGCGTCGTTTAATTTGTTTTTTCCAGCTTAATCGCTTCACAGTAATCCCTTCCGTCCCACTTTTTGTGTTAGTGTGGCCTGACGATTACTGATTTATACAAAAAAAGACAACAAATACAACAAAAAAGCCGCTTCTTCAAGCGACTTTCCTTTTGAATCGGGATGACACGATTTGAACATGCGACCCCCTGGTCCCAAACCAGGTGCTCTACCAAGCTGAGCTACATCCCGAAATACATGCCGGTGAGAGGACTCGAACCTCCACGGTTTCCCTCACGATTTTGAGTCGCGCGCGTCTGCCAATTCCGCCACACCGGCTTATGAAGTTAAATGGCGCGCCCTGAGAGATTCGAACTCCCGGCCTTTTGATTCGTAGTCAAACGCTCTATCCAGCTGAGCTAAGGGCGCAAATATGGAGCGGACGACGGGAATCGAACCCGCGACCCTCGCCTTGGCAAGGCGATGCTCTACCGCTGAGCCACGTCCGCAATACAATGATATCCATGACATATGAGTTCATGAATGGTGAGCCATGAAGGACTCGAACCTTCGACACCCTGATTAAAAGTCAGGTGCTCTACCAACTGAGCTAATGGCTCCCAACAGGGTAGTATAACTTTGTAAAAATGGCGGAACTGACGGGATTCGAACCCGCGATCTCCTGCGTGACAGGCAGGCATGTTAGGCCTCTACACCACAGTTCCATAACAATGTTCCATTAAGAAAATTAATTGGTTGCGGGGGCAGGATTTGAACCTGCGACCTTCGGGTTATGAGCCCGACGAGCTACCGAACTGCTCCACCCCGCGATAATATTAGGGAATACTATATAAGAAATAAATGGTGGAGGCTGAGGGGCTCGAACCCCCGACCCTCTGCTTGTAAGGCAGATGCTCTCCCAGCTGAGCTAAGCCTCCATATTATGACCCGTAGGGGAATCGAACCCCTGTTACCTCCGTGAAAGGGAGGTGTCTTAACCGCTTGACCAACGGGCCTTACAATAAATAATATCTGGCGGAGAGAGAGGGATTCGAACCCTCGAGACGCTTTTGGCGCCTACACGATTTCCAATCGTGCTCCTTCGGCCAGCTCGGACACCTCTCCATAT